>NZ_CVTH01000085.1:59257-110784 GCF_900005955.1 Pseudomonas sp. 8 R 14 | reverse complement strand
TTTGGCTTCGGGGTAATGCTTGCCGGTGGCGCAGGCCATCATCAGGTTGGGGCTGGATTTATCCAGGGGTTTGGTCAGGTTCAGGTTGGCAAAGTCGGCCTTGCCCGAACCGCCTCCCGTGCCGGAATGCATCGAGCCCGTTTGCGATAAACCCCAGCCCCAGTTGGTAATGTCGATCTCGTCACGATGGGCCTGGTCCCGCGATTCACCCTTGATATCGCCCAGTTTCAAAAACATATCGACTGCCATGTTGGCTCCTTGTCCTGTTGTGCGTCGGGAGTGACGTGGGGCGCACTGTTCCCGAATCGAGACGGTGCTCACAAGATGGCAAAGCGGGATCGGGAAGTGCCTGCCTTGAAATGGCGAAACGTCCGACATTAATTTGCGCCACTACGTCTTTACCCTCTCGACTCCCCAAAAACCCAGGAGTTAAGGAATGACGACCGCCTTGTTCAACGATGGATTCCCCTCGGCCCACCGCACCACCCGCCAACGCATTGAAAGCAGCATCGACCTGCGTCGACTGTTCTTCGCCATCGACAGCGACCCGGTGCTGATTGGCGCGGGCGTGGTGTATATCGATGAGGACTTCAACGTGGTCACGCTGCGTGAGTTCCAGGCGATTTGCAGTGTGCGGCCGATCAAAGTGGTGCTGCGGGAAGCGCCGAGGTATGTGGGGCCGGTGGAGTTCAAGCGGATGTTGGAGCATGAGCCTCGGGAGTCGGAATGGGTAGCGGAGGCTTTGAGGACGACGGTGACGTGTACCGGGGCGCTGTTGAGTTGGCATGTTATTTACAGCGGAATCGCCTTGATGCCTTTTACGGGTGGCGCAAGTGTTGTTGTCTCATTCATTGGCACCGCAGCAGCAGTAGCGGGGTTGTTCCAGTGCGCCGCCGGAGTCTATCGAACGGTAAACGAAGTTTGGGATCCGCAGATGAATGACTACCTGGACAGTAATGCTTGGTACGAAGGGATGATGGCAGCTCTGGATGCGGTGTCTTTACTTGGTGTCGCCTCTTCTGCCGTAACGACAGTGAAAGTAATCAACCTGTCCAAGCGCGCAACAGGTAAACCACTAAGAGAAGTATTGCGTGGGCTGAGTCGACAGGAACGGGCAAAATTAACGAATGAGCTCCTGAGAATCCAAGACCCGCGCCTGACACCCAAGCTCCTCAAGCTCAAGCAAGCCGCACGTAACGCGCCAAAACGCATTCCAGCAACAAAGATAAAACCAATCATCGCGACCCATCGAAATGATGCCATTGCAGCAGCACTGGGCCTCGCCAGCAGCGGTATGTCCGGAAACACCAAGACGCTGGCCATCGGTATCTACGAAGAGTTCAGCGAATGAAAAACCGCCAGGAGCCCCTTTACCTTATAGATCCTCGCTCTCTTTGGGCGCGTCACAGACTGGCGTTGTTTGGCGGTCTTATAGCCTTGTGCCTTTCGATTGCCACCACCGGCACCCTGATGAATCTCACCTACTTCGCCCACGCATCCGATGAACTGACCAGTAATGCGTTCTTCATCGCAGGCGGGATTGCGTGTGCGGTATTCGGCGTCGCGCAGAGCTTGGTCCTTCACGGTTATCCACGATGGGTGTGGCTTCAGGTGGGTGTGTTCCTCATCTACTTACTGCTCGTAGTGCCGACAATCCTTTACAGCCCCGATCACCTCCTATTTACCCTTGCCTTACTAAGCCCGTTGATCGGGCTTCTATGCCTGAACAGCAAACGCCAACGACAAATGCGCCGAGAGATGTTGGAAATCAGGCATAAACGCAACGGCGTTATCGCCACCCTGAAACAACAGGGCCGCTGGAAATGGTGGTGAGCCTCAGGCCGCCTCGCTCCTTGCCGCCGTATGCCGATTCACCGGCACCGGCAAGCCCAGATGCCCACGCAACGTGCTGTGGCTGTACTCACTGCGAAACAACCCGCGCTCGCGCAACAATGGCAGCACCTGGTCGGTAAACCGCGCAAAGTCATCCGGCGCGCCGACATGGATATTGAAACCATCCACCGCCCCTTCGACAAACCAGCGTTCGATCTCGTCCGCCACGGTCTTGGGGGATCCGACAAAGCTCGAGAACGGCTTGGCAAAACGCAACGCCGCCTGGCGTAGGGTCAACTGCTGGTCACGGGCGACTTGCTTGATGTTTTCGGCATGCCCGCGATAGCCGTTGCTGCCTAGGTCGCCCAGGTCCGGGAACGGCTCATCCAGCGGGTACTGGCTGAAGTCGTGGTAGTTGAACGGTCGCCCCAACTGCACCAGTGCCTTGTTCAAATCCAGCTCGCCATTGCGTTCGCGGTCGATGGCCTGGGCTTGCTCGTCGGTATCGGCAATGATCGGCGAAATGCCCGGCAGGATGGTCACGTGGTCGGGGTTGCGTCCGGCGGCGGCGGTGCGTTGTTTGATGTCGCGGTAGTAGGCCTGGGCGTCCTCGAAATTGCCCACGCCGGCAAAAATGCCCTCGGCATAGTTGGCCGCCAGGCTGCGTCCGGACTCGGAAATACCCGCCTGGAAAATCACCGGCTGGCCCTGGGCTGAGCGTGCGATATTCAACGGCCCGGTCACCGAGAAGAACTCGCCATGGTGGTCCAGGCGATGCTGGCGTTGCGGGTCGAGGAACACGCCGCTGGCCTTGTCGCGCACGAAGGCGTCGTCCTCGTAGGAATCCCATAGCCCTTGCACCACTTCCAGGTGCTCGGCGGCGCGGCGATAGCGCTCGGTGTGGTCGATATGCTGCTCACGGCCGAAGTTGCCGGCCGCGCCTTCCAGGCCGGTGGTGACCACGTTCCAGCCGGCGCGGCCGCCGCTGATCAGGTCCAGGGAGGCAAACTGGCGGGCGACGTTGAAGGGTTCGGTATAGGACGTGGTCAGGGTGGCGACCAGGCCGATCTTCGAAGTGGCACCGGCCACGGCCGAGAGCAGGGTCAGCGGCTCCAGGCGGTTGAGAAAATGCGGCGCCGAATCCGGGGTGATGTAGGGGCTGTCGACGATGAACACCAGGTCGAACTTCGCTGCTTCCGCCTGTTGCGCCTGGGCGCGATACCACTCTATATCCACGCTGGCGTCGCCGGGGATTTGCGGGTGCAGCCATTCGTTCTGCGCGGTGCCGACGCCGGTGAGGATGGCACCGAACCTGAGTTGCCGGGGTAAGTGGGACATCACGATATTCCTCCGTGGATGGCAGCGACGCTGACCTGTGGAGAAGGACCATAATGCCCGCCGGCAGGCTTGTGAAATGCTTTGTGGATCTATGCTAATCATTAAAAATAATGATCAAAACAATGCCGGACATTCCCTAAGCGCATAATCAGCCCAACGCTCTCCCATCAGCAGACTGACCCGATCGAGCAGCACCACCCACTAAGCCGTTTGTTAAATCGAGGCGTTTCGCCTAATATCGCAAGCAACACCTTGCATAAAAACCACCAAGGCTTGCTCATCACCCAGCCCGCATATTCGAAGGAGTGGCATGCAGATGAAAGAATCCAAAGAAGTGTACGAACGCATCAGTGAACAGTTCGAGGATTTCACCGCCAGGGCCTCTCAGCGCAAGGTCGAGGTCGACACCTTCCGTAGCATGGTCGGCAATGTCGAGGGCCTGCGTATCCTGGACCTGGCCTGTGGGCATGGTTTCTTCAGTCGCCAGTTGAAGGACTGGGGGGCGGCCAAGGTGCATGGCGTGGATATTTCCGAAAACATGATTTACCAGGCGCGGCAAGCCAACGACGGTATCGCCTACGAAGTACGGGATGTGGCGAAGATGGGCCGTATCGGCGCCTACGACATGGTGACGGCGGCCTGGCTGTTCAACTATGCCAGCAGTGTCGACGAACTGAGCAAGATGTTTCAGTCGGCCGCCGACAACCTGAAGCCCGGCGGCCAATTGGTGGCCTACACCGCCAACCCGTCGTTCGAACTGCAAAAAGGCAATTTCACTCGCTATGGGATTGAGGTGTTCGATGAAACCCCGGTCGCCGGCGGGTTTCGCTGCAACGCGCAGTTCATGTCATCGCCCCCCGCACCGTTTACCTACTATCGCTGGGAGCAAGGCGTGTACGAAGAAGCCGCACGGGTAGCCGGTTTCAACCAGCTCACCTGGGTCGCCCCGCTGATCAGTGAACACAGCCGCACCTCCATGGGTGCGGGGTACTGGCAACTGTTCGAGCGCAACAGCCTGCAGATCGGTTTGACCTGCCGCAAATAATCGCGCAGTGATCGTTTCCACGCGCGTGGGAACGATCACGCCAGGGCGCCGACCGGCCGCAATCGCACCCGGATGTCCGCCCCCACCAGGCATTGCTCGATGATCGACAACGGTTGCGCCTGCCCCAGATCGGTCAAGCCATCCAGCGCCAGCAACGGCCGTGCATCACTGCCCAGGAACAGCGGGGCGATGTAGACCAGCCACTCATCCACCAGGCCTGCCGCCGCAAAGGCGCCACACAATACCGGGCCGGCCTCGACCTGGACCTCGTTGCACCCCTCCTCAGCCAGGACCGTCATGACCTCTCGCAGGTCAAGCCCTTCGCCGTCCACCCCGACCTGCCGGAAACGCACACCCGCAGGTGGTGGGTGCGCCGGCTGGACGCCGGGCCCATGAAACACCAGGGTCGGTGCCGCGCCATCCAGCACATGGGCCTGGGCATCGCCCTTGAGATGCTGGTCGAGCACCACCCGCAGCGGAACGGAAAACGCCGCGTGCGGGTCGGGCAGGCGCACCGTCAGGCGCGGGTTGTCCGCCAGCAGCGTGCCACTGCCGGTGAGCACCGCGCAGGCCCGGGCGCGCCACACTTGCACATCGTCCCGGGCCTCGGGCGAGGTGATCCATTTGGATTGCCCGTTACCCAGGGCCGTGCGACCGTCCAGGCTCATGGCCAGCTTGATCCGCAACCATGGCCGCTTGCGTTCGGTACGTGAAAAAAACCCCTGGTTCAACTCGCGCGCCTCCGGACACGGCAAGTGTTCGACCAGCACACCCGCCGCCTCAAGCCGCTCAATGCCATGATGCTCATGCTGGGAGCGGTCGACACTGGCAATCACCACCCGCGCCACCCCGGCCCTGATCAACGCGTCGGCACAGGGCGGCGTGCGCCCATGCCCGCCGCACGGTTCCAGGGTGACGTAGGCGGTGGCGCCCCGCGCATCGGCGCCCGCCTCGCGCAGGGCATTGACTTCGGCGTGTGCCTGCCCCGCCCACTCGTGCCAGCCCTGGCCAAGCAGCAAGTCGCCCTTGGCGATCACGCAACCGACCCGGGGGTTGGGTGCCGTGGTAAAGGCGCCCCGGTCGGCCAGTTTCAGGGCGAGCCGCATGAAGTGCATGTCGCGCGCCAGCGCCAGGCTCATGTGCGAACCAGCGCCAACAGGTACACCGCCTCACCATGCTGGCGCTCGATCACCACCAGGTCCTGCCAGGTGAAACCAAACGCTTCCAGGGTGTCGCGCACGCCCTGTTCGGTGAAGAAATAACCTTGACGCTGGTTATCCATCTCGCGCCAGCCCGGCTCCCGGTTGCTCGCGTCGACGCCGAAGACATTGAGCCCGATCAGCGCGCCAGGGCGCGCGTACTGGCGGATATTGGCCAGGTAACGGTCCCATTCATCCGGATGCTGGTGATGGAAGCAGCCATTGTCGAGTACGCCGTCAAACACCTCCCCTGCCGGTGGCTGCCAATCCTGCAGGGCGCTGCACACCAGGCTGAGACGCTCGCCCCAGCGTTTGCGCAGCAGCGGCCAGCTGGAATTCTCGACGATGTCCAGGCCGGTCACCCGGTGCCCTGCCAGGATGAACTCCGAGGCATCCCGCGCACGGCCGACTCCCACGTCGAGGATATGCTGGTCCGGCGTCGGCCCCAGTGCCTCGAGGAAAACCCGGGCGGCCTTGGCCATGCCAATGTCCCAGGACCACTCATCTTCACCATGGCTGTAGCGGTGGACAAATGAGGTGTCGAGCGCCCGGCGGTACGTCGATACGTCCATGAATTGCGCTTGCTTGCTCATATCAGGCAGTCCTTGGGTCAAGAGGCGCGACGGGTGGCGATCCCGTAGATCTGGCCATCGTAGGAACTGGCCAGGAAATCATCGCTGGCCGTGCTGTGGGTGATGCAGGAGATACCACTGGCGGTGGGACGCTGTACTTGCTGCCAGGAACGGCTGGGCAAGTCGAACAGCGCGATGGTGCCGCTGTAGTTCGCGGTGGCAATCACTTCGCCGTCGGCCGAGGCACAAATGCACTTGATGGAATTGCGGTGCGGCGTGTCATAGACCTCGTCACCGGACTCCAGCCATAGGCGCAATTTCAGGTCGCGACCAATGCTGGCGAAACCGCCGTCGACCCGGCAGCAACCGTTGGAGATACGCGTGTGGGCATTTTCGATATGCCGCGCGCAACTGAAGTCGCTGATAGTGTGCAGGGCGGCGGCGGCCGAGGCGCATACGCTGAACAGGTGATGCTCGTTGGCCGCCACGCCTTTGATCGCGTTGTCGTGCATCGGGATCGACGCCACCAGTTCCAGGCTGTTATCGCCGGCGATGACAAACACCAGGCCTTCGCCGGTGTAGGTTCCGATCAATGCATGCAGTTGGCCATTGCGCTGGAACGTGGTGCCGCAATTGAGCGGCGAGCGATGTTGATACAACAGGCGCCCGCTGAGGGCGTCGAACACCTGGCCCATCTGCCCGCCGGTCAGCAGCAGCGGGCCGAACGGCAGCAGGAAGTTGCACAGGCTGCCGACGCCGCTCACGGGCTGGTTATCGCGAAACAGCAGGCCCGCGTCACCGATGCTGTATTGCCCGCCCTCGGTGGTCACCACGGCGTTGATGCTCACCGCCGGCTGAATGCCGTCCACGGTCCACTGATCGTGTTCATAATCCCAGGTGGCGTAGCGCGAGCCGAAGGTGGCGAACACCAAGGCGTCACTGCCGACGAACGCACAGCTGCGCGGCCAGACGATGCTCGGCAAATTGGTGCTGCGCAGGCGCTCCAGCTGCGTGCCATCGAAGCGCCAGAGGATCGCCAGGCGGTCATAACTCAAGGTCACCAGCAGCTGTTTTTCATCATTCCAGACAATGCGCTTGATCCCGGCATCGTGGGCAGGAACGGAGCGGATCTCGCCTCCATGGATGATCGAGATACGCCCTTCGTCGTCACCGGCAAACACTACGCCGGCGCGGGTAATGGCGACGGTATCGGTCTCGACGCCACCGATGTCGACTTCATCGCATTGCTCGAAGGTGCTGGTGTCCCACTGGCGCACCGTGCCGTCGTCGCTGCTGGAAATCAGGCGTTTGCCATCCGGCGACCAGACCACGGAAATCACATCGGCCTGATGCCCGCGGCAGGTGCCCTTGAGGTTGCCGTCGAGGTCGAAGAGGCGCAGTTGATGATCGCGCGAGCAGGTCGCGATTGACGCACCGTCCGGCGAGAACACCGCCATTTCCACGTCGTCGTCATGCCCCGACAGCACGGCCTTGAGGCGCATGCTCGGCACTTCCCAGACGCGGGCGGTGTAGTCGCTGCTGGCGCTCACCAGGTACTTGCCATCGGCACTGAACGCGCACTGGTTGGCCAGGTGGTCATGGCTGACGCGGTGGATCGAATGCCCGGTCTGGGCGTTCCACAGAATGACTTGGTTGTCGTAGCCGGCGGTGGCGATGAACTCACCAGCATGGGCGGCGACGCCGCTGATAGGGCCTATGTGTCTCATCGAAAAGTCCTTTTCCTGGAGAATGAAATCAAAGCTTGATGGTGTGGCTCGACTTGCTGACTTTTGATCGCAGGTAGTTGTGGTTGTGCTTGGTCAGGAACACCCCGGTCGGCACTGAGCTGACCACGTCGATCCCGCCATCGCGCAACTGCTTGACCTTGTCCGGGTTGTTGGTCAGGAGCCGGCAGCGATGCACATCCAGGGCCCGCAGCATGGCGACCGCCGGGGCGAAACTGCGCGAGTCTTCCGGGTGGTTGAGCTTCACGTTGGCCTCGTAGGTGTCCATGCCGGCGTCTTGCAGCAGGTAGGTTTCGAACTTCGAATACAGGCCGATACCGCGACCTTCCTGGCGCAGGTAGATCAGGTAGCCGCCTTCGGCATCGAGCGCCTTCAGGGCTTCCTGCAGCTGCGGGCCGCAATCGCAGCGCTGGGAACCGAACACATCACCGGTGATGCATTCGGAATGCACGCGCACCAGGGGCACATCGGCATCGGGCTCACCGGCTCTGACGGCAAAGTGTTCATTGTTCTTGTCAAAGCCCTTGAACCCGTAGAAGTGGGCGTTGACCTCACCGCCAAGAATGGAGATGGGAACTTGCGTATGAAGCGTTACTGGAGTGTCCATGGCATAGCCTCTATGGAAGTGTCGCGTTCTGGCCAGAGTGGTTTTCTACCAAACGGAATCCCATGACATAGATGGGTCTTGGATAACGTCCATGTCGGCGCTGATTGCGCGCAAGATCCCTGAAGCGGGTGAAACTGCCGCCACGGGCTACCCGGTGCCTACCAACATCCAGCACCAGGTCATCGTTGATCTCAGGCCCGCCCGGATAGGCCCGATAATCGTCGGCAACGTACTCTTCCACGTTGCCGGCCATGTCCAGCGCGCCAAACATCGAGGCGCCCTCGAGGAACACCCCGACGGGTGTCGACGTGAGCAACCCCAACTCGATGGTGTTGGCGTACTCGACATTGAAGGTTTCGCCCCAGGGAAACTGAGAGCGCTGCGGCCCTGCCGCGGCGTATTCCCACTGTGCTTCGCTGGGCAGCGCAAACGCGCGCCCGGTGCGTCGGCTCAGCCATTGGGCGTAGGCGTCGGCATCCACGTCGCTGACGCTGTAGACCGGGTGGTTGGCCTGGTGCTGGGGAAAGCGGCCAAAGGCCCAGCCGGTCGGCAGGAACGGATAACCGGTATCCAGCAGGAAGGCGCGATATTCGCTGTTGGTGACCGGGTAGCGACCGATGCGAAAGCTCGCCAGGTCGACCCGATGGTTGGGGGTTTCTTTCTCGATCCAACTGCGGTCCAGGCCCAGCCCGGCGTAGGCGGTCATGACCGCGTCGACGCGCTGCGGCTCCAGGCCGATCTCGACCTGGGCGGCAGGAACGTCGCACATGGCGGGGCTGAACACGTCGATGCGCGGGTCGCCCTTGTAGCCCAGCACTTCACCGGCGGCGATACGCCGCACCAGGGGTTCGGCAACCGACTCGACCACCCGTAGCAGTTGCTCGATGGGCGCACTCATCAGCTGTCCGGTGGCGTCGGCGATTTGCCGGGTCAGTTCATATTCGACGTAAGCCTGCGGGTAGCCCATCAATACCCGATCAGACACGTTCTTTGGCAAAGGGCTCGGCAGCGTCGGCCAATGCCAACCGTATTGATTCGTCATAGGTACACCTTTATTCCGAGCGAACACATCCACGACCGAGCGCGAAACCGCTCGGCGTGTGGGGATCAGTCAGGTATCAGAGTCGGTCGAGCAGCAACCTTCGATTGGTCTCGATCATCTCGATTTCGGTGGAGTACACCTCAACCACCAGGCCATCGGGGTCTTCGAAGTACACGGCCGTGCGGACGTTGTCCGGACCGTGGTGATAACCCGGCGCGGGGCCATTGCCCTTGACCAGGGTGATGTTGTCGTCGGCAGCCACCTTGTCGGCGATGCGTTTGACATCCTCCGGCAGCGCACGAATGCCGATGTGGTAGCCCGGCGGGTAGACAAAGTCGGGATTGTGTTCGATGAAGAAGTCGAAACCATTCAACTCCATCACTACTTTGCGCGGCCCCAGGTTGTAGCAATAGTGGGCGCCGAAGATGTCGCGATAGAACGCCTGGGAGGCTTCCAGATCGCGGGTGAGGATGTTGATATGGGTCAGTTGCGGGCGCTGGGACTCCAACGCGGCAGCCTCGATGGATACACCTTCCAGGGACCGCCACATTTTGATCGCGGCGGCGAATTTGGAGAAACCGGCCAACCAGTTTTTCACCGTGTCCGGGGATACGCCCGCGTCAGTGATCGCCAGGCCATGGGGGTAAATGAAACAGGCCGTGCGTTGCAGCAATGCCGCGTTAAGCGGATCGCCGGCAGGTTGCCCGGCGCTGCCTTCGGCAAGGCGCACGATGCTGACGGCCTTGTTGTGGTAACCATCGGCCAATGCCGCGAGCCGGGTAGTGAGGGTATCGAGGCTGTCTGCCGCCGACACCAACAGGATAAACCCGTCGGCCTGGGGTAATTGCGCGCCCTCAACGGCCGCGCACAGTTCAAAACCGGCGGCTTTCGCGCAGGTGTTCAACGGCTCGAGAAAGCCGTTCAGACGTGCGGCCGTGTCGGAGCTGTACAAGGTAATAAAGCGCAGCATCAGGCAACCCTCCCCTCGGTACGGCGACCTATCAACAGGCTGTAGCGCCCGATAGGTTCCTGCACCACCTCAAAGCCCTGGGCAACCATCTGTTCGGCAATCCAACGGGTGGGATGCAGTTCGCCGTGCACCGTGTTGACCATCATGTGCAGGGAGAAATCCGCCGACAGCGCCGGGTGAATTTCATCGTCTTCCAGGGTCATGCTCAGCACCAGCAACGAACCGCCGTCGTTGACCAACTGGGCAGCCGAGCGGATCAGCGTGCTGGTTTCTTCGCGGGTGAAGTAGTGCAGGCAGTCATTGACCATGATCACGTCGGCGCTTTCACCTTCGTAACGGGCCAGGTCCAGCAGGTTACGTTCCTTGAACGTCAGGCGCCCCGCCAACTGGTACTTCTCGACGGTGCTTTCGGCGGACTGGCGCGTGGCGGCCAGGTCCCAGATTTCGCCCTGGACCTGAGGGTGCCGCCGAGCGATTTCGGCGATATAGGTGCCGTGTCCACCGGCCAGGTCGATGACCTTGCTGGCGGTATCGAACACTGGCAATTCCTTGAGCACATCGACCATGGGTTGACTGAAGCGCACCATCGCATCGTTGAAGGCATCACGTGCGGCAATGTCGTGTTTGAAGCGGTTCTCCTGCTGGAAATCCATGGACTCGGCGCTGCTCAGGATCTCCCCCAGGCGTGGCCAGTTCTGCCACTGCAAGCGCTGGTGGGCAATGATCGGGCCGATGAACTCGGCGCTGCGGCTGACCAGGAAACGCTCGGCCAGGGGCTGGTTGGTATAGGTGTCGGCGGACTTTTTCAACAGACCCAGGGCAACCAGGCCATTGAGAAAGATCTTGGCCTTGTTGGGCACCCAGCCCAATTGCTGGCTGATTGCGTCGGCGGTAGCCGGGCGGGTGGTTTGATCGAAGAGGTGCTGCGCTACAGCGAAGTGAAGGATGGCGGATTGTCGATACTGGTCGGAGAGTTTCACCAGGTCGACCACGCTGGACAGAGCAGTTACTTCATCAGCGTGCTCATAGATGGTCGTCGGCTTTTGCGCATTCATACAGATTCTCTTCCTTGAATGTTTTTGTCTTCGCTGACGTCGGCAAGCAATCAGTGTTTGAGACGTAGCGTGTTTTCTAACGGTCCGGAGTCGTGTGCAAATGAATGTTCAGGAGCAGCTTCCAAAAAAGCTAGCTACGATCCTAGCCCTAAGTCCTACAAAAGCAAGTCAAACCTTTTATAATTATTCGCTATTTATAATTAATTATTAATTCCTTTTATTTATTATTTTCCTGAGCGGCAAAAATGACTATGCTCATGCCCACTACCCCTTACGCAATGGATGGCGCCAAAGGTCGACGAACTCCAGTGATGCCCTCACTCCCCATGGTTACACGCGATTTATGACCTCCAAACCTGCCGACGATACCCAGTCATCCACCGCCGAACGCATCCTGTTTTTGCTCAAGACCCGTGGCCCGTTGAAAACCACCGAACTGGCTTCGCTGCTGGAACTCACGTTTGAGGCGACCCGGCAACAAATCCAGAAATTGCAGGCATCGGAGTTGATCGTCGGCGTTTCGGCACCCACTTCCGGGGCCGGCCGCCCTTCGTTGAAGTGGGCGCTGACGGACACCGCACACAACAAATTCCCCGATTCCCACAGCGTGCTGACCCTGCACCTGATCGAATCCATCGAGGGGGTTTTCGGCAGTGACGGCATCGAGAAAATCATCACCAGTATGGAAGCGACCAATCGCCAGGAATACGTCCAGGCGTGTTCGCAAGCCTCGTCCCTGGAAGAAAAAGTCGCCATACTGGTGCGCATCCGCGAACTCGCCGGCTATATGGCGCACATGGAACCCGCGGGTGAAGGTTGGCTGCTGATCGAAAACCATTGCCCGATCTGCGCTGCCGCGCGCAAATGCCAGGGTTTCTGCCGCTCGGAGCTGCAGATATTTCGTGCAGCCATGGGTGACGACACCCTTGTCGAACGCTGCGAACACCTGATCTCCGGGGACCGGCGTTGCGTCTATAACATTCAACCGCGCACCTGACCGCCCCACACCAACCGCCCTAAAGGAATAAGGCCATGACACCGACTATCGACTTGCTCGCCAACCACCGCAGCGAGCGCAGCTTCCAATCCACGCCCGTCAGCGACGAACACCTGGATGCCATCTTGCGTGCCGGTCACCTGGCGCCGACGTCCTTCAATGCCCAGCATATTTCCGTGGTGGTCGTGCGCGACGCAGGCACCCGCCAACGCATTGCGGCAATAGCTGGCGGCCAGCCCTGGATCGCGTCGGCACCGGTGTTTATCACCCTGGTGGTGGACTTTCACAAGACCGCCGTCGGTGCCGCGCTCAATGGCCAGCAACAGCAGATCCAGCGGCACTTGGAAGGGCTGATCGCCGCCAGCACCGACGGCGGCATTATCCTCAGCACCCTGATGATCGCCGCACGCTCATTGGGGTTGGGCGTGGTGCCGGTGGGTGGCATTCGTGCCAACGCTGAAGCGATGATCGAGCTGCTCGGGCTGCCCGAGCAGACCTTCGCCCTGTGCGGACTGGCCCTGGGTCATGTGCACGAGCCGGCGGCACAGAAACCGCGCATGGGCATCGAAGCCTTCCGTCACGACGAGCGCTACAACCGTGCCGCGCTGGCACCGGCGATCAGTGCCTATGACCAGCACCTGATGCGCCATTGGCAGATCATTGGCCGTGCGGACGGCCAATCCTGGTCAAGCACCGTGGGCCGCACGTATGCACGCAACTACCGGCCCGATCTCAAGGCTCAGTTGCTGGCCAATGGTTTGTCCGCTGATTGAGACTGCTGCGCACCGCCACTGCCCCAGCCCAGCGCCTTGTATAGCGCGATGGCGTTGAGGTAGGACGCCGTCTCGGCATCGGCCACGTCCTTCTTGATCAGGAAAAACGCGCGCTGGTTTTCCAGCACCGCCATGTAGGTGCCCGAACCGCTGCGGTAGCGTTTGCTGGCGATGTCGATCGCCTGCTCGGCATGGGTGGCGGACGCCAGCAACGCGCCCAGGCGGGTCTGGTCCTGCGCCAGGCGCATCAGCGCATTTTCCACATCTTCCTGGGCCTTGAGCAGCGACTGTTGATAGCGCGCCAGGGCACCTTCGGCCTGGGCCTGGGAACCGCGCAGGCGCGCGCGCACATTGCCCAGGCGAAACGCCGGCCAGTCCACCGACGGCGCCAGCTCATACGCACGGGATGCGCTGCCCAGGTCGCCGCCGCGCAGGGCGAAGAAACCAATGAAACCGCCCAGGTTCAGGCGTGGGTACAGGTCGGCCGTGGCGGCGCCGACGTCTTCGGTGCTGGCGGCCAGCAGGCGTTCGGCGCTGACCACATCCGGACGATTGCGGATCAACTGGTCGACATCGCCCAAGGGCAGTTGCCGGGCCAGGGGCGCGAGGAAATGCGCCTTGGCCAACGCCTGCTGTTGACGCGGGGGTTGGCCGGTCAATACGTCCAGGCGATAAGCGGTTTCCTGGATCCGCGTCAGCAACGGTGGAATCGCCGCCTCACTGAGCAGCAGGTTGGCATGGGCGTTTTGCTGATCCTCGAATTGGCCGCTGCCGGCGCGCACCTGAGCGCTGGTCAGCGTGAGCGTTTCGCGCCAGGCACTGACCTGGGCCTGGGCCACCTCCAGGCTGCGGCTCAAGCCTTGCTGCTCGTAGTAATAACGCGCCACGTCGGCGGCGATGCTCAACTGCATCAGCGCCAGGTCCGCCTGCGCCGCCTGCGAGCGTGCCAAGGCCGAGGCCGTCAAGCGTTGCAAACGCCCGAACACGTCGATCTCCCACTGCACATCAAAGCCGGCGCGATAGGTCTGCGACAGCATCCGTTCGGGAGGCCCACCGTCGAACGGCAACTGCTGCTCCAGGCTGCGGCCATAGGCGGTACGGGCAGTGACGCCGGGATACTGGTCGAGCCGGCGGTCATCAAACACCGCACGGGAGGCCAACAGGTTGGCCTGGGCCTGGCGAATGTCATGGTTATGCGCCAGCGCCGTGTCGATCAGGCGATCGAGCTCGGCGTCGTCAAAAAACGACCACCACTGGGCCTGCACCGGCGCCTGTTGGGCGAACAAGGCCTTTTGTGCAGTGACCAGGCTGATCGGCGGGGTTATGGGCTTTTCGTAATGCGGCCCGACCATGCAGCCGTTGAGCAGAATCAGCGCCAGCACGGTGGTGACAGTTTTGCCGGGCTTCATGGTTCACTCCTCAGGGTTTGCGCCAGGGACTGGGCCCTCGGGGTCGCGGCCGCCACTGAATGCTTGCGGGCCAGCAGGGTGTAGACCGTCGGCAGCACGAACAGGGTGAAGCAGGTACCGATCAGCATGCCCGATACAATTACCACCCCCAGGCCATAGCGGCTGTTGGCCCCGGCCCCCGAGGCGAACAGCAGCGGCACCAGGCCGACCACCATGGCCGCCGTCGTCATCAGGATCGGCCGCAAGCGAATCTGCGCGGCCTTGCGTATCGCCTCGGAACGGTCGAGGTGTTCCTGGGCCTGCAGGGCGTTGGCGAACTCGACCATCAGGATGCCGTGCTTGCTGATCAGCCCGATCAGGGTCACCAGGCCGATCTGGGTGTAGATATTGATCGTGGCGTAGCCCAGCGCCAGGGGAATCAGCGCGCCGCTGATGGACAGCGGCACGGTGATCAGGATGATCAGCGGGTCCATCAGGCTTTCGTACTGCGCCGCGAGTACCAGGTAGATCACGATCACCGCCGCCAGGAACGCCAGCAGCAGCGCATTGCCTTCCTGGGTGTACTGCCGCGCATCGGATTGCCAGTCGTAGCTGAACCCCACGGGCAACTCGGCGGTGACGCCTTCCAGGAACGCCACGGCGTCGCCCAGGGTGACCCCGGCCGCCGGCACCCCCTGGAAGGTCGCGGCGTTCTGCTGGTTGAACTGGGTCAGCTTGTTGGGTTCGACGTGCTCGGACACCTGGATCACCGTCGACAGCGGAATCAGTGTGCCGTCTTCCGTGCGCACATACTGGCGGGTCAGGGCTTCGGGCGTCAGTCGCTCACTGCCCGGGCTCTGGGCAATCACATCATAGGAGCGGCCCTCCAGGCCAAAGCGGTTGAGGTAGTTTTCCCCCACCAGCACCGCCAGCGATTCGCCGATGTCCTGCATGCGGATCCCCAGGCTGTTGGCCTTGGCCCGGTCCACTCGCACCTGTACCACCGGGTTGTTGTAGTCCAGGTCACTGTCGACCACGGCGAACAACCCACTGTCGCGGGCCTTCTGCTTGATCTGCTCCATGGTCTCGTACAGCACGCGGTAATCCTGGGAGCTGCGTAGCACCAGTTGCACCGGCAGGCCACCGGTGGAGCCCGGCAAGGCAGGCAACTGGAAGGCAAAGATGCTGGTGCCTTCCACGTCGTTGGTAGCCGCTTGCAGGTCGACCTGGATCTGCGCGGCGGTGCGCTCGCGCTCGCCCCACAACGTCAGGTTGATGCCGCCAATGCTCGAGGCGATGCCGTCGCTGCCATTGATGATCCAGGTGCTGACGGTTTCCGGCAGGCGCCCGTAGACCTCATTCAGCTTGGCGGAAAAGCGCTCGACGTATTCCAGGTTGGCATGTTGCGGCGCCTTGATGGCGGTGAGCAGCCCGGCCTGGTCCTCGGTGGGCGCCAGCTCCCGCTGCGGCAACTGGTACAGCCACGGCAGGCTGATCATCACCAGCAAGGCAAACAGCCCGCTGAGCCAGCGATGCCGCAGCGACAGGTCCAGCACCTTGGCATAACGCAGGGCCAGGCCGTCGAAGAAACGGTTGGCCAGGTGTGCCATGCGCCCTTCCGATTGCTTGGACTGCAGCAGGAACGAGCTCATGACCGGCGACAACGTCAGCGCCACCACGCCGGACACGATCACCGCACCGGCCAGGGTCAAGGCAAACTCACGAAACAACGCGCCCGTGAGGCCGCCCATCATGCCGATAGGCGCATACACCGCCGCCAGGGTAATGGTCATGGCGATCACCGGGCCCGCCACTTCCCGCGCCCCGACCAGGGCGGCCGCCACCGGGGTCTTGCCTTCCTCGATATGCCGGTGCACGTTCTCCACCACCACAATCGCATCGTCCACCACCAGACCCACAGCCAGCACCATCGCCAACAGCGTCAACAGGTTGAGGCTGAAACCGAACGCCAGCATCAGCGCCGCGGCCCCCAGCATCGACAAGGGGATGGTCACCACCGGAATCAGTACCGTGCGCAACGACCCCAGGCACAGGTAGATGACGATCACCACGATCAGCAAGGCCTCGAGCAGGGTCTTCATCACCTCGTCGATGGAGGTCTGGATAAAGCGCGCGGTTTCAAACGCCAGCTCGGCCTTGACGTCCGGCGGCAGGGTCTTGCGCACGTCCGGCAGGAGTTTCTTGATACCGTCGACAATCACCAGCGGGTTGCCGCCGGGCGTCGGGAACAACCCCAGGTGCACGGCCGAAACGCCATCCATGGTGGCGCTGGTTTCGCTGGACGCCGCGCCCAGCTCCACGGTGCCGACATCCTTCAGGCGCACCAAGCCGTTGCCATCGTTGCGCAGCACCAAATCGCGAAATTCATTGACGTTGGTCAGGTCGGTATTGACCCGCAGGTTGGCGACCACGAACAGGCCTTTGACCTTGCCCGGCGCCGCCTGGTAGTTGTTGCGGCGCACCGCGTCGGCCACATCGGCGGCGGTCAGGCCGCGCGCGGCCAGCCGTGCGGGGTCGATCCACAGGCGCATCGCCAGGGTTTGCCCGCCGAACACCTGGACCTTGGCCACGCCCTCGATGGTGCTCATCACCGGCTCCACCACCCGTGCCAGGTAATCGGTCAAGGCCGGGGTCGACAGGGTCGGGCTGGAGAACCCGATATAGGCCACCGCCGTCGACTCGCCGGACGAGCGTTCGATCACCGGGTCATAGGCCTGCTCCGGCAGCCGGAAACGCACCTGGTTGACCTTGGCCATGACTTCCGTGAGCGCCTGGGTCGAGTCACGGTTGAGCTCCATGCGCACCGTGACCACGCTGCGCCCCTGCACCGACGAGCTCGACAGGTAATCCACACCTTCCACCGACGACACCGCCTGGGCAATCGGTTGCGTGACGAAGCCCTGCATCAGGTCTGACGAAGCGCCGGGGTATTCGGTGGTCACGGTGATGGTGGAGCTTTCCAGCATCGGGTACTGGCGGATCGGCAGCTGCAACAAGGACATGATCCCCAGCAGCAGGATCAGAATACTGACGACAAGCGCGAGCACCGGCCGCCGAACGAAAATATCGGTGAAAGTCATGAGCGTTCTCTGGGCGAAGAATCAGATGCCCGTCACAGGCGGTTTGGACGCAGGCAGGGCCAGGGTGTCATCGGTCGCCTGCACCGCCATGCCGTCACTGAGCTTGAGTTGCCCGGAGGTCACCACCTGGTCACCCTCGTGCAAGCCTTCCTGGATCTGGACCCAACCGTCCTGGCGCTGGCCGATTTTCACCGCCACCCGCTTGACCACCAGCGTGGCGCCCTGGTCCGGGCGGGCAAGGAAAACGGTATCGCCATAGGCGGTGTAGGCCACCGCCGTTTCCGGCACGGTGAGCACATCGGCCACCTCGGTATCGGCCACTTTGACGCTGGCGTACATGCCCGGCTTGAGGGGGGCGTCCGGGCTCTCCAGCGTGGCCTGCACCTGCACCGTGCGTGAGCGGCCGATCATCGGGTCGACGGCACTGATCCGCGCCTTGAACACCCGGTCAGGGTAGGCGTCGATCAGCACGCCCACGGTTTGCCCGACGACCAGGCGGCGACTGAGCTGCTCATCCAGGGAAAAATTGACATAGAGCACCTGGGTGTTGACCAGGCTGACGATGCGGTCGCCGACATTGAGGTACTGCCCTTCGTTGACCTGGCGAATGCCGAGCACTCCGGCGAAGGGCGCGCGGATGGTCTTCTGGGCAATCAGTGCCTGGACTTTTTTCAACTCGCCCAAGGCCATGTCATGGGCGGCCCGGGCGTTGTCGAGCTGTTCCTGGGTCGCGGCGTTTTCCCTGACCAGCCCGGTCACGCGCTTGCGGATGATCTCGGCATTGCGCACCTGGGCCTGCAGCCGCAACTGCTCGGCCTGTTCCGGGGCATCGTTGAGCTTGACCAGCACTTCGCCAGCCTTGACCTGGCGGCCCGACTCAAAGTTGATCAACGTGACCCGCCCGCCTACCTCGGCGGAAACCTGCACCTGGGAAGCCGCTTCCAGCTCACCGACGCCGGCGAAATACACATTGGCCGGGCGCACTTGCACCGCCCCCAGGGCCACCTTGGTCAATGCGCCGGCCGGGGCATCGGCGGATTGGGCCTGGGACGGCGCGCGCGACATCATCACCACTGCGATGACCGCCACCGGAATCAACACCAGGCTGGTTATCTTCTTCTTGTTCATGGACGTCCTTATCACGATGAGTGCATTACACGCGGTTCACAGCCAGCTGTGGTTGAACAGGAAGAAGGCCAGTACCGCCCAGATCGTCAGCACCAGGTGCGTCAGTTGCAACCCCTCCTGGCGAATCCAGTAGCCGAACCACAAGCCCCCCAGCAGCATCGCGAAGACAAACGCCGAAAACGCACTCAGGGCCAGGTTGAGCCAGGGCCGTGCCGACAGCAGGCCGTCGCCGAGGATCAACTGATAGCTGCCGGTCCAGGCCGCGAGCGCGGCGACCACTTGCAGGGCCAGCACCACCAGCAGGGCCAGTTGGTGCAGACGGGGTGAACGCACGGCCCGCACCAGCAAGGGAATGTCGATGGCAGGACTCTGGCGCAACGGCTCCATGGCCATGGTCGCGCCTACCGCGCCTACCGAGCTGCGAAACGCTTGCCAGTTGTTAAGCACCGCAATGCTCAGCCACAGGCTCAGGCCGACGGCCTGTACGCCCAGGAACACCGACAACGAGTGACCCAGTAACCCTGCCTCCACAGTCATTCAAACCTCCGTATTTGCCGAAAGGGAAATCCAGCCTCAGGTATATACACAAGACATTGCTTGGATAATACGTCGCAGGCGTTTAAATACAAGATTTATCTTTTTGCGGGAGGGGGTTCAGGAAGGCTGGAAACGCGGTGTGGCAAGCGCCCGCCGGGGCGTTCGGCGCAGTCACGCCGAAGCCCGGAAGCGGTTGTGAGGGGGGTTACTTGCGAGGGATTATCACGCCGTCCTGGCGGCGATGGCTTCGATTTCCACCAGTGCACCGGGCAATGGCAACGCCACGACCTGCAACGCGGTGCGTGCCGGCTTGTTCGGCTGCTCGGGGGTGCCGAAGAACTGCGTATACCCACGCTGCAACCCAGCGAAATCCAGCTTGCCGCCCGTTTCCTCGGCGCCGACCAGGAATACCCGTAACTGCACGATATCGCCCAGGTCCAGGTCTTGCTGGCGCAGGATCTGGCGCAGCTTGTTGAACACCGAAACTGTCTGCACTTCGGTGTTGCCAAACACCCCGGGAACCGTTGGATCAACCAGGTCCGGCAAGGTCCCGCTGACAAAGATCAGGCTGGCGGACGCCGGTACGGTGACGGTCTGCGAGATCGGGAAATCGCCGACGCTGGTGCGTTGAATGCTGTCGCTCATGGGTGTGTTCCTTAGGAGGCGGCCACTGCCGCGAGGTGTGTGTGTCGGGTCACGCGCTCAGCCAGTTGCGCGACCACATGCCGCGCCGAGTTGGCCGCCGATTCCTGCCAGATGCCCACGCCGCTTTGCACCAGGCCGTCGCCGGCGAAGTACACGCGACCGTGGCCCTCTTCGAGCAAGGCGCTGGCATCGGCGGGGAAGTGTTCACGTTGCAGCCACGGGCCTTCGCTGAAGGGGATCTGTTCCCAGGACACCGCCAGCGGGTGACGCAGGTGCCTGGAGTAGCCCGGATGCAGCAGCTCCACCGCTTCCTTGGAGGTGGCGTACTGCTGGTCGAACGGTCGCGCGCCAAACGCATCGGCGCCCTCCCCGGTCACGTAACCGGCCACCAGCAGGCCCTCGCGGGTGTTGAGGTCGTTGCTCGGGTACCAGAGCAGGCGCGCCGGGTGTTCGATCCACGACAGGCCGCCGTAGGTGCGGTAGTCGGTTTCCCAGAAGCGTGGGGACTGCCACGCCACTTTGGTGGCCTGGTCGCTGCGGGTGCTGAGCAAGGCGGCCTTGATCGGGTCGCTGAAGTCGGTGTCGAGCTTGGCCAGCAGCGGCAGCGGCAAGGTCGAGACCAGATAGTCGGCGCGTACCACCTGCTCGCGACCGCTGCGTTGGTCGTGGTAGGTCACGGCTACGCCGTTTTCCAACTGACGGATCTGGCGCACCTGGGCACCCAGTTGCACGTGATCGCTGACGCGCCGGTAGAAGGCGTCGGTGATGCGGTCCATGCCGCCCACCGGCTGGAACATGGTCGCCGAGAATTCCGGGAATTCGGTGTGCAGCAAGGCGCCCCACAGTTCGGGGTGCAGCAGTTGGTCCAGCGCCAACGGGCTGCGGCTGGCGGGCAAGGCGCCGGGATGTGCCGGGGACTCCAGGTGCCCTGAACGGATCGTGCCCTCGAAGGCCAACTCCTGGGACAGGTCGCCATACACGTGCAAAAACGCCAGCAACCGCGTGCGTTCGTCGGCGCTCAGCACATCGTCGAGGGCATCACGCTGCACCGCTTTGGCCAGCAACCCGGACAAATGCCCGCGCGCATCGTTGATCGCCTGGCCGACGGTGAAGGCCGGCTGGTTCACATCCGGCCGCACCTGGGCGCCATGGCTGCTGTTGACCAGCACTTCCAGCGGCACGCCCAGCTCACTGCAATAATCGAGGATCGTGCGGTGCTGGCTGGGAATCCGTGCCGGCCCGGCGTTGAAGTAATGCCCCGGCTCGAACGCGGCGGTCTGCGTACGGCCATCCTGGTAGTCCACGCGGTCGCCATGACGTATCGTCCAGGTGCGACCGCCGACCCGCTCACGGGCTTCCAGCACCTGCACGCTGAACCCGGCGCGGGTCAGTTCCAGGGCGGTGACCAGCCCGGCAATCCCGGCGCCCAGCACCAGCACACGGGTGCCCTGCCCCAGGCCGTCCGTGAGCTTCAACGGTTGCGGTCGGCGGTGCGATGACGGCCCGAGGCCGAGTACCGCGAGTGCATCCTTGACGGCTTTTTCGCCGCCTACCGCAGCGATGCTCGACAACGCTTCACGTCGTGTCAGTCCCATGTCGATTGCTCCTTAATCCGGCAGGCCCGGTGGGTTGATCAGCGACTTGTCGACGCGCTCCACATCCAGGCCCCAGCGTTGCAGCACCTGCTCGTACTGGCCGCCGGCAATCGCGCCTTCCAGGGCGGTGTGGATCGGCTTGACCAGGCCGTTGTCCTTGCGGGTGGTCACGGCAATGTCCGCCTGCAATGGCCAGCCACCGTTCACCGTGCCGACGCGCTTGATGCCGCCGGTGATTGCCGCCGAATAGGCATACACCGAGTTGGGCCCGAACAGCGCATCGCTGCGCCCCGACTGCACCGCCAGCTGCGCGGCGGCCTGGTCGTCGAAGTACTGCAACAGCGCGGGCTTGAGACCGGCCTTTTCGTTGGCCTCGTTCCAGGCCAGCAGGACTTTTTCCTGGTTGGTGCCGGAGCCGACGATGATCTTCAGCCCGGCAATATCGGCTGCCTGCTTGATCTCGCTGATCTTGCTGGTGGTCTTGACGTAGAAGCCGAGCACATCCTGGCGATAGGTGGCGAAGTCAAAGCGCTTCTTGCGCGCCTCGGTCACGGTGACGTTGCTGATCACCGCGTCGTACTTGCCCGAGCTGACGCCCAGGGGCCAATCCTCCCAACTGGTAGGCACCACGTTCAATTCCAGGCCCAGACTGTCAGCAACCAACTGCGCGGTATCGGCCTCGCTGCCGATGGTGGTCTTGTCGTCATTGGCCAGCATCGCCAGGGGAGGCGCTGCGCCTTTTACGGTTACTGCCACGGTGAACGTGCCCGGCTGGGCGAACTTGAAGCCCGGCGGGATCTGCGCAATGGCCGCTTCGTTACGCGGCACATGGATGCGCGGACGGTCGGGGCTGAGGTCGACCTGTTGCACGGCGAATGCGCTTTGCGCAGCACTGACGGCCAGCGCCAGCAGGGCCACGCGGGTGGTGTTGATGAACATGGGCAGTCACTCCTTGAACTAAAGCACCTTGCCGAGAAAGGCTACGGTGCGGGGATGTCGGGGTTGGCGGAAAATCTGTTCGGGCGGGCCCTCTTCGATCAACTCGCCGTCGCAGAGAAACACCACGTGGTCGGCCACTTCGCGGGCAAAACCGATTTCGTGGGTGACGATCACCAGGGTCACGCCCAGCTGGGTCAGGCCCTTGATCACGTCGAGTACTTCGCCCACCAGTTCCGGGTCGAGGGCCGAGGTGGGTTCATCGAACAGCAGCACCTTGGGGTCCAGCGCCAGTGCGCGGGCAATCGCCACGCGCTGTTGCTGGCCGCCGGAAAGCTGGCGTGGGTAGGCATCGACCTTGTCCGCCAGGCCAACCTTGGCCAACAGTGCGGTGGCCTTGGCCTGGGCGTCGGCCTTGCTCCAGCGCTTGTGCGCCAGCGGCGCCTCGGCGACGTTTTCCCAGGCGGTCAGGTGCGGGAACAGGTTGAAGTTCTGGAACACAAAACCGACGTCGATACGGCGCTTGAGAATCTCGCGTTCCTTGAGCTCGTAAAGCAGGTCGCCCTTGCGTCGATAACCGACGTATTCACCGTCGATGGTGATGTGCCCGCTGTCGATCTTTTCCAGGTGGTTGATGGTGCGCAACAAGGTGGATTTGCCCGAGCCGGACGGCCCGAGAATCACCGTGACCTTGCCCGGATCGATGGTCAGGTCGATGTCTTTCAACACCTGTTGATTGCCAAAGCGCTTGCCCACGCCCTGGATCTGGATACGGCCGGCACGGGCTTCACTCATGGGTGTTCTCCTTCAGCCAGCGGCGCACGCGTTGCAATGGCGTGGGCGGCAGCACCCTGGCCGTACCCCGGGCGAAATGACGCTCGACGTAGTACTGGGCGCTGGTGAGCACGGTGGTGATGATCAGGTACCAGACGGTGGCGACGATCAGCAGCGGGATCACCGCCTGGGTGCGGTTGTAGATGACCTGCACGGTGTAGAACAGCTCCGGCAAGGCCAACACGTAGACGATGGAGGTGCCCTTGACCAGGCCAATGATTTCATTGAACCCCGACGGCAGGATCGAGCGCAGCGCCTGGGGCAGGATGATCCGGAAGATGCGCCGCGAGGCCGGCAGGCCCAGGGCTGCCGCCGCTTCATGCTGGCCGGCATCCACACCGATCAGGCCGCCGCGAATGATCTCCGCCGCGTACGCCGCCTGCATCAGGCTCAGGCCCAGTACGGCCACGGTGAATTGGCTGAGCACGTCCACCGTCGACCACTCGGCGAACACCAGGTCGGTAAACGGCACACCGAGGACAATGTGGTCGTACAGGTAGGCGAAGTTGTAGAGGATGATCAGCACCAGCAGCGCCGGCATCGAGCGGAAAAACCAGATGTAGCCCCAGGCCAGGGCCGCCAGCAGCGGCGAGCCCGACAGCCGCGCCAACGCCAGCGCAGTGCCGAGGATGGCGCTGAACACCGTGCTCAGCAGCGTCAGCAACAGGGTCTGGCCGAGGCCACGCAGCACCGACGGCGAGAAGAACCACTGGCCGAACACGCCCCACTCCCAGCGCGGGTTGGTGGCCAGGGAATGCCCGATGCCGAGCAGCACCAGCGCGGCAAAGATCGACCCGGCCCAGCGCCAGGGGTGCCGCGCGGGCACCACCTGCAGGGCTTTGATCGGTGTGGACACTCGCGCCTGGCGCAGCGCGCCGGGCGAGTCAATCAGGTCATAGGATTTGGCAACGATGGGCATGGTGTATTCCTCGGCCTAGAAGGCATAGGTCAAGCGGGTGTAGTAGTACCCGCCGGTAAAACCGTAGGGCGAATAGGTGCCGTAGCTGCTGACCATGGTGCTGCTCGGTACACCTTGTTTTTTCGGGTAGACGTCGAACAGGTTCTTGGCGCCGATGGCCACGTTGAGGTCTTTGGTGAGGGTGTAGCCAAGGTCGAGGTCGGTGATCCACTTGGCGCTGTAGACCCGGTCGAGGCTGCGGTCGGCAGAGACGTTGACCTCTTTGTAAGAGCCGTAGCGGGTCAGGGCCAGGTTGAGGTTGAAGCGCTCGATGCTCCAGTCGCCACCGAGGATCAGCTTGGTGCTGGGCTGCACGCCGGTGATCAGGTTGCGTGCCTCGCGGTCCATCAGGTCATAGGCCGTGCCCAGGATCGTGGTGGATTCCTTGTAGTTGAGGATTCTGGTCTGGTTCCAGTTGAACGCGGCGGTCCATTTCAGCGCGCCATAGGGGCCGAGGTCCTGGCTGTAGTTGCTGACCAGGTCCAGGCCTTTGGTGCGGGTGTCGGCGCCGTTGATGAAGTACTGGCCGCCGGAGGTGGAGGTGATGCCATTGCCTTGCAGCACCTGGGTAATTTCCGGGCCGAGCAAGGTGCCGGTGAGGGTGATGCGGTCGCGCAGGTTGATCACGTAGGCGTCGGCGGTGAAGCTCAGGCGATCGGTGGGGGTGAGGGTGAAACCCAGGCTGAAGTTGGTGGAACGCTCGGGTTTCAGTTCCTGCGCCCCCAAGGCCTGGGCAGCGGCCGAACCTACCGGCAGCACGCCGTAGTTGATCGACTGGTACACGCCGTCGACCACGCCATAGGTGGTGGACCGCGCACTGAACAGGCTGTTGGCCAGGGACGGCGCACGGAAGCCATTGCTCACGGTGGCGCGCACGGCGAATTGCGGGGTGAAGTCGTAGCGGGTGGTCAGCTTGCCGCTGCGGGTAGCACCCACGCCCTGGTTGTAATGCTCGTAGCGAAACGCGGTGCCCACGTACCAGTCCGGCACCGGGTTGAAGCCCACGTCGACGTAACTGGCGAGGCTGTTGCGCGAGGCGCTGCTTTCTTCATCCGGCGAGATGCCGTTGGTGACCTGGGCCCCGGACGACGCACAGTTACCCGGCGCCACGCAGTAGCCGCCGTTGGCGTAGGACTCATAGTCACCGGCCTGCACCTCGTAGGTGTCGCGGCGATGTTCGAAACCGTAGCTCAGGTCCAGCGGCTTTTGCAGGCCGATATCGAAGCCGCGCTTGAAATCGAGGTTGGTGGTCAGCTCGGTGGAAATCCAGGTGCCGGAGGTGAAGCTGTTCGGCGTGGCCTCGCCCAGGGAGGGGTTCTGGTTATGGGTGGTGCCCTGCTCCGCCGCGTTGCGTCCGTAGGTGGTGGACAGGTCCCAGTCCCACTCGCCGACGGTGCCTTTACCGCCGAATGCGGCCTGGAAGTCGTCCTCGTCGATATACCAGGTCGGCGTGTAGCCGCCGGGGTAACCGTTAGGCCCGGTGGTAATGGTGTTGGTGATGGTCGGCAGGCGGAAGTTCTGGCCCTGCTCAGCCTTACGCCGCGAATAGGTGGTGAAGGAATACAGGCTGAAGCTGTCGTCGATCGGCAATTCGGCGTTGTAGCCCAGGGTCAGCAGGTTGGTCTTCGGTGTGCCGTAGCCGCCATAGGTGGAGCGGCCGGCCTGCTCAAAGGCCTGGGCATAGGTGTAGCCGTTGGCGCTGGCCTTGTTGTCGTCGTTCTGACTGCGCGCGTCCAGGGCCAACTGCACGATGCCGCCGTTGCCGATCTCGAAGCCCTTGTTGAGGCTTTGCTGCACGGTCTGTTTCTTGCCGTCGTAACCCTGGCCGACATTCGTCACCGACGTGCCGCTGGTGTCGGCCTTGAGGATCACGTTGATGACCCCGGCGATGGCATCGGAACCATATTGGGCAGCGGCGCCATCGCGCAGGACTTCGACGTGGTCGATGGCGCTGATGGGGATCAAATCCAGGTCTGCCGGCGCGGCGCCGGTGTTGATGCCGTTGATGTTCAGGGTGGCCGCGGTGTGGCGGCGCTTGCCATTGACCAGCACCAGCACCTCGGCGGCACTCATGCCGCGCAGGTTCGGCGCACGGGCGATGCCGCTGGCGTCCCAACCGGTTTTTTCCGGCAGGGTCAGCGACGGGATCACCGCGCTCAACGCCTCCATCAAACCGGGCTTGCCGGTGCTTTGCAATTGCTTGGCGCTGACCACATCGATCGGCACCGGGCTGCTGGTGACCGTGCGTTGTTCGGCGCCACGGTTACCGGTGACCACCACGGTGGACAGGGTGCTGTCGTCCTGGGCCTGGGCGGTGTTGGCCAGGATTGCCAGCGCCAGGATGGCGGTCGGTTGTAAGACTTGCTTCATAGCCACTCCAGACATTCCAAATCGCGAAGTCGGGCAGTCACGCGGGCGGGCGCGGTGCTCGATTTTTTTCAGTGGGGTTGCGGCGATTGGGGACTAGGTGTGGCGCTGGGTTTGAATTGGCAACATACGTTGAACTCCCTTCCAACGATTCTGCTGCGGGGATGATCACCCGGTTATGGCGCGCAGAATCTTGATTACGCTGGGTACCATCCGAGGTCAGGGGTAGGCTGTTGCGATCAAACATAACGGAATGGGTTTTGAAAATATAATGCTGTTTTGATATAAGCTAATATTCTCTAATTTTATTATTTTTTAGTTTTTTTATTCATATAAATAATGTCTTTTGAGATTGGCCTTTAGCTCGGGCCGAGGTCTACCTGATATCGGGATATCAAACTGTGGGAGGGGGCTCGCGTACATCGCCTCCTGTAGGAGCGAGCTTGCTCGCGAAAAACGTCAACGATACCGCGTGCCTCCTGAATGAACGTGGCGCCTGTGAGTTTTTCGCGAGCAAGCTCGCTCCTACAAAAAGCCTTAGCTGACTGGCATTAGGGCTTGCCCCCTCCCACAGTTTTTCCCGGTGTACGTTCAGTTAGCCGGCTTCAACAACTGCATCTGCTGGCGATAGTCATCCGTCACCTGCCGCGCCTGGCTGCTGCTGGTAATCACCCTCGGGGTAATCAGCACAATCAATTCCGTGCGGTCCTTGGACTTGCTGGTATTGCCAAACAACCAGCGCAACCCCGGAATTTTCCCAAGGTAAGGCACCGCACTGACACTCTCCGCGTTGTCCTGCTTGATCAACCCGCCCAGTAGCACTGTCTGCCCACTCTGCACCGCGACCTGGGTGGATACCGAGCGCGTGGAGATACGTGGGTTGGCCTGGGTGTCGTTGCTGGACGCCTGCGGGTCCTGGGCATCGCTGACCTGCTGCTGAATGTCCATGTACACCAAGCCACCCGGATTGATACGTGGCACGACGTCGAGGATCACCCCGGTCTGCACGTATTCAACACTGCTCAAGGTGGTGTCGGAGGTGCCGGTGTTGACCGTGGTCTGGCTGATCGGGATGTTGTCGCCCACCTGGATCTGCGCCGGTTGGTTGTTCATCACCACCAGCGACGGCGCCGACAGCACCTGGGTGCGACCGTTGGTTTCGAGGGCGTGCAGGGCCACTTGCAGGTTGGAGCTGACGAAGGAGTAGAACAACGAATCCGTCGCGCCCAACCCTGCCCCGCCGCCGCCCAACGCGCCTTGGCTGCCGGCGGTGTTACCCACGGTGGTGCTGGTGGAATTGCCTGCCAGGCGGCCGAGGTACCACTGCACGCCCAGGTCCAGTTCGCCGGTGAGCTTGACCTCGAGGATGCGCGTTTCGATCTGCACTTGCAGCGGTGGGTTGTCGAGGCGTTTGATCGCCGATTCGATCTCTTTCCACTGCACCGGGCGGGTGCGGACCAGCAGTTGGTTACTGCTTTTTTGCGCGGTGATGCGGGTGCCGGCGTCGAGGCTTTTGGCCGGGGCGTCTTCGCTCGCGCCCTGCTCGGCGGTGTCCTGCTCGGCGTCGGGCTCCTGCTCCTCATCCTCTGCGGCGGGTGGGTTGCCATTGAGGTTGTTGCTCAGGCCACCGGGCGTGCTGCCGGAGGTGCTGTTGGTGCCCGGCGAGGACAAGGTCGCGGTGCGCAAACCGGGGGCGACCTTGGCCGGGGTGTCGTCCTTGATCGCACCCGTGCCGTAGATCTGGCGCAGGTACTTGGCGAGGTCGGTGGCCTTCATGTTGCGCACGTCGTAGACGTACATCTGCGGCTCGTTGCCGCCGCCTTCGTCGATGGTGTGGATCCAGTCGCCGACTTCACTGAGGTACTGCGGCTGCGACGAGATCGCCACCACCGAGTTGGTCCGCTCGATGGGCAAGAAGCGCACCATGCCCGCCAGGGGCATGCCGCTGTCGGGGCCGAACATTTTTTGCAGTTCGGGCATCAGCTCGGCCACCGACGCCCGTTGCAGGCCGAACACGCCCACCGACATGCCCTTGAGCCAGTCCACGTCGAAGGTGTCGATGGTGTCCTGATAATTGGCCAGTTCTTCGGGGGTGCCGGCCAGGCTCAACACATTGCGCGCGGGGTCCACCAGCAGGAACGCATTCTCGCGGGCGAACGGCTTGAGCAATTTCTGCATCTCGGTGGCCGAGATATAACGCAACGGAAACAGGCGTGCCGACAAACCGCTGGAGGGCTGCGACACGCGCATCTCCGGCACCAGCTTGCCCGCCACCGCCTGGTTGGCCGGCAGGATCACATAGCGGTTGCCCTGTTTGATCATGGCGTTGTCGGTCCACGACAACAGGGTCTCCAGAATCGACAAGGCCTGCTGTTTGTTCACCGGCTTGGACGTGGAAAAGCTGACATTGCCCTTCACGCCCTGGGCGATGCTGTAGTTCTCGTGCAGCAGGTCGCCCATCACGCTGTTGATCACCGCTTCGATCGGCTGGTCGGCGAAGTTGAACACGATGTCGCCGCTGCCCTCCTCCTTGGCGGCCGAGACCGCTGCCGGTTGGCGCACGAACTGCTGGTTGCCGCGTATCAACTGGCGCTGGGGCGGTGTCTTCACCTGGGGTTGGCCGCTGTCGACCGGCGCCTGTTCGCTGGCCGGGTCCACGGGTGGGCGTTGCGAACCGGTGCCCTGCATCGCCTCATGCAGCAGGGCCTCGTCCGGGTCGAGATGCTCGGGGAAGGTGCCGCAGCCACCGAGGGAAACGGCGGTGGCCAGGCACAACACGGTGGTGCGCAAGGCGCCAGGGAAGGTATCGATCAAGGGGTGGACTCGTGAGGAAGGGTAATCGGGGGTGTGGTGGACGGCGGCGGCAAACGCAGGGCCCGCAGGCTCAGGGTTTGCGTGCGGCCGTCGAGTACAAAGCGGGCATCGCGGGGCGTCAGCTGTTCCAGGCGCCAGCCATTGGGCAGGGTCTGGCCCTGCTGGACTTTGAGCGGCGGGCCATCGGCACGCTTGAGCAGCGCCACGCGCAGGTCGCCGTCGAGGACGATACCGGTCAGTACCAGGCTCGACAGGCTGGAAACGGCGGCCTGGCCCACCGCACGGTCGGGGCTGCGGTCGGGGCTGAACAGCGGCGCTTGCCAGGTGCCGGCCAGGCTTTCGAGGGTCGCGCTCGGCGCCACCAGCACCTTGGCGGCGGTAGTGGCGCGCGCATCGGGGTCCGGTGCCGGCAGCCACTGCGGCGCATCGCCGATGCTGCTGAGGATGCCGACCATCAGCAGGCCCAACAGCCCGGCCACGCCGAGCAACAGCCATTCCAGGGGACGCAATGCATGGATCATCGTTGCACCTGCCGGGCGGCGGCCGGTTGCAGGTAACCGCGCACCAACAGGTGCACCACCAGTTGCCCGGCGCCGCCACTGGCCGGTGCGTTCGGTGGGCGGCGAATGCTCATCTCATCGACAAACAGAAACGGCCGCTGGTACTCCAGCTCATGCAGGATCGCGGTCAAGGGTTCGATGGCGCAGTTGAGGGTCAGGCTGACCTTGACCTGGCGATAGGGCTCGGCGTCGTCCTGCTCCGGGGTGATGGGCATGCGCTGGGTCAGGCTGCAACCGCCACCAAGGCCGGCGCGGCTGTTGATCAGATCGGCGATGCGTTGCATCAGGTCCGCCGCCACCGCACTCGGGTCGTCTCCGGGCAACAGGCTGGTGCTGCTGGCCGGGTCCTGCCGCGCCTGTTCCAACTGTTGGCGCAGGCTGTCGCCCTGGCGCAACACGCCGGCGTAGCGTTGCTGCTGTTCACGCAGTTGCTCGGCCTGCTCGCCCATGCTGCGCAAGGGGCCGGCGAACCAGCTGTCGATCAACAGCCAGTAACCGGCGCCGAGCACCAGGGCCAGGGCGATCAGGGCCGCGCCACGGCGTTCACGGGGTGTCAGTGGTCGGCGCATCAGCGGCCTCCTGGTGCAGGTGGGCGCGCAAGGAAAATTGATCCTTGCCGGTTTGCGCATCGGGTTGGATCACCCCTTCGAACTGGGCGTTTTCCAGGCTGTGGCAGCCCTTGATCCGGGTGATCAGGGCACTGGCCTTGGCGCTCTGCCCGGAGAAGGACACGTCGGCGCCGTCGTTGACTTCCAACTGGTCGAGCCAGGTGTCCGAGGGCAGGCACGCGGTCAGCTCGTTGAGCAGCGCCGCCAACGGCGGTTGGGCGGCCTTGCGGCGAATCAGGTACTGGGCGGCGCCACGGGTATTGAGCAATTGCTGGCGCAGGGCCTGGATCTCGGCGACCTGGGCTTTCTGCTCGCGCACACTGTGTTGCATGGCATCGAGCACGCGCTGGCGGTCGTTGAGCCACAGCAGCATCGCCGCAATCAGCAAGGCCCCGCACAACCACGGCAGGCTGCGTTGCAGGCCCTTGCCCTGGGGGCGCTGACGGGGACGCAACGGCGCCGGCAGCAAGTCGATGCCCATGGGTTTGCCTGCGCTCTCGGCGACATCCACGGCATGGGGCTGCAAGCCGAGGGCCGCGCAGTCATTGAGGATCTGGTCGAGGCGCTCACGCAGGATCGCCACCAGCGTGACGTGCAGGTGCGTGGGGGTGCGGCGCTCCTGGCGCGCGACAAAGTACAACTGGGCGGCGTCGAACGGCGTGAAGCGGTCCAGTTCATAGCCGACCACCGTCGTCAGGTTACGCGCCGCCGCCGGGGGCAATTGCAGGGTTTGCACCAACACCGTTTCAGGCGGCAGCACCAACACCTGACGCGCTTCGCCAGGCAGCTTTTCCACCGCGGCGGTCAGCGGCCAGGCGTAGACATGCTCGGGGATCTCGGCAAACGACAACCATGCCGGCAGGCAGCCACGCAGCTCCTTGAGCCACAGGCGCCAGCCCAGTTGCAGCAGGCTGCCGCGCCAGCGCTGGGTGATGGGCTGCGCCAGCGCCTGAAGCCGTGCGGTTAACTGTTCGTTCATTCTTGCCAACGTAAGACTCGATAAGGTTGTGCGCTGCCTTGCGCGGGGCTCAATAACACGGTGGCCTGCACCTGGGCGTGGTAACCGCCGGGGCGTTGGGCGCGGCTGCTGACCACCAGCACGTCGCCGGGATCGGCCCCCACCGCGTTCTGGTGCGGCAGGTTCAGTGCGCGGCGCATCAAGGCACTGGCGAATGCCGGATCGGGCCGGTCCAGGCCGCTCCACAGGCTGATCTCGGGCACCAGTTCGCTGTACAACGCCTGAGTCATGCCCGGCAGTTGGCGCACCTCTTCCACCACCCGAAACGGCGCCAGGCCCTGGTTGCGCCGCACTTCCAGGGCCCTGGCGAGTTGGTTGGCCTGGGCCTGGGTCGCACCGCAGGCCAGGGCCAGGCGGGCAAAATCACCCACCTCGGCGCTGTTCAAATACAACTTGCCGCGCTCGCTGTGCAGGCTGACGCGCAGCTGCGCATCGTCGAACACCAGCGGGATTTCACGCCCGTCGGCAATCCACTGCTTGCGCTGCAACGGGTCCGCCACGGCCTGCATCGCCAGCGCCACCCCGGCCTCGGCCGCCAGCACCGCCTGGGTATGCTGGCGGTGCCAGGCGGCCTGGCGTGTTTCCAGTTGCACCCAGCCGGCCAAACCGCCGAGCAACAGGCTGAGCAAGGCCAGCACCCACAGCACCAGCAGCAGGGCCACACCGCGTTGATGCCGGATCATTCGGGCGCCCCGCCGGACAGGTTCAGGCGCAAGGCAACCACCTGGGTCACCCAAGGCACCGGCCCGTTCACCCGTGCGTCAATCCGTACTGCATAAGGCAGGCGTTTGGTCCACGGCCACTCACTGATCCAGCCAGTGGCCTGGCCCTTGGGCGACACGCCGCGATAGCTGAATTGCAGGTCCTCGATACCCTTCAACAACACCTGCGGCTCACTGCGCGCCGCCGGAACACTCACCTGTGCCTCAGACTCAAACCGCGCGAACGCCACCTGCAAGTCGCGCTGCGATTCAGGGCCCACCAACTGCAAGGTGAAGCGCTGGATACCGCCGCCGAGCACACCCGGCAAGGTCGCGACAAACTGCATACGCTGGGGCCCACCGGCGAAAAAGCCATCGGTCTGGCTGTCGTCCTCGGTCACATCCAGCGGCAACGCCTCGCTGATGGCGGTGCGCAAAAACTGCTGCGCGGCACGCATTTCATCCAGGCTGACCGTGTAGCGCTGGGCCTTGAGCACGGCACGATTGGCGCCCAGCAATGCACCGCCGACCAGGGTCAGCAACACCCCAAGCAGGCTCAGTACGATCATGATCTCAAGCAAGGTAAAGCCCTGCTGACGCGCCTTCACAAGCCGGCCCCGACGCCGGCAGCACGCAGTTTCAAGGTGCTGAAACTGGCCTGGCGCGGGCCTTCGCTGACGGTGAGGTTCAGGCGAAACAGATGGGCCTGGCCGACGCGGCTGGGTTGCTGGGCTATGCGCAGTTGCCAGGCGATGCCGTCCAACTCGCCCTGGCGTGTGCCGCTGGCCAACGGCCCGGTGCCTTCCTGATCCATCACGCTCATGGCGGCATGGGTCAAGCGGTCGCTGTGGGCCACCTGCAACAACGAGCGCGCGCTCTGGCCGAAGGCAACCAGCAGCACCGTGCTACAGATCGCCATCAGCGTCAGCGCGGCGAGCATTTCCAGCAGGGTGAAACCCGCCTGGCGCTTCATGGCAGGGCCTTGGATTCGACGCTGCCGGTCAGCCAGCCGATGTCGATGCGCCAACGCCGACTGCCGTTGGCCAGCAACACGTGGCCGCCGGTGGAGCTGCCATCGGGGTAGAAATCCACCGCCGCGCCGGCTTGCTCGGCGGTGTGCAGGGTCACTTGCAGCCCGGCCGGCCAATACTTTTTCGGACGGCCCGGCGCCTGCACGCTGAGGTTGCGCAAATCAAACACAGTGCTTTCGGTGGTGCCACTGACAATCGCCCGCGCCCGCGTGCTGCGCAATGCCTCGACCACCTGCCCGACGGCCTGGCGCTCTTTGGCGGCGCGCAGGCCTTGTTGCAGGCCAAACCCTACCAACCCGGCCGCGATGCTGATCAAGACGATCACCACCAGCATCTCCAGCAGGGTAAAGCCGCGTTGGGCGTTGGCCATGGTCGTGGGTTATTCCCAGTTGCCCAGGTCGGCGCTGTAGCCTTCGCCGCCGGGCTGGCCGTCCTGACCGTAGAAAATCAGGTCGAACGCACCGTGCTCACCGGGGAAGCGATAGCCGAAGGCATGGCCGAACGGGTCCTTGAGGTCCGACGGCTTGGCATACGGGCCGGCCCAACCGGCGCTGTTGCCCGGCTTGTCGACCAGTTGCTGCAGGCTCTTGGGCGGCGAGCCGACGTCCAGGCCGTAGCTTTCGATCTTCATGCTCAGGCTGGCCAACTGGGCCTTGCCCGCGCCGTATTTGCCCTTGTCCACATTGCCGCCGACCTGGCGTACCACGATGGTCGCGACAATGCCCAGCAGCACGATCACGGCGAGCATTTCCAGCAAGGTAAAACCGCCCTGGCGGCGGGCGGGCTTGAATCGGGTATGGCGCATCAGCGTGTTTCCTTAAGGGTTCATATATTGCTGGTCAGGCTCATCAGCGGCAGCATGATCGCCAGCATGATCACCGCCACCAGCACCGCCATGACCACGGTCAGGGACGGCACCAGCGCGGCGAGCAGGCGGTCGATGCCGCGTTTGGCCTCGACGTCGAACACCTCGGCGACTTTGAGCAGCATGCTGTCGAGTTCGCCGGCCTGTTCGCCGACTTCAATCATTTGCAACGCCAGGTCGGGCAGCAGCGGCTCGCTGCCGAAGGCGCTGGCCAGGGTGCCACCGCCCTTGACCGACTCGGCGGCCTGGGCGACCTGGGCTTGCAGGGCGCGGTTGGTGCAGACCTGGCGGGCAATCACCAGCGCTTGCAGCAGCGCCACACCGTTGCTCAGCAGGGTGCCGAGGGTGCGGGCCAAACGGGCGGCTTCGACCCGTTGCAGCAACGGGCCGATGATGCGGATGCCCAGCACGCGGCGGTCATAGCGTTCGCGGCGCTGGGGATCGCGCAGGCGCGCAGCCAGAGCCCATGCGCCGACAATCAACCCGGCCAGCACCGCCAGGCCGTAGGCCCCGAGGAATTGGCCGAGGCCCAGGATCACCTCGGTGATCAGCGGAATCGGCACGCCCAGGTCCTTGAAGATCGGCACGAACTGCGGCACCACATAGGCCAGCAGCAACGCCAGCGAACCGAGCACGCCGACCACCAGAAACGCCGGGTAGATCAGCGCGTTGATCACTTCGCCCCGGAGTAACTGGCTGCGCTCCAGGTAATCGCTGAGCTGGCGCAGGGTGTCTTCGAGGGCGCCGCCCGCCTCGCCGGCGCGGACCATGCTCAGGTACAGCGGCGAAAACTGGCTGCCCTCCGCCTCCAGCGCCTTGGATAACGGCTGGCCGGCCTTGACCTGTTCGCGGATGCGCTCGATCAGCGCGCGGGTCTGGGGCTGGCCGGGCTGCTTGAGCAGGATGCCCAAGGAGCGTTCCAGCGGCTGGCCGGCGCCCAATAGCGTGGCCAATTGTTGAGTGAAACTGACCAGCGCCGCGCCGTTCAACTGGCCCCGGCCAAAGGCCTTGCGCAAGCCCTGGGCGCCCGCCACCTCGATCTGCAACAGCAGCAAACCGCGCTTGTGCAGCGCGGCGACGGCGGCATCCTGGTCCTTGGCTTCGAGGGTGCCGTTCTGCGCCTGGCCCTGGCTGTCGAGGGCGCGGTATTTGAACAGGCTCATGCGCCCTCTCCCCGGGTGACGCGCAGCACTTCTTCAAGTGAGGTGACACCGGCCACGGCCTGGCGCAGGCCTTCTTCATGCAAGGTGCGCAGGCCGCCACGGCGGGCGGCCTGTTCGAGGGTGGCGGCGTCGGCCTGGCGCATCAACAGGCTGCGCAGTTCGTCGTTCATCACCAGCAGTTCGGTGATCGCACTGCGGCCGTGGTAGCCACCGCCCGGCGCATCGGCGTGGGGGCGATAAAGCATGATCGGGCGCTGCTCGGTAAACCGGTCGAGGCCGTGTTCGGCGATCAATTCCGCCGGTGCTTCGAAGGCTTCGCGGGTGGCCGGGTCCAGGCGCCGCACCAGGCGCTGGGCAAGGATGCCGTTGACGGTCGAGGCAATCAGGTAGCTTTCGACACCCATGTCCAGCAAGCGCGTGATACTCGCCGCCGCGCTGTTGGTGTGCAGGGTCGAGAGCACCAGGTGGCCGGTGAGGGACGACTGGATGGCGATACGGCAGGTTTCCAGGTCGCGGATTTCACCGATCATGATCACGTCCGGATCCTGGCGCACGATGGAGCGCAGCGCACCGGCGAAGTCCAGGCCGATGGCCGGTTTCACCTGGATCTGGTTGATGCCCTCAAGCTGGTATTCCACCGGGTCTTCGACGGTGATGATCTTGCGCTCGGCGGTATTGAGCCGCGACAGCGCGGTGTACAGCGTGGTGGTCTTGCCCGAGCCGGTGGGCCCGGTGACGAGCAGGATGCCGTGGGGCCGCTCGAGCACTTCGAGGAAGGTTTCCAGGCGCTGGCCATCAAAGCCCAGGCTCTGGAAATCGAACTGCACGGTCTGGCGGTCGAGCAACCGCATGACCACCGACTCGCCAAAACTGGTGGGCACCGTGGACACCCGCAAGTCCAGCTCCTTGCCCTGGATGCGCAGCATGATGCGCCCGTCCTGGGGCAGGCGCCGCTCGGCAATGTCCAGGCGCGCCATGATCTTCACCCGCGAAATGACCGCCGCTGAAGAGCTGGACGGCGGCGCCTCGGCGTCGTGCAGCACGCCATCGATGCGGTAGCGCACCTTGAGCTGGTTTTCGAAGGGTTCGATATGAATGTCCGAGGCGCGATGTTCCACCGCGCGCTGCAGGATCAGGTTGACCAGGCGAATCACCGGCGCTTCGGAGGCCATGTCCTTGAGGTGCTCGATGTCTTCCAGGGCACCGCCCTGCTCGTCGAGGTTTTCGATCAGGGTGCCCATCGCCGAACGACCCTGGCCGTAGTAGCGCTCGATCAGGGTTTCGACTTCGTTGCGCGGCCCCACGGCCAGCCACACCGGCACGCCACAGGCATAGGCCATGGCCTGGAACGGGTAGACCAGCGACGGGTTGGCCGCCAGCACCCGCAGGCCGCCCTGGCTCCAGCCCACGGGCACCACCTGGTAGTGGCGCATGAAACGCTCGGTCAATACCGGCAATGGGTCCAACAGCGGCGGCGCAGCATCGGCCAGCAGCAGCGGTGCGCCGAGCAGGTCGGCCCAGGCACGGGCCAGTTCCACTTCGGAAACCAGCCCCAGGCGCGTGAGCAGGCCTAGTAATTCGGTGTCACCGCCCTCCTGGGACAAGCGTCGGGCGCGCTCCAGGTCAACGGTTTTCAAGCCGGCATGTTGCATCAGCCACGCGCAGACCTGTTCGGTGTGCGGGATGTGCAGTTGGCAGGCATCGATGGGCGTTGAAGGGCTGGGCATGGGTAAAAATCTGAGGGGCTATATGACCCCCCTGTAGGAGCGAGCTTGCTCGCGAAAAAGGTACATCCGACGCCGCGATGCGCTTGGAATACTTTCGCGAGCAAGCTCGCTCCTACAGGGGGTCAGGCTTACTTGGTTGGTGCTGTTTTAGAGGTAGCAGATTGGCTCAGCGGCCGCCCACCCTTGGTGGTTTCAGCCTTCTGTTTTTTGACGGCCTTGGCATCGTGGGCCTGGGTCAACACCGTGGAATCGGCGGCGCCGGATTTCGCATCGGCGTCCGTGGACTCGGCCGCCATCGCCGCGCCACTTAGCGCAACGCCCAATACAACACCGGCACCCAACAGGGAAATCTTCATCAACTTTCTCCAGATCAAAAACAGCAGATAGCCCAAGTGGCGCCTTGAACTCGATCAAGACCCTACACCAAAGCGTTGTGTATGACAGCTTGTGTAAACATGGCACTTTGAAACTACCGAGCTATGCCACTAGTTAGCCACGACTCGATAAATTTTCTTAAACCAATCGACTGGTAGGTTTAGCCTTAGTTCCGAAAGGTAAGAAAATATTTCTTATTTCACGCAAAAATTAGCTTTTGTTTGACTTATAACCGCAAGAATTGCCTTAATTATGCGGTTTTTGCGGTTCAAAATGCCATCTCGTGATATCACTTAGACACTATCCACAACAATAACTAATACAATTATTACACTTATAAAACTGCGAAATTCGCCAAATAGTTGCAATTAGCCATCGGTTAAAAATTGCGATCACGGGCAACTATTGCCCAGAAAAAAGTGACGAGGTGCAGTGCAACACGCACTTCTCGGCGCGCCCTGTTTACTGAACTGTTGTCGGAGAGACCCATGAATAAACGCAAAATGATCGGTGCACAGTCGGCTTTCGCCCTGCTGGCACTGGCCGTGTCCCAGGTGCATGCGGCCACCAGTCCTGCCCTGGATGAAGGTCGGGTAAGCCGCGCGGAAAAAGCCGCGGACAAGACCCTGGCAAAGATGACCCTGGAAGAAAAACTCGCCTACATCGGCGGCACCGGCGGCTGGGACGTCAAGCCACTGACCCAGTACGGTATCCCGCAGATCCACGGCGCCGATGGCGGTGTGGGCGTGCGCTACACCAGCGAAGGCAACGCCCAGGGCGTGGTCTACCCGTCGGGGCCGAACCTGGCCGCCAGCTGGAACCCGCGTCGCGCCATCGACCTGGGCCGTGCCCTGGGCTATGACACCGCCAGCGGCGGCTATCAGTTCGTCACCGGCCCTGGTGTGAATCTGTACCGCATGCCGTACAGCGGCCGGGCGTTCGAGTACCTGTCCGGTGAAGACCCGTTCCTCGGCGCCAGCCTGGCGCCGGCCGTGATCAACGGCATTCAGTCCCGTGGCGTGTGGGCCAATGCCAAGCATTTCGCCGCCAACGACCAGGAAAGCAACCGCTTCCACCTCAATGAAATCATCAGCGAACGCGTGCTGCGCGAGATGACCCTGCCGCCGTTCGAGTCCGCCTCGAAGAACAGCAAGGTCGCGATGATGATGTGCGCCTTCCAGAAGGTGAACGGCGAGTTCGCGTGCCAGAACAAGCACCTGATGCGTGACATCCTCAAGACCGAATGGGGCTACCCGGGCTTCGTGCAGAGCGACTACAACGCGGTGGTCGACGGTTTGCCGGCGGCACAGGCGGGTACCGACCTGGACATGATGGGCTACCAGATGAACAGCACCATCCTCAAGCCGTACCTGGACAGCGGCGAGCTGAGCAGCGCGACCATCGATGACAAGGTGCGCCGCATCCTCAAGCAGATCTACCTGTACAAGTTCGACAGCAAGGCGCCGCTGACCAGCCACAACATGAACAGCGCCACCAGCAACCGCGTGGCCCTGAACGCCGCCCGCGAAGGCATCGTGCTGCTGAAAAACCAGAACAGCCTGCTGCCGCTGGACGCCAGGAAGGTCAAGCGCATCGCCGTGGTCGGCACCCTGGCCAAGTACGCGCCGCCTACCGGTTTCGGCAGCGCCAACGTCATGGCCGCCAACTACATCAGTGAGCTGAGCGGCTTGCAGCAACTGGCGCCAGGCGCCAAGGTCGAGTTTATCGACGGGCTGTCCCTGGACCCGGCCACCTCGACCTGGACCCATGCCGACGGCAATGGCAACAGTGTCAAAGGCTTGAAGACCGAGTTCTTCAGCAACACCAACTGGTCCGGTGACCCGGCCGCCAGCCGCACCGACACCCATGTCGACCTGGACTGGTCCACCGACAGCCTGCCGGTGAACGGCGATACCGCCGCCACCTCGATTCGCTACAGCGGCCAGATCACCCCGACGGTCAGCGGCGAGCAGGTGTTCAAGGTGCGTGCCGACGGCGCCGTGCGCCTCTACGTCAACGGCAAGAAAGTCCTCGACAACGGCGACGGCAAGCCGCTGCCGAACAACAGCATTCCGCCGACCATCCCGGTGTTTGCCAAGGTCAACCTGGAAGCCGGCAAACCGGTCGACATCAAGCTGGAATATTCACGTCGCAACGGCTACCTGTCGACCATGGGCGGCCTCGTCGGTGTGCAGATGAGCTGGGCGTCGCTGGTGGCACCGCAGGACCTGGCCAAGTACGACGCGGTACTGGTCGCGGCCGGTAACAGCAATGAGTACGAAGGCGAAGGCTTCGACCACAGCTTCGACCTGCCCGAATACCAGAACCTGCTGATCCAGAGCATCGCCAAGGTCAACCCGAATACCGTGGTCACCCTGCACGGCGGTACCGGCCTGAAGATGAGCGACTGGATCGACCAGGTACCGGCCGCGCTGCATGCGTTCTACCCTGGGCAGAACGGCGGCCAGGCCCTGGCGGAGATCCTGCTGGGCAAGGTCAACCCGTCGGCCAAGCTGCCGATCAGCATCGAGCGCAACATCGAAGACAACCCGATCTACGCGACCTTCCCCACGTTCGACAACCAGGAAACCCTGGCCGAGATGAACTACAAGGACGACCTGTTCCTGGGCTATCGCGGCTACGAGAAAAAGGGCATCAAGCCGCTCTACCCGTTCGGCTATGGCTTGTCGTACACCACCTTCGGCTACAGCAACATCAGCGTGACTCCTGGGGTGGCGGTGGCCGGTGCGCCGATCAAGGTGTCGTTCGACCTGGCCAACACCGGCAAGGTCGCGGGCGCCGAAGTGGCCGAGTTGTACGTGGGCCAGAACAACCCGAAAGTCGAACGCGCGATCAAGGAACTCAAGGGCTACAAGAAGGTGTTCCTCAAGCCGGGCGAGAGCAAGCGCGTGACCATCGAGCTCAACGATCGCTCGCTGGCCTACTACGACGTAGCGAGCAAGCAATGGGTGGTGGATGCCGACAGCTTCAACCTGTCGGTGGGCGCGTCGTCCCAGGATATTCGCCTGAACGCCAAACTGGTCAACCCGTTCCGCCAGGAACTGTCGACCACCACCAGCAACCCGCTGCCACGCTCGGCGCTCAACTCGACGCTGCGTGAATCGACGGTGAAGACCGGCGGTGTGCTGCATCAAAACGAAGGCGACAGCGGCACCAGCGACGGTGATGGCTATGACATGAGCGATGACAGCAGCCAGGGCAGTGCTACCGGCAACTGATCCCTGTGGGAGGGGGCTTGCCCCCGATGAGCATGGGTATCTACACAACTGTGTAGCAGCCAACGCTAACCACGATGCGAAGCGAGCCGCCCTTGATCTTGATCTTGATCTTGATCTCAGGCGCCCCGTTAACCACGCTGGCCGGAATTCGATAGTGTTTTGGGGGGTAAACCGGCAGGGATGCCGGTTTAGCCGCCCCGCGCCATGGATGGCGCGTGGCGGCGGCCCCCCACATCACTGTCGGATTACGGGCACACCGAGCCTGGGCGAGGTGCCGAGTGGTGGGGCGAAGCGTTTTTGGTTACTTTTGGCGCTCTTCCAAAAGTGACCCGCTGTAAGAGCGGAACCCTAAGTAGCCGTTACCGCAGCAACGGATATGTACTCATTCCAACCCCAGCACATGGCCGGCCCAGAGACCGCCATCGGGGGCAAGCCCCCTCCCACATGTTGACAGTGTTCAACTCAGGTTCTGATGGCTGCCTCGACCCGCGCGATGTAGCTGTCAAACCGCGCCACCAGGTCCACCTGCTCGGGAAACCGCAGCCACTGGATCTGCAGGCCATCCATCATGGCCAGGATTTCTTCCACCAGCCCGGCGATGTCCACATCGCTGCGCACCTCCCCCGCCGCGACCAGGTCGGCAAACTGCCCCTGCATGCGCTGGTGAATCGCCGCATAGCGCGCCTGGAACCAGGCCCAGGCCGGATGGGTGTCCAGCAGGCTTTCGGCATTCAAGATGGTAAACGCGCGCACCACGCCCGGTGCCGTGGCGTTCGAACGGTTGATCGCGCGCAGGCTGCCGAGTAAGCCATTGAGGGTTTTCTCCGCACGAACCTCATCGGCAATCCGTTGATTGACCTCATCGCGACGCTGCAACACCCCCATCAACAGCGAGATCTTGCTGGGAAAATGATGCAGCAGCCCGGCCACCGAAATACCCACGATCGCCGCCACCTGGGTCATCGAGGCGCCGCTGTAGCCTTCCAGGGAGAACACCTGCAGGGCCGCGTCCAGCAGCTCTTCGCGGCGTTTTTCACCTTTGGGGGCGCGGCGGGTCTTGGGGGCGGGTTCGGTCATGGGCAGGTCCTAGTGGGCGGTAAAAAAGCTCAGGCGCTTTCCCGTTCGATCAAGCGGCAATCCAACAGGTTCAAACGCTGTACGGCATCCGGCAACACGCCGAGGCTTTCCAGCACGCGGGTTGCCGCCAGTACGCCGATCTCCAAGGCCGGCGGTTTGATCGTACTCAGGCTGGGCAACAACATTTCGGCAAACGGGTAGTCACCGAATCCAAGCACCGCGCACTTTAACCCGGAACGCTGCCCCGCCAGCAAACCACCGGCGGCGAGGTTGTCATTGGCGAAGAAGATCGCGTCAGGTGGGGTGGCGTGGTTCATCAGGGCTTGCATCGCCTGCTTGCCGGCTTCGAAGGGCGCGCTGTCGGCGTCCGGGACGAAGACCCGGGGCTGTACACCCAGTTCGATCAGGGTTGCGGCAAACCCATCACCCCGTTCCAGCGCGCTGAAGTCGCCCGTGGCGCTGTTCTGCACGAAGGCGATTCGCCGATAGCCCTTGCCATACAGGTAGCGCGCGGCCGTGACGCCGACTGCGTAGTGGGAAAAACCGATCTGCACCGGCGCGCGTTCGGGCACGTAGTCCCAGGTTTCCACCACCGGGATATCGGTGTCGGCGATCATCTTTTCGGTACCTGGACTGTGGAAGCGACTGGTCAGCACCAGCGCTGCCGGCGACCAGCCGAGGAACGCGCGCACCGCGCTTTCTTCCTGCTCGGCGCTGAAGTAACTGGACGCCAGCAACAGCTGATACCCATGGCGACTGAGGGTGTCGCTGAAGCCCTGGATCGTGTTGGCAAAGATCGGCCCCGAGATGTTCGGGATCACCATCGCCACGATCCGCCCCCGCGCCGACGCCAGCCCGCCGGCCACCAGGTTGGGCACATAACCCAGCTCGGCCACCACCTCGGCGATGCGCTCGCGACGCTCGGGCGAGACCTGCTCCGGCTGGTTGAAATAGCGCGACACGGTGATCGCCGACACCCCGGCCTGGCGGGCCACGGTGTTCAAGGTGACGCGCCCGGCGCCACGGCGCTTGCGCGGTTTGTCTTCGCTCACGGGATCATCCTGCTAACAACCAAAAAGAATATAGGAATAATTTTTAAGTCTTTGACGCTCTAAACCCGAGCTACCAATAATGCCGATGTTAGCGCTAACAAAGCGCGCTGTCTGCTACTCGCTCAAGCGAATGCCCAAGGCAGTTTCCACAGGCGCTGACGGTCGCAAGAACCGCAGCGGTTCAGGGCATTTTTCGAGCGAACACACCATGCACAGGCACACGCACTTATTCCTTCTCGCCGGTCTGACCGCCCTCCCCGTGCCCGGCGCCTTTGCTGCCGACGAGCAGGAACCCACGCTCAAAGCGGTGACGGTCACCGCCACCCGGCGTGAAGAGTCACTGCAAAAAGTCCCGGTGGCGGTTTCGGTGCTGGACGGCGAACAACTGGAGCGCGACAACCGCAACGGCGTCGCAAGCATCGCCCAGCAAGTGCCGTCGCTGAACTTCCGCACCGGCGCCTCGAACAAGGACACCTCGCTGTTCGTGCGCGGCGTGGGCACTATTTCCACCTCTCCTGGCGTGGAGCCGACGGTGGCCACGGTGATCGACGGCGTGGTCTACGCGCGGCCAGGCCAGGCCACCCTCGACCTGCTGGACCTGGAGCGCATCGAAGTGCTGCGCGGCCCGCAAGGCACCTTGTTCGGCAAGAACGCCTCGGCCGGCGTGCTCAACATCACCAGCAAGGCGCCCAGCGCCGAGACCCATGGCTATATCGACCAGGCGTACTACAGCGGCAACGAAAGCCGCACCCGTTTCGGCATCGGCGGCAGCCTGGTGCCGGATGTGCTCAAAGGCTCGATCAGCACGCTGTTCGGCAGCTACGACGGTAACGTCGATAATCAGCACAACGGCCAGGAGGTCAACGGCTACAACCACAAGGGCATCCGCGGCAAGCTGGAATTCACCCCCAACGATGACGTGAAACTGACCCTGATAGCCGACTACATGCAGTCCCACGACGACGCGCCGAATGGCGTGGTCAGCAAGTCCCTGAGCCCGGCCTTCAGCAATGCCTTGAGCCCGGTGCGCGCCTCCAGCGACAACCGCGACATCAACACCGATACGCGCAGCCATGTCGAAGACACCAACAAAGGCTTGTCCGCTCAGTTGGACTGGAACCTCGGCGACTACACCCTGACCTCGATCACCGCCTGGCGCGGCTGGGACAACACCCAGTACCAGGACGGCGACCGCCTCGGCACGGTGACCGCCGCCTTCCCCGGCACCGCCGACAAGGGCGAGCTGGCCTTCGACCAATACTCCCAGGAACTGCGCCTGGCCTCGCCCAAGGGTGAGTTCCTGGAATACGTCGGCGGCCTGTTCTACATGCACGGCAAGGACGAGGAAACCTATCAGCGCACGCTCACGACCACCACGCGCACCGACCGTGGCATCGCCGACTACAGCACCACCAGCGACAGCTACGCGGTGTTCGGCGAGACCACGCTGAACTTCACCTCGCGTTTTCGTGGCATCGCCGGCCTGCGCTACACCCACGATGAGCTGAAATACGATCACCGCCGCGTCTCCACCTCGGCCACCACGGTCAGCGGGATTCAACCGGCCACCTCCAGCTCCGGCTCGGTGGACGAAGACGGCTGGTCCGGTCGCCTCGGGGTGCAGTACGACATCAGCGACAGCGTCACCAGCTACCTGACCTACTCGCGCGGCTACAAGGGCCCGGCCTACAACGTGTTCTTCAATATGCAACCGCGCGACACCGATGCGCTCAAGCCGGAAACCTCCAACACCTGGGAAGCCGGGATCAAGGCCACCGCCTGGAACAACCGCCTGACCACCAACCTGGCGGTATTCCACAGCGATTACGACAACTACCAGGCGAACTTTTTCGACACCGTCGCCGGCCAGGTCGTGACTCGCCTGATCAACGCCGGCAGCGTCAGCACCGAAGGCGTCGAGCTGGATTACGCCCTGCAGGCCACCCAGCAACTCAAGCTCTCCGGCGCCCTGGCCTACACCCGTGCGCGCATCGATGAGTTCGCCTGCCCGGCGGGCGCAGCAGCGACGTGCAACGTGAACGGCAAGCCACTGCCCTTCAGCCCGGACTGGAAAAGCTACGTGCGCGCCGACTACACGATCCCGCTGGATAACGGCCTGGACATCGAACTGGGCACCGACTACAGCTGGCAGAGCGACGTGCAGTACGACATCAGTCAGAACGTCGACACCAAGCAAGGCGCCTACGGCATCTGGAACGCCAGCGTGGCCCTGGCCGACTACAGCAATGGCTGGCGCGTGGCGTTGCTGGCCAAGAACCTCGCCGACAAGTCCTACTCACCGCTGCTGGCCAGCGGCGGCAACTACATCTACCGCGCCGTACCCCGTGACGATGAGCGTTACTTCGGCGTGCAACTGCGCAAGGATTTCTAGCATGAGCCGTCAACTGAAACTCGGCGCCTTTCTCATGGCCACCGGGCACCATGTCGCCGCCTGGCGCCACCCGGACGTGCCGGCGGATGCCGGGCTGGATTTCGCCCAGTACAAACACCTGGCGCGGGTGGCCGAAGCGGCGAAGTTCGATGCGCTGTTCGTGGCCGACAGCATCGCCGCCGCCACCGGCACGATCGCCAGCCATATGGCGCGCTCGGACCATTTCGAGCCGCTCACCCTGCTCTCGGCGCTGAGTGCGGTGACCGATAACATCGGCCTGATCGCCACGGCGACCACCAGCTACAACGAGCCCTATCATGTGGCGCGCAAGTTCGCCTCGCTGGATCACCTGTCCGGCGGCCGCGCGGGCTGGAACCTGGTGACCTCGGACAACGCCGCCGAAGCGCAGAATTTTGGCCGCGACGAACACCTCGGCCATGGCGAACGCTACAGCCGCGCCAAGGAGTTTCATCAAGTGGTGACCGGGCTGTGGGACAGCTGGGAAGACGATGCCTTTGTGCGCGACAAGGCCAGCGGCAACTATTACGACCCGACGAAACTGCATGTACTGGACCATGTGGGCGAACACTTCCGGGTCAAGGGCCCGCTGAATGTGGCGCGCTCGCCCCAGGGCCAGCCGGTGATCGTGCAGGCCGGCTCGTCCGAAGCCGGCCGTGAGCTGGCCGCGCAGACCGCCGAGGTGGTGTTTACCGCACAGACCTCGCTGGCCAATGCCCAGGCGTTTTATGCCGACCTCAAGGGCCGCTTGAGCCGGTACGGGCGCGGGCCGGACTCGCTGAAAATCATGCCCGGTGTGTTTGTGGTGGTCGGGGCGACCGAGGCCGAGGCCCAGGCCAAATTCGAGGCATTCCAGGATCTCGTCGAACCTGAGGTGGGCGTCGCGTTGCTGGGGCGCATGCTGGGCAATTTCGACCTGTCCGGCTACCCGCTGGACGGGCCGTTGCCGGCGCTGCCGTTGACCGACAGCGGACAACGCAGTCGTCAGCAACTGCTGAGCGACTTGGCCAACCGTGAGCAACTGACCCTCGCGCAATTGGGTCGGCGAATTGCCGGTGGCCGCGGGCATTACAGCCTGATCGGCACGCCTGCGCAGATTGCCGATGAGCTGCAGAACTGGTTCGAAAACGGCGCGGCCGATGGCTTCAATATCCTGGTGCCGCACTTGCCGGGTGGGTTGGAAGACGTCGCGCAATGGGTGGTGCCCGAGCTGCAGCGGCGCGGCCTGTTTCGCACTGAATACAGCGGTTCCACCTTGCGCGAAAACCTCGGCCTGGCGCGCCCGGCCCATCGATTTACAGAGGGTAAAGCATGAAGTTTCCAGCACTGCTCCTGGCCTTGCTGGCGGTGACGCAAACCGCCCTGGCCGCCGACCCCGCCACCTTGCGTATCGGCTACCAAAAAGGCTCCATCGCGCTGGTCCTCGCCAAGCAACATGACCTGCTGGAAAAGCGTTTCCCGAAGACGGAGGTGAAGTGGATCGAGTTCCCCGCCGGCCCGCAGATGCTTGAAGCGCTGAACGTGGGGGCACTGGATGTGGGTTCCACCGGCGACATCCCGCCGCTGTTCGCCCAAGCCGCCGGGGCCGACCTGGTCTACATCGGCGCCGAACCGCCCAAGCCGAGCGCCGAGACGATCCTGGTGCGCAACGATAGCCCGCTGCATTCGGTGGCGGACCTCAAGGGCAAGAAAGTGGCGTTCCAGAAGGGTTCCAGCTCCCACAACCTGATCCTGCGCGCGCTGAACAACGCCGGCCTGAGCTACAAGGACATCCAACCGGTGTACCTGCCCCCGGCCGATGCGCGAGCGGCGTTCGAACAAGGCAACGTCGATGCCTGGGCGATCTGGGAACCCTACTCGTCACTCGCCTTGAGCCAGAGCCCCAGCCATGTGCTGGCCAATGGCGAAGGCTTGGGCCTGTCTGGACCGGTGTACAGCGCGCGGCGCGAGTATGCGCGGGACAACGGGGCGTTTATCCATGACCTGCTCGACGAACTCACCGCCGCCGAAGCCCTCACCCGCAGCCAGCGCGAAGACAGCCTGAACGTACTGACCGACTTCATGGGCCTGCCCGCCGACGTGGTTGCACGCTACATGGACAACCGCCCGCCTTCGCCGATTTTGCCGATTGATGACAAGATTATTGAGGCGCAGCAGGCGACGGCGGATCTGTTTTTCCAGAATCGGTTGTTGCCCAAGGCCATTGAGGTGAAGAAGGCCGTGTGGAGTTCCAAAGCCGACTGAGATCCTAATGTGGGAGGGGGCTTGCTCCCGATGGCGGTGGGTCAGTCAATGCATGAGGTGACTGACCCACTGCTATCGGGAGCAAGCCCCCTCCCACATTTTTTGACCGAGTCAGGCTTGGGCTCGGGTGCTTTTTTCGATCAGGCACATGGGGGTGCCGGCCACCGGTTCGCTCATGATCTGCACCTGCACCTCAAACACCTGGCGCATCAACTCGGCACTGATCACCTGTGCCGGCGCGCCATCGGCCACCAGTTTGCCGGCGTGCATCACCGCCAGGTGGTCGGCGTAGCGGCAGGCCTGGTTGATGTCGTGGAGCACGGTGATCACGGTCTTGCCTCCGGCGGCGAGTTCGCCCATCAGGTCGAGCAGTTCGACTTGGTGGCTGATGTCGAGGTAGGTGGTGGGTTCGTCGAGCAGCACTACGGGGGCGTTCTGTGCCAGGACCATGGCCAGCCAGGCGCGTTGACGCTGGCCGCCGGACAGGTCCGCCAGGGCGCGGTCGGCCAGATTGTCGAGTTCCAGGCGTTGCATCGCCTGGGTCACATGGGCCTGGTCATTGCCGCTCAGGCGTCCCCACAGCGAGTTGTGCGGGCTGCGGCCATAGGCGACCAACTGGCGCACGCTGACGCCTTCGGGCACCGGCAGCACTTGGGGCAGGAATGCAATGTGCCGGGCCAGTTGGCGGGCGGACAGGCTGGCGTAGGCCTGGCCATCCAGGCTCAGCTCACCTTGCGTGGGCTTGAGGATGCGCGCAAACGCCTTGAGCAAGGTGGACTTGCCGCAGCCATTGGGGCCGATTAACGCGGTGACTTTTCCCGTCGGCGGCGTAAACGACAGCCTCTGCACGATGGGTGTGGCGCCGTAGCCGATATCCAGCGCGCGTGCTTGAAGAATACTCATGTCATCAGCCCTTGAACCGTGCCAGCAACCAAAGAAAATACGGTGCGCCAATCACCGCCGTAAGCACCCCGGCGGGGATTTCGCTGGGCGCGATCAGCGTGCGCCCGAGGGTGTCGGCCAGCACCAGTAACAGCGCGCCGATCAGCATCGCCGCCGGCAGCAGGTACTGGTGATGCCCACCGACCAGGCGCCGTGCCATATGCGGTGCGACCAGGCCGATAAAGCCGATCGGCCCGATCACGCCCACGCCCAGGCTGGTGAGCAGCACCGCGCAGGCCATCGCCAGCCAGCGTGTGCGGTTCAGTGCGGTGCCCAGGCTGTGGGCCGCCTCATCGCCGAGGGCGATCAGGTTAAGCGGTTTGGCCAGGCACAGCCCCAGCGGGATCAACACCAGGAACGGCAGCACTAGCGCTACATGGTGCCAGTTGCGGCTCCACAGGCTGCCAGTGAGCGCGAGCAAGGCGGTGTTGATGTCCAGCGGGTGGGACAGGATCAGAAACTCGGTGACGCTGGACAAGGTCACCGCAATCGCCACCCCGGACAGCGCAAAACGCACGCCGGAAAAATTCACGCCGGTGTTGTACAGCGCCAGCAACAAAGCGCCACCGGCGCCGCCCAGGCACGCCACCAGCGGCAGCCAGGCAATCGGCAGGTGCGGCCAGCTGATGATCGCCACGGTCAGCGCGAGCCCCGCACCTTGGGTGACACCGAGGATCTCCGGCGAGGCCAGCGGGTTGCGAATCACGCCCTGCACAATCGCCCCGGCCAGGCCGAATGCGCAGCCGGCGAGGATCGCGATCAGGCTGCGTGGCAGGCGGTGGTTCCAGACTTCAAAGTCGAGGGCGTCATGGGCCAGCAGGCGCTCCAGCACGGTTTCGGGCGTGAGCCACAGGGTGCCGGCGCTGAGGCTGACGAAAGTCGCCAGCAGCAACAAACCGAACAGCAACCAGAGGCGCAATCGTGGCTGGGTCATAGGGCACGCCTGGCGAGAAAGAGGAAGAATGGTGCACCAATCAGTGCCGTGACCACCCCGGCCGGGGTTTCCACCGGGAACGCCACGGCGCGGCTGAGCAGGTCGGCACCCAGCACGATCACTGCGCCCAAGGCGGCACTGAGTGGGATCAGCCAGCGGTAGTCATTACCGAGAAACTGGCGAAGGATATTCGGCGCGATCAACCCGACAAAGCCGATGGGCCCGACCGCGCAGACACTCGCCCCCACCAGCAACAGGCTGGCGACGAACACCTGCAAACGCAGGCTGGCAATGCCCACGCCCAACGAGCGCGCGGCGTCTTCGCCAAGGTTGATCAGGTTCAAGCGCGGCGCACACCACAGCGCCCACAGGCCGCCGATCAAGGTGCACGGCCAGAGCAATTGCACCTGGGCCGCACCGACGTTGGCCAGGGAACCGGCCAGCCAATTGAGCACGCTTTGCGCCTGGGCCTCGACCAGGATCACCGTGAGCCGCGTCAAGGCAGCACACAACGCGGCGACGGCCACCCCAGCCAACACCAGGCGACCTTGGGCCGTGGCCGGCGACCAGGCGCCACCGAGGCTGAACACTGTGATCCAGGCCAGTGCGCCGCCCAGGCAGGTCATCAGCAAGGCAGCGCCGGCAAACGGCGGTGCGACCAACCCGGTGGAAAACAACGCGAGCCCCAACGCCGCACCTGCCGTCACGCCGAACAGCGACGGCGATGCCAGACGGTTGCGGGTGATGCCCTGCATCAGCGCCCCGGCCAGGCCCAGGCAGGCGCCCACCAATGCCGCGCACACCGCACGCGGCACGCGCAACTGGGCGACGATATAGGCCATATTGCCGCCCACGCTGCCCTGATGCACCAGCCCATTCCAGGCGTCGGCCGCCGTGAGAGTGAACGGCGACCAGCTGTACAACGACAGCCAGAACAACACGGCAGCCAGCACCACGATGCCGGCTGCGGCCAAACCACGGCCCATGCTTATTGGCTCAGTACGGCTTTGCCGCCCTTGAGGATCGCCAGGGTGTCCTCGGCGATCTGCTCCGAGGCCAACACACCACGGTTGCGCGCCCAGCTGTCACCGTCCACTTCGGCCACCTGCTGGTTGCGCACCGCGCCCAACACTTGCCACAGCGGCTGCTTGCTCCAGCTGTCGACGATGCTCGGGCGGCGGTAATGGCCGACCAGCAGCCAACCTGGATCGAGGGCGAGCAGTTGTTCGAGGCTAACGAATTCGGTCGGCGCGGCGTTGGCGCGCACCGACGGCACTTTCAGGCCGATGGCTTGCAGCACGCTGCCGGCGTAGGAGTCCGGGCCGTGCACGGAGAAGCTGTCTTCACGGGCGACACCGAACAACACGCTGGCACCGGCGGGGATCTGCTGGGCGATTTTCTTCAGGTTTTCGCGGTTTTGTGCGATGCGGGCTTCCATCTGCGGGCTTTTGCCCAAGGCCTTGCCGATCAGCTCAGCGGACTTGAGGCTGCCCTCGTAATCCTCACCGCGCGACGGCAGCAACAGGGTTGGCGCAATACTCGCCAAGTCGCTGTACAGCGCCTGGTGGCGGTTGAGGTCGGCCACGATCAGGTCCGGCTTGAGCCGCGCGATTTCCTCGATGCTCGGTTGCGAGCGCAGGCCCACGGATTTCCACTGGCCGATGGCCTGACGCACACGCGGCAACACGCGATTGGCGTCGCCATCATCGGCGGCGCCGACGGGGGTGACGTCCACGGCGGCGAGGCTGTCGAGAAAAGAGAACTCCAACACCACCACACGCTTGGGCGCATCGGGCAGATGCACCGCGTGCTGGCCGTCATTGAGGTCGATGGGGGCAGCGCTCAGCAGGCTGGAAGAGAACGCCAGCAGGCAGGCGGCAAGGGTGGGGATGGAGCGCAGCAATCGCATGGAGGTACCTCGGCGTTAAAACACCCCAACTGGACGGGCTGGGGAAAACGGCGGGTACTATTCCATATCGGGGCGACGTGATCAAAAAACATTCTCATTTGTGGGAGGGGGCAAGCCCTAATGCCAGTCAGTTAAGGCTTTTTGTAGGAGCGAGCTTGCTCGCGAAAAACTCACAGGCGCCGCGTTCATTCAG
>NZ_CVTH01000085.1:0-59207 GCF_900005955.1 Pseudomonas sp. 8 R 14 | reverse complement strand
TATCGTTGACGTTTTTCGCGAGCAAGCTCGCTCCTACAGGAGGCGATGTACGCTTAACTGACTGGCATTAGGGCAAGCCCCCTCCCACATTTTTAATCCGCGTCTAAAAGTCGACCGTGGCAGACAGCAGATAGGTACGCGGGGTCGACAGGGTCAGCCCCGGCTCGCTGTCATCCGACGCGCCGGCCGAACTCCAGTAGCGCTTGTCGGCGACGTTCTCCACATTCGCCCGCAGGGTGATGTGCTTGTCATCGACCTTGAAGGCGTAGCGGGCGCCGACGTCGATGCGGTTCCAGGCGTCGATTTCCTTGACGTTGGACTGGTCCAGGTATTGGGAACTGGAGTGGATGCCCCGGCTGGTCAGGGTCAGGCCTTCGAGGGTCGGGACATCCCACTCGGCACCGAGGTTGACGTTGTACTTGGGCGTGGCCGGCGCGCGGTTGCCGTCCCAGGCGCCATTGGTGGTGTCCTTCAATTTGCTGTCGATGTACATCACGCCGCCGAGCAGGCGCACGCCCTTGAGGGGTTCGCCGAACACGCTCAGCTCCGCACCGGTGTTCTGGCGTTTGCCATTGGGACCGAACAGCCGCGACGTGGCGTTGGTCTCGTAGGCCGGTTGCTTGATGCGGAACACCGCGGCGGTCACGGCGAAGGCGCCAGCGTCGTACTTGGCGCCCACTTCCACCTGGCGGCTGATAAAGGGCGGGAAGATCTGGTCTTCGTTGCGCGACGTAGATGGTGCGATCTTGCCCTGGCTCAACCCTTCCATGTAGTTGGCGTACAGCGACAGTTTGTCGGTGGCTTTGAACAGCAGGCCACCCGAAGGCGAGATCTTTTCTTCGTCGTAGTTGGTCTTGCCTTTGATACCGTCGCTCCAATCGTCCACGATCACGCGCTGCCAGCGCGCACCGAGGGTGAGCAACAGGCGGTCATCGAAGAAACCCAGGGTGTCGGACAAGGCCACGCCACTGAACGTGTTCTCGGTATAAACCTTCGCATCCTGGCGCGTGGCCACCGACGGCGTCGGGGTTTGCACGGGGTTGTAGAGATTGCTCGATGCGTTCGCATAACGCGCACCGCCGTTGGTGAAGTCCATATAGAAGTAGCTGGCGGCCAGGTTGACCTCATGGCTCACCGGCCCGGTGTGGAACCAGTTACGCACGCCGGCCGTGGCGGTGCGGACGTTTTCATCGCGGGTGAAGTCCCGAGGCTGCACGGTGAAATCACCGGCCGCATTGGTCACCGAAACAGCATGGCGCAGGAACTCATGGTTACTTTTACGCGCGCCCACACCGCCGTAGAGCATCACCGAATCGCTGAGGTCATATTCGGCATTCAGCGTACCGAAGGTGTCCTTGGTGCGGGCCTTGCTCCAGGACTGCGCATAGTTGCGGCGCACATCGTTGGCGCTGGGCACCGGCGCGGCAGCCGCGACTTGCACACGCTCCTGCGGCGCATCGGTGTCGCGCTCGGTGCGGCCGATATCGCTGGAAAGGCGCAGACGCTCGCCACGAAAATCCAGGCCCAGCACGGCCATCTCACGGTCGACGCTCTGGTGGTCCCATTCGGTATCGCCGGACTGCTTCACGCCGTTGAAGCGCAGGCCGAATTTGTTGTCTTCGCCGAAACGCCGGCCCACGTCCACCGCACCACCGGCCTGGCTGTCGGAGGCCCAGGTGCCGGTGAACGAGGTGATGTCCTTGTCGGTGGCGCGCTTGGGCACCACGTTGATCCCGCCGCCCACGCTGCCGCGCGGCGAGATGCCGTTGATCAACTGGGTGGGGCCTTTGAAGATGTCGACGCGGTCGGCCATTTCCATGTCGATGGTGTAGGTCGGCAGCACGCCGTACAGGCCGTTGTATGACACATCACTGTTGAACAGGCTGAAACCGCGAATGGTGAACTGCTCGTAACGCCCACCGGCCGGGTTGGTGGCGCGTACCGACGGGTCGCTGGCGATGAGGTCGCCGAGGGTGCGCGCCTGCTGGTTTTTCACCGCGTCCTGGGTGTAGGTGGTCATGCTGAACGGGGTTTCCATGAAGTCCCGGGTGCCCAGCAGGCCTTGCGAGCCACGCCGCGCCACTTGGCCACCGGCGTAGGTGTCGCCGTCGTACAGGCCGGTGGTACCGAGAATCGACGTGGGCGCCAGCTCCAGGCTGCCGCCCTCCGGCACCGGCACCAGCATGTAGGCCTGCTCCCCCATGGGCTGCAATTGCAGGCCGGAGCCTTGCAGCAAGCGGGCAAAGCCCTCTTCCACGCCGTATTCGCCGGATAAACCGCTGCTGCTGCGCCCGCTGACCAGCGCCGGGTCCACCGACAGGTTGACCCCCGACAACCCGGCAAAACGGGTCAACGCCGCACTCAGGCTGCCGGCCGGCACCTGGTAGCTGCGGCGCGCGGCGCTGTCTTCGGCATAGCTGACGGGGACGAACAAGGGGCTGGCGCTGAGGCTCAGCATCAGGCTCAGTTTGAGCAACGGGCGCAAGCGCAAGGGTTGGACTGCGGGCATTGGAAGAAGCTCTCGATTTTGTTCACTTGCCTGGAATGACAGGCGAGGTGAAAAAAGGGGACAGGCTTCGACCAACTTTTTTCAAAATGGCAGGGCAATGGCGGCGCCATGCCCTGCTTTGGCTACCATACCGCGATATGGGAATCCGCACGCGGTTCGGTGCCGCCGCACAGCACGCCGCTGACCGGGTCGCGCAGGATGATCTGCCCACGGCCGTAGTCGGTGAGGTCGCTGGCGATCTGCACCTGGTGACCACGCCGGGCCAGGGCATTGGCCAGGTCGCGGGAGGCGCCCTGCTCGATGCCGACCTTCATGTCGCCCAGCCATTGCCAGCGCGGCGCATCCAGTGCGGCCTGGGGGTTGAGGCCGAAGTCCACCAGGTTCATCACCATCTGTACGTGACCCTGGGGCTGCATATAGCCGCCCATCACGCCGAACGGGCCAAGGGCCTGGCCGTCCTTGGTGAGGAAACCGGGGATGATGGTGTGGAAGGTCTTCTTGCCTGCTGCCAGGCAGTTGGCGTGGGCCGGGTCGAGGCTGAATTCCTGCCCACGGTTCTGCAACGCAATGCCGCTGTCGGGCAACACCACGCCGGAGCCGAAGCCGTGGTAGTTGCTCTGGATGAACGAGACCATATTGCCTTCAGCGTCCGCCGTGGCCAGGTACACCGTGCCGCTGGCGTGCGGGTCACCGGGCTTGGGCGCCTGTGCCTGTTCGCCGATCTGGCTGCGACGGCGCGCGCTGTAGTCGTCGCTGAGCAGGTCGGCCACTGCCACGCGCATGTGCAGCGGGTCGGTGATGTAGTGCAGGCCGTCGCTGTAGGCGAGCTTCATGGCCTCGAGCTGGCGGTGCCAGGTCTGTTGGCTGTCGCGGTGATCGAAGGTGAAGCCTTCGAGGATATTCAGCGCCATCAGCGCCACCAGGCCCTGGCCGCTGGGGGGGATTTCCCAGACGTCGACACCGCGATAATTGATGTGGATCGGGTCCACCCACTGTGCGCGGTAGTCCTTGAGATCACTGGCGCGCAGGTATCCCCCGGTGGCCCGTGAGTGGGCGTCCAGGCGTGCGGCCAGGTCACCGCGATACAGGCTTTCGCAACGGCTGGCGGCCAGTTCTTCCAGGGTGCGCGCCTGGGCCGGGTTGCGGAAGATCTCGCCCGCTTGGGGTGCGCGCCCATCGATGAGGAACGTGTCGAACCAGGCTTGCAGCACTTCATCGCGGTGCGGGCTGAATTCGTTCAAGGAGATCTGCCATTGGTGGGCAACCACCGGTGACAGCGGGAAACCCTCGCGGGCCAGGCGGATGGCCGGTTGCAGCAGCTCGTCAAACGCCAGCTTGCCGAAGCGTTGCGACAGCTCCGCCCAGGCCGATGGGCAGCCGGGCACGGTCACCGGGGTCCAGCCGTACAGCGGCATCCGATCGTGCCCGGCAGCCTTGACCGCCTCGACACTCAAGGCGCCCGGCGCGTGGCCATTGCCGTTCAGGCCATGCAACTGGCCCTTGCACCACACCAGGGCAAACGCATCGCCGCCCAGGCCGCAGCCGGTGGGCTCCACCACCGTGAGCGCGGCCGCCGTGGCGATGGCCGCGTCGATGGCGTTGCCGCCCTTTTGCATGATCTCGATACCGGCCTGGGCGGCCAGGGGCTGGGACGCGGCGACCATGCCACGACGGGCAAATACGCTCTGGCGCTGCGACGGATAGGGGTACTCGTGGGCAGAAAATTTCAACATGGCAAAGGCTCTTCAAAAAAAGTCATAACACACGGCTGAGAAACGCCCGGGTACGGGGATGGCTGGGGTGGCTGAAGATCTGTTCCGGCGGCCCTTGTTCGATGAGTTCGCCCTGATCGAGTACCACCACGCGGTCCGCCACTTCCCGGGCAAAGCCCATTTCATGGGTGACCACCACCATGGTCATGCCCTCCTCGGCCAGCTCTTTCATCACCTGCAGCACTTCGCCGACGGTTTCCGGGTCGAGGGCGCTGGTGGGTTCGTCGAACAGCATGGCCTGGGGTTTCATCGCCAGGGCGCGGGCGATGGCGACCCGTTGCTGCTGGCCGCCGGAGAGCATCGACGGGTAATGGCTGGCCTTGTCCGCCAGGCCGACCCGCGCCAGCAGGCCACGGGCCTGTTCCAGCGCTTCGGCACGTGGTGTGCCGAGGACCTGGATCGGCGCTTCAATGATGTTTTCCAGCGCCGTCATATGGGGGAACAGGTTGAAGCGCTGGAACACCATGCCAATGTCGCGGCGCTGGCGGGCGATGTTGCGCTCCGAATCGCGCACCAGGCTGCCGTCGCTGCGCTCGCGATAGCCCATGGCGCGGCCGTTGACGCGGATGCGCCCGCCCTGGATGTCTTCCAGCAGGTTGATGCAGCGGATAAAGGTGGTCTTGCCCGAGCCCGAGGCGCCGATCAGCACCACCACTTCGCCGCGCCGTACTTGCAGCGAGATACCCTTGAGGATCTGCAACTCGCCGAACGACTTCTGAATATCCAGTGCCTCAATGATCAGCTCTTCACTTTGGTGCGCCATGGTTATCGTCCCCTCAGCAGTTTCAGGGTGCTGCGCCCGAACATGCGGCTGGCTGCCGGTGGTGGCGCGGAAGGCCGGTCGGACTGGCTGAAACGGGCTTCGAGCCAGCGCTGGAAAAAGCCCCAGAGCGTGGTCAGCGTCAGGAAATACAGGGCGACCACCAGGTACAGCTCAAACACGCGGAAGGTCGCCGAGGTGATCATCTGGGTGCTGAGCAGCAGCTCCTGCACACCGATCACGCTGACCAGGGTGGTGTTCTTGAGCATCACGTTGAACTCATTGCCCAGCGGCGGCACGATCACCCGGAACGCCTGGGGCAGCACGATGCGCCGCATCAACTTGGCGAAGCCCATGCCCAGGGAGCGCCCGGCTTCATATTGGCCCTTGTCCACCGCGCCGATGCCGGCACGGATGATCTCGGCCATATAGGCACCTTCGTTGAGGCCCAGGGCAATGATCGCCGCCTGGATATTGCCGGGGACGATCAGGCCGAACAGTTCAATATCTTCGAAGCGGAAAATCCCGCCCGCCGCCAGTGCCGTGTACAGAAACACGATCTGTACCAGCAGCGGCGTGCCGCGCATCAGCCACACGTAAAAACGCACCGGCAGATGCAACAGCGGGTTCTTCGACAAGCGCAACAACGCCGCCGCCAGCCCCAGCGCGCAGCCCAACAGCATCGCCAGCACACTGATCAGGCACGTCAGCCACAGCCCCGTGAGGTAGACCCCGCTGGGCTGCAGCAGGTACTGCCAGAACACATCCCAATTGAAATTCATCGCAGGTACGCCTCAGTCGAGTGTGTCGCTGCTGACATGCCATTTGTCCAGCAACTGCACATAGCTGCCATCGCTGCGCATATCGCTGATCACCTGTTGCACGGCGGCGGTCAGTTGCGGGTCGTCCTTGCGTATGCCCAGGCCGGTGAGGATGCGGCTGAACGCCGGCACGCCTTCCTGGAACAGGTCCGGGGCCATTGCTGCGTAGTAACCGGCGGTTTCCACGGTGGTGCCGTAGGCGTCGACCTGGCTGATACGCAGGGCCTGGAAGGCATCGGTGTCGGTGTTGTAGACCACCAGTTTCATCGGGGGCTTGCCGGCCTTGGCGAGGCTTTCATTGTGGGCATCGAGCAGGGTCTTGATGGTGGAGCCGTTGAGCACCGCGACCTTGTGCGCGGACAGGTCATCCAGCGCCTTGATGCCCTTGGGGTTGCCCTTGGGCACCACCACCGACTGGCTGGAATACATGTAGTTGACGATGTCGATCACCTGGCGCCGCTCGGGTTTGTCGAACAACTGGTCGACGATCATGTCGCACTGCTGGGCGAGCAACGCCGGCACCAGCCCAGAGAACGGAATCACCCGCCATTGCACTTGCTTGTCGCCCAGGCGCCTGGCGATTTCCAGGCCCAGGTCAACGGTGAGCCCGCGCGGTTTCTGGGCTTCGTCGAAGGACACCAGGGGCGGGGAATCCATCCCCGAGCAATAGACAAGTTTGTCGACTTTTTGCAGACGATCCGGCACTTGAGGCGCAGCAAAGGCCCCCTGTGCGCAGAGACCGAAGGAGACAGCCACCAGCAAGGCGCGGCATTTATGCATGACCAGACACTCCAGTTCGTTGAATAACGGGGCAGGACTAAAGTCAAAACACAGCGGGTGTTTCTTATTGTTCGGTTTGCAGGAACTGGATCAGTGCCGGCACGGTGCCTTCGATGTGTTCGCGCACCACGGCTTCGGCGCGGGCGGCATCGCCGGCGCGGATCGCATCAAGGATCACTGCGTGTTCCTGGCGGGCGCTGAGGGGTTTTTCGCCGTGCTGCAGCCACAAGCGCATAGGTGCCTCGACCAGCGAGTACAGCGCCGAAATCTGCTTCATCAGGCGCGGGCGGCCGCTGAGGCTGCACAGGTATTCATGGAACGCGCGGTGCCGACTGACCCACGCGGCGCCTTCGTCACGGTAGTCGTCCATCTCATCGAGCATGCGCTCCAGGGCCGCCAGTTGACGCTCGCCGATACGCCCGACGGCAACGCGTACCGCCAGGCCTTCAAGGGCGCTGCGCATCTCAAACACTTCGTGCAGTTCATCAATATCCAAACCGCTGACGACTGCGCCACGGTTGGGCCGCAGGGTCACCAGGCCCTGGGCGTCCAGGCGGCGAAAGGCCTCGCGCACCGGCATGCGGCTCATGCCGATCTCGCTGGCGATGTCTTCGGCGATCAGCCGGTCACCCTTGCGGTAGCGACCGCCGCAAATGGCATCGAGCAGAAAGTTGTAGGCCTCCTCCTCGGCGGTGAGGGGCTGGCGGTCAACGTAAGCGGGAGCGAATTGCATCGGCAGCACCTTTTGAATTTTTGTATCCAATTATCCACGAATACAAAAAAGCAGGATGCGTGCCAACGGCTTGGGACAGGAGCCAAGTGATTGATTCAGATCGGATAGAAGGGAAAAAGCTGGGGCTGGCGTTGAAAAGTCGCGTGGGATTTTGCTACCCAATGGCGCAGAAGACGCCCCATTGGTGGGCGGAAGTAACAAGGCGGACCGTGGGCGAGATGCTTTTTGCTTGAGGCGAATCCAGCCCACCGCTGGCGTTATGGCTCGACCGAATAGATGACGGTTTGCGCGCTGTTTTCGCCGACCGCCCGGCGGGTGAAATAGGTGTCGCCTTCGTCGGTGAGGATCTCGTAGTCGGCCTTGCGGGCCGGACTGGCGTGCTTGATGATTTTCAGCACGCGCTGGAACTTCACGCTTTGCGTGCCGTTCTGGTTGGGCCCGGTGAGCACATTGACGCTTTGAAACCAGCCGGCGTGCCGCTGGTTGCTCACCAGCGCGTGGCTCATCGCCTCGAAACGTTCCAACCGCGTGAAGCCCCATAGGGTCTGTTCTTCGACGGTGGCGCCCGGCGTAGCGGCGCCGGTAAACACAAACAGATTGATCGCCGGGCTGTCTTCGCAAAAAAAGTCGTAAGGGACCAGGCCGTCGACCATTTTCCTGCCGGGCACAAAGCCCTTTTTATGCACCTGAAACATCGCCACCTCCACTCAATCAAGGGTGACAAGTCTAATCAGGCGCGACGTACAGGGCGGTCAAGCCAGTGTAATGTCGTGTAAAGATCGCGCGCTGTGCAGGGTGATCTCCACTGCCAGCCCACCGCCTGGCTCGTTGCGCGCGAGGATGTGGCCGCCGTGCATCTGGACGGCCCTCGCAGCAATGGCCAGCCCCAGGCCAAACCCCACGCTGGCATCGCCCACCCCACGCTCGAACGGCTGGAAAATGCTGCGCAGCCGGTCATTGTCGACGCCCGGCCCTTGGTCGGTGATCTGTACCGTGAGGCGGTTCGCATCGTGGTTGACCTGCGCCGACACGCACACGGTGGTGTCCGGCCGGGTGTAGCGCACGGCATTGCGAATCACGTTCTCGAAGCAGCGGTACAACAACTCACCGCTGACGCAGGCGATAAACGGCGGGCACACCTGCAGGTGCACGCGACAGCCTTTGATGCCGGCCTCAAACTGCGCATCTTCAACGATCATCGCCAGCAATTCGACAATATCCACGGGCTCGCGCTCGATACTTTCCGGACGGCCTTGCAGGCGCGCCAGGGTCAGCAACGCCTCGATCAGGGTGTCCATGCGCTCGGATTCGCGCTCGATGCGTTCGAGCATTTCCAGGCGGGCGGCGTCCTGGCGCAACAGGCCGATGGCCGCCTGCATGCGCGTCAGCGGGGAGCGCAGTTCATGGGAGATGTCGTGCAGCAGCTGTTGCTGGGCCTCCACCAGCACCTTCAACTGGTTGGCCATGCGGTCGCAGTCTTCCGCCAGGTCGACGATCTCGTCGCGACGCTTGCCCATGGCCGGCTTGACCCGGGTTTCGAAGCGTCCCTGGGCCGCGTCGCTCATGGCGCGCTTCAGGTACGCCAGGGGCCAGGCCAGGTAATAGGCCATGTAGCCGCTGAACAGCGCACTCATCAACGTGCCGATGATCAGCGGAATCTGGTGCCAGGGCCGGCCCGGCGGGTTACCGGGCGCGTGGGTCGACCTGATCGACAGCGTCAGGCCTTCCTTGCTGACGACCGCTCGCTCATAGACCGGCTGCGTCACCGGCCCACCTACCAGCAATTGACCGGCACTGTTGTAGACGCCGATGGCCTCATCCGCCGGGCGCTCCCACACCGCCAGGAGCTGGCCGCCCGCCTCGACACCGAACGTTTGCAGCAGCTTGTCTTCGGCCGCCAGCATGGCTTCCACATGCGGGTCATTCGGCTGGAAACGGCCCAGTTCAAGCACGCCGACGCCCACCAGGAAGGTCAAGGTGGTCGCCAACCAGAAGGCCAGGAACAGTTTCCAGAACAGCAGGCTGGGCTTGGTCATTCGGCAATCAACAAATAGCCGAGGCCGCGCACGCTCTGGATCCAGGCCTTGGCGTCCGGGCGCGGCCCGAGTTTTTGCCGGATGCTGCTGATATGCACGTCGATGCGCCGGTCGTAGCGGGTCAGCGGGCAACCGAGGGCATTGAGTGACAGATCCTTTTTACTCACTACCTGGCCGGCACTGCGGGCCAGCTCTTCCAGCAGGCTGAACTCGGTGCTGGTCACGCCCAGCTCGAGGCCGTTCCACAGGGCCTGGCGCCTACCGGGCCACAACACCAGCGCGCCGGTCGTGATCACTTCGGTGGTCGGCTGGCCCACCGGCTGCACCCTGCGCATGATGGCGCGCAGGCGCGCGACCAGTTCGCCGGGGGAGCTGGGCTTGGGCACGTAATCATCGGCGCCGAGTTCCAGGCCGGTGATGCGGTCGATGTTGTCGCCACGGGCGGTGAGCAGCACTACGGGTACCTGGCTGACGACGCGGATGCGCCGGAGTACCTCGATGCCCGAGCGCTGGGGCAGCATGACGTCCAGCACCACAATGCTGTAGCGCCCCGACAGCGCCTCCTCCTCGCCCTCCTCCCCCGTGTGCACGGCCGTGGCCTCAAAGCCTTCGCGCGCGAGGTATTGGCTCAGCATGTCAGTCAGTTCCTGGTCGTCGTCGACCAACAGTACGCGGATCATCTCGGGCTCGTCAGTGGGGGGTTGCGCATTATCGACCCGGCATTGGCATCCCAGACCAAACTTTACCTAACTTGACATTCGGTTAACCGCACCAAACGCCCCTCGCTCGTATGCTGGATGTTCACCAGTCCGGCCGCGCGGCGAGTTGTCCATGCGTGCCGGCGCTGCTTGTCGATGTGTTCTGGAAAAGATCTTGATGAATTTTTCGCGCCTGCTCTGCTCGGTTGCGCTGCTGCTCAATACCTCACTGGCACTCGCCCAAGGCTTCAAAATCTCGGATATTCGAATCAACGGCCTGCAACGGGTCTCTGCGGGCAGCGTGTTCGGGGCATTACCCCTGAACGTCGGCGACGAAGCGGATGACCGGCGCCTGGTGGACTCGACCCGCGCGCTGTTCAAGACCGGTTACTTCCAGGACATCCAACTGAGCCGCGAAGGCGATGTGTTGATCATCAATGTAGTCGAGCGTCCTTCGGTTGCCAGTATCGAATTCGAGGGCAACAAGGCGATTGCCACCGATGACCTGATGAAAGGCATGAAGCAATCGGGCCTTGCCGAGGGCGAGATTTTCCAGCGCGCCACCCTGGAAGGGATACGCAACGAGTTGCAGCGCCAGTACGTTGCCCAGGGCCGGTACTCGGCGTCGGTCGACGCGCAGGTGGTGGCTCAGCCGCGTAACCGCGTGGGCTTGAAAATCAAGATCGACGAAGGTGAAGTGGCGTCGATCCAGCACATCAACGTGGTGGGCAACACGGTGTTCGCCGACGACGCCCTGATCGACCAGTTCACCCTCAAGACCAGCAACTGGCTGTCGTTTTTCAAGAACGACGACAAATACGCACGGGAGAAGCTGTCGGGCGACCTTGAACGCTTGCGCTCCTATTACCTGGACCGTGGCTATATCAACATGGATATCACCTCGACCCAGGTCTCGATGACCCCGGACAAAAAGCACGTCTACATCACCGTGAACATCCACGAAGGCCAGAAATACACGGTACGCGAGGTGAAGCTCAGTGGTGAGCTGAAAGTCCCGCAGGACCAGGTCCAGTCCTTGCTGCTGGTGCAGAAGGGCCAGGTGTTCTCACGCAAACTGATGACCACCACCTCGGAGCTGATTACCCGTCGCCTGGGCAACGAAGGCTACACGTTCGCCAACGTCAACGGCGTGCCGCAGGCCCACGATGAAGACCACACGGTTGACGTCACGTTCTCCGTCGACCCCGGTAAGCGGGCCTACGTCAACCGTATCAACTTCCGTGGCAATACCAAGACCGACGACAAGGTGCTGCGGCGGGAAATGCGCCAGATGGAAGGTGGCTGGGCGTCAACCTATCTGATCGACCAGTCCAAGGTGCGCCTGGAGCGCCTGGGGTTCTTCAAAGAGGTGAACGTCGAGACGCCTGCGGTGGCCGGCCTCGACGACCAACTGGATGTGAACTACGCCGTGGAAGAACAAGCGTCCGGTTCGATTACCGCCAGCGTCGGCTTTGCCCAGAGTTCGGGGCTGATCCTCGGCGGCTCGATCACCCAGAACAACTTCCTCGGCACCGGCAACTACGCCAGCCTGGGGCTGACCCGCTCGTCCTACCAGAGCAAGTACAACATCGGTTTCACCGATCCCTACTTCACCACCGACGGGGTGAGCCTGGGTTACAACGCGTTCTACAGCAAGACCGACTACAATAAGTACTACGATGACGGGGTGTCCTATTACGCCATCAATAGTTTTGGCCTGGGCGCCACCCTCGGTTACCCGATCAATGAAACCTCGCGTTTGAGCTTTGGCCTGACGGCGCAACACGACAGTATCGAACCGGGCACCTACAGCGCCGACGAGATCTACGACTTTATCGAGCGCGAAGGCAAGGAATTCACCAACTTCAAGGCCAACCTTGGCTGGTCGGAATCGACCTTGAACAAAGGCGTGCTGGCGACTCGCGGGCATTCGCAAAACCTCAACCTGATGGTGACGGTGCCCGGCAGCGACCTGAGTTTCTACAAAATCGACTACACGGGGCAGACGTTCCTGCCTGTCAGCAACAACACGTCACTGCGCTTTCACACCAAGCTCGGCTACGGCAGCGGCTACGGCTCCACGGACGGGCTGCCCTTCTATGAAACCTACACCGCCGGCGGCGAAGGCACGGTGCGCGGCTTTGAAAGCGGCACCCTCGGCCCGCGCAACACCCCGGCAACCGGTGCCTACGCCAGTGCCGGGCAGGCGTACTACTCGGACCGGGACACCGAATCGCTGGGCGGCAATATCCTGATAACAGGCGGCGCGGAGTACTTATTCCCGGTGCCGTTCATCAAAGACAACAAATCCGTGCGAACCTCGTTGTTCTGGGACGTGGGCACGGTGTATTCGGACAAGTGCTACCTCAGTACCACCCAAGGCTGCGGCAGCGTGGACCTGGGCCAGATGGCCAGTTCGGTGGGGGTTGGGGTGACGTGGTACAGCCCGCTGGGGCCGCTGAGTGTGAATTTGGCATACCCGATCCGCACGCCGGAGAACGCGGACAAGCAGGTGTTTCAGTTCTCCATGGGGCAGACGTTTTAAAGGGTGTGGCGTGTTGATGCGTTTCCCCCTTCTGGGAAAGGCCCTACACAAATACCGGACGTCTGGCGAAGCCGCGTTTATGTATTGTTTTTTATAAGGGAACTCTGCTGTCAAGCCTTGGTCGGCTGATGTGTGGATTTTCCTTTCACTACGCGGATAGATCGGATGAAACAGATGCCCTTCGTCGAGGCCAAGCCTGTTGCCGACAAAAAGCTGGCTTTGTTTGCACCCGTGTCAGCGCCATGGCGTTCAAGCGCAAGCCCGCTGCACCTGCACGATTTTGCTGCCTGTCGGAATGTCGAATCAGGCGCGGTTTTTATTATCGCTTCCGGCCTGTCAGCCAAATCATTCCCCCTCGAAAAGTTTGCGCACGTGCCCATGATCACCATGAATGGCGCGATTTCGATGTTTATGAATACCGACATCAAACCGAGTTTTTACGCTTGCACGGACAGAAGTTTTTCCAAACAGCAGCCGGATTTATTCAATTACGCCATGGCTGTCAGCCAAAGGGTCGCGCTATGGGAAGACCACGCGCAATCCTCCCATGCTCGTCCAACCGGGCAGCTCTACCCGCTGGCCAAGGCTCCAAAACCGTCGTGGATCGATGTGGCGCTCGGAAGATCAAAAGAGCTGGTTACTGATCACTCCTTGATCGCCTTTCGGAAACGGTCCATCGGGTTCAGCAAGGACATGAGCCAGGGCTTTTTTGATGCCCGAACCGTGGCCTACCTGGCCATCCAGCTGGCATTCCACGTCGGGTTCTCCAAGGTTTTCCTGGTGGGCGTCGACCTGGACGAAAAGTCGGGGAGGTTTTACGAAACGAAAAACTCCACAAACTCCCCCTGCGGGCTCGACCAACACTATTACACCCGCATACTGCCGTCGTTCGAGTTGATGTCCAAAAAGGTCATGGGGGATGACTTCATGGTTTACAACTTATCCGATATTTCGAAGATCCCGGACAGCGTCATTGCGCGTGTAACCGTTGCAGAAGTGGAAGCGATGCTCCAAAAATCATGAAGCAAGAAGGGTTGACGCGAGCCCTTAGCGACTGCTGCCCTTTCACATACCTTTCACAGTCGAGCGTCTAGGGTTAACCCAGCTCCTGATGAACATCCCTTTAAGCCCGCACTCCCCATCGCGGGCTTTTCTTTGCCTGGGATTTAACCGTGTGAAACCAGGTCAGTGCCGGGCTTCTTGCATCTGCCTGCCGCTGCAACCTGGCCCCTATCAGGGCTTCTACGCCAAGGACAGCGAGCTCCGTGTCCGCCCCGTCCGCAGATTCTTTATTTAATCCTTCATCCATTCGTTCTTGATCCGGCACACCAAGGCGCACAGCGCCTTTTTTGTTGCCTTCGAAAAGAGGAAGCATCATGTCCGCAGTTGAGAAAGCAGCACCAGCAGTCACCACCCCGGCTATCGGCCAGGCCTACGGCGGCGGCTTCGTCACCGGCATCATCCGCGACCCGATGACCGGCAAGCGCTCTCTGCACATCACCGCCGGCGCGGCGCATGAGCTGGTCGGCAAGTGGGCCGAGTACGGCGAGAAGATCGAAGGCGCCGACAGTTTTACCGAAAGCCTGGCGAACACCCAGGCCATGGCGGCGGCAGGCAGTGAGCTGGCAGCGAACGTGCTGGCGCTGACTATCGGCGGACATGCCGACTGGGCTATCCCGGCGCGCGATGTCCAGGAGCTGCAATACCGCCACTTCAAGCCGACCACCGAAGAGAACTGGGAGAACTCGCGCAATGGTGACAACCCGCACAGCGAACCGGTAGGCCAGATGTATAGCGCCGAAGACCCGCTGCAAACCGTACACACCGCCTTCCAAGAAGGTGGCGCTGAAGCCTTCCGTGATACCTGGTACTGGAGCAGCTCGCAGCGCTCAGCCAACAACGCATTCTACATGTACTTCGGTGATGGCAATCAGAGCTACGTCGTCAAGTACTTCGAGCTCCGTGTCCGCCCCGTCCGCAGTGAATTTATCGATTAATTCGCTTATTTAATCCGGCCGCGTGCGGCCGGTTGCTTTGCTTATGGAGCTGTACCGCAATGGGAATGCACACCGATCTGTCGATCTACCGGTCGGCCATGGGCCTCTTACACATGGCAACCATCCTGACTCGCAATATCCCGCGAGACCTCAAGCAATCGCTGGGAAAGCGAGTGATCGACGAATGCATTGAGGTCGTGATGCTGATCGCCCGTGCAAACGCAACCCAGGACAAACGCCCGCACCTGACCCTGTTGGTCGAGAGGGTTCAAGTGGTCGAATTCCTGATGCGCCTATTCAAGGACAGCCGATTTATCAGTGTCGAACAGCATGCCAAGGCGATCGAGGTAACAGCCTCCGTCGGCAAGCAGGCCAACGCCTGGAAACGCTCTACCCCAACCGCGCCCGCTACCTGAAGGTTACGGCTTTCTGGTCTGTGCGAATTGAATCTGGTCGTGCCGCTGACCTGATAGGTCACCGCCATGCGCATCAGAGATACCGACGGTCTAAAGCGTCCGCGCAGGTCTCGCGCAGTTTCCTTGCTGATCGGCTTTGCCTTCGGCTCGGTGACGCAGATAGCACGATAGGTCGCAGCGCTCAGCCAACAACGCATTCAACATGAACTTCGATGATGGCAATCAGAACAACAACGACAAGAACAACGAGCTCCGTGTCCGCCCCGTCCGCAGATTCGACTTTGGGTCCCTACCCGTTTCAGGATCTGGTTCAGGCCTATTACGACTGCCGACGCACCAAGCGCAACAGCGACAGCGCGCTGGCCTTCGAGATCGACCTGGAGCGCAACCTGATCCAGCTGCACAACGACCTGGTCACCGGCAACTACCGGCCAGGCCGATCTATATGCTTCGTGGTTACCCGACCGAAAGCCCGCGAGGTGTGGGCGGCAGCCTTTCGGGACCGCGTCGTCCACCACCTGCTGTACAACCATGTGGCACCGCGCTTCTACGCCAGCTTCATAGCGGACAGTTGCGCATGCATTCCAGGGCGCGGCACGCTGTACGCCGCCACCCGGCTTGAGTCGAAGATACGGAGCGCCAGCGAGAATTGGTCAAAGCCACTTTTCTACCTCAAGTGCGACCTGGCCAACTTCTTCGTCGCCATCGACAAGGCGGTGCTGCGCAAGCAATTGGAGGCCAGGATCACCGAGCCCTGGTGGTTGGCCCTGGCTACGCAGATCCTCATGCACGACCCGCGTGAGGATTACGAGACCCGCAGCCCGGCGCACCTATTCAACCGGGTGCCGCAGCACAAGCGCCTGGTTGCACAGCCTGCACGCCTTGGCTTGCCGATCGGCAACCTGTCGTCGCAGTTCTTCGCCAACATCTACCTCGACGCACTGGACCAGTTCGCCAAGCACACGCTACTCGCCAAGCACTACATCCGGTATGTCGATGACTTCGTGTTCCTGCATGAGTCGCCGCAACAGCTCAACCAATGGCTGGCCCAGGTCGAAGCGTTCCTGCCCAGGCTCGGCGCCAAGCTCAACCCGACCAAAACGATCCTTCAACCGGTAGACCGCGGCGTCGACTTCGTTGGTCACGTCATCAAGCCCTGGCGACGAACCACCCGCAAGCGATCCTTGGCCCAGGCACTGAAGCGCACCGCCGCGGCGCCGGCCAAGGATCTGCGCGAGACAGCCAACAGCTACTTCGGCCTTCTCAGCCAGGCAAGCCACAGCCACGCAGACCGGGCAGCCCTTGCACGAGTCGTGCTGAAGCGCGGCAACAGCGTCAACGCCGCGCTAACCAAGACCTACCAGAAGAAGTAACCCCAACCCATATCAACGAATCACGCCAGCCGCCTTCGCCCTAACGCTTTTTGTTCGTATCGGGAATAAAGCTACCCAAGAAAAATACAGTCGCAGGCCCTATGAGCCAAGCGGCGGTCATTCCGGGACTGACTATTGGTACGACGATGGCTGTTGCAAACAGGCCTACCCCTGTCCATAGCCTCTTACGCGGCGTGAACCACTCGCGGAACGCTTCAAGCTTTTTACCGGGCATTACCACCTCCTTGTTTGATAAGCAGCAAAGCATATCACCCACTTAAACGAATCACGCCAGCCGGCGAGGATCCTCTATGAATACGTATCGACACACGTTCGCCGCGGTATGCCCGTCTGACGGCGAAACCATTGTTTATCGCCTTGAGTTGAAATCCTTGTCGATGATCCATGTCGAGCATATCCGGGCGGCCACAGCGCTGATTAAAAAAGGCTGGCATGAACAGATCGCCGATCGTCTTGCGGAATCCCTGGGCGGCGACCAAACCATCATTGCTACCCACCAGGGCGTCGAGATCGAAACAGTGAGGCTTAGCGGATGATCCATTACCACGGCACGCCTGTCGGCGGTAAGCGAGAGGATGCAGCAAAGTTCCTGGCCGGCCGGCACGCGCTGGTGCCGTTCCCGCGCAAGGACGATCTTGGGATCGTCGCCGATGTGTGCAAATCGTTTGTTTTCGATAACGGCGCGTTCACGGTATGGAAAAAGGGTGGGCAGGTTGATGTCGAGGGCTACACGCGATGGGTAGAAGACTGGCATCGACACCCCGGTTTCACTTGGGCACTCATTCCGGACGTCATCGACGGCGACGAAGAGGCCAACGACGACCTTGTTCGGCAGTGGCCAGAGGAGCTTCGCGGCGTACCTGTCTGGCACTTGCACGAATCGACTGAGCGCCTGCAGCGGTTAGCGAGGTGTTGGCGAACGGTTGAAGATTGAGGCCGCGCTCAATCGTGAGTCGGCGCCGGCAGCAGTGGCGGAATTTGCAGGACTCAAAGTGGTGCCTGACCCATCCCTACCACCTGGGCAGATCCGAATGTGCAACTGCAACCAAGGCCGCCTGCCCTGCACCTGTAAGACCAGCGCCTACGACGGCTTCGACAACGGCGTCGACTGAACACCAAATCCCGATAGGAGTACATCCGTACTCCATCCCGAAATTACCCAATCAATCCACCCGGCAACGGCGTGGCGAGGCATTCCCATGTCCAGAACAAACGCGGCACAGGCCGCAGCACCCGCGCCGCGCTTCATCCGGGCGTCGGCTGCACCCGCCTACCTCGGCATGTGCCGGGAAGAATTCAAGAACACCGTCCGGCCCCACGTCCGCGAATTCCCCATTGGAAAACAGGGCGTTGCCTTCGACCGTCATGAGCTGGACCAGTGGGCAGACGCCTACATCGAACGCATGGCAATTGAAAAGCAGACCGATCAGGACAACAATCCGCCCCGCAGTGGGCGCCAAGGAGAAAAACAATGGCGCGAAAAACAATGTCGGGCCTCTACCAGAGGAACGGGATTTGGCACATCGACAAAGTCGTCAGAGGTAGCCGACTTCAAGAAAGCACTGGAGCAAGCGAGAGGGAAGAAGCCGAGCAGTATTTGATTCATCGGCTGGAAAAGTTGCGGCAGGAAAAGATTTACGGCGTGCGCCAGGTGCGAACCTGGCGCGAGGCTGCCACCCGGTTCCTGGTCGAGTTCAAAGACCAGGCATCAATCGGCCTTTCTGCTTCCCACATCGAACAGCTCGACCCATACATCGGCGATCTGCCGATAACGCACATCGATGATGGGAGCCTGGCTACGTTCATTCGTGACCGGCAGCGGCCGAGCAAGACCGACAAAGGAAAGGTCAAGCCAGGCGTATCGAACAGGACGGTCAATATCGCCCTACAGCGAGTCGTCAGGATCTTGAACCTGTGCCACCGCAAGTGGCGCGATGCTGAAAAGCGGCCGTGGCTGGAGAGCGTGCCGATGATATCGATGCTTGAGGAAAAGAGGTCAGCCCGGAAACCCTACCAGATGTCCTGGGAAGAGCAGGCAATACTGTTTCCCGAGCTACCCGACCACTTGTTGAGGATGGCCCTTTACAAGGTAAACACCGGGTGCCGGGAGCAGGAAGTTTGCAAATTGCGGTGGGATTGGGAGATACGGGTGCCGGAACTGAACACCAGCGTGTTTCTGATACCTGCCGGATTCGGCGGGCGAAGTGACAAAGCAGGGGTGAAAAACGGCGATGAACGCTTGGTGATCCTGAACAGGGTGGCCATGAACATCATCGATAAGCAGCGAGGCCTGCATAAAGACCTGGTGTTCCCATACGGGCAACCGGATCAGTTCGGGCCAACGCCGATTGAACGGATGAACGATACGGCCTGGAGGAAAGCCAGGAAGCGTGCGGCGGACAAGTGGGAGAAAGCCCACCAGTCGCCGGCGCATCCCGGATTCAGGTCATTCAGGGTTCACGACTTGAAGCACACCTTTGGCAGAAGGCTACGTGCAGCAGGCGTGACAGAGGAAGATCGGAAGGCATTGCTTGGACATAGGAACGGCAGCATTACGAGCCACTATTCTACAGCGGAATTGCAGTACCTGATTGAGGCTGCAAACAAAGTGTCGGCAACCGACTCTCGCGGGCCAGCGCTGACCATCTTGAGGAGAAAAACGGGATGAGCCCCCGCAAAAGTCCCTACACGTAAAAAAGCCGAACTGGCTAGAGTTCGGCTAAGTCACTGAAAAATATGGTCGGGACGGAGTGATTCGAACACTCGACCCCTAGCACCCCATGCTAGTGCGCTACCGGACTGCGCTACGCCCCGACTAGGCGTGTTACTGGGTTAGCTTCGCAACGAAGCGATCAGGAATATACCGCAAGCTTTTGAAATGTGGAAGTATTTTAAAAGCCCGTATCACTTCTTCAAAACCACCAGCACATCTTCCAGTTCGGAGATCATCTGGCGGATCAGTTGCTTGTACTGGGTGGTGTCGTCTTTGGCTTCATCACCGGACATACGCTGGCGCGCGCCGCTGATGGTGAACCCCTGGTCATACAGCAACGCACGGATCTGTCGGATCATCAGCACATCCTGGCGCTGATAATACCGACGGTTCCCAGTGCGTTTGACGGGGTTGAGTTGAGGAAACTCCTGCTCCCAATAGCGCAGCACGTGCGGTTTTACCGCACAGAGCTCGCTGACTTCACCAATGGTGAAGTAGCGTTTGCCTGGGATGACGGGTAGCTCGTCGTTATGACTTGGTTCCAGCATAAGCCTCAACTCGGGCCTTCAACTTCTGCCCTGGACGAAAGGTGACCACACGGCGAGCCGTGATCGGGATTTCTTCTCCCGTTTTTGGATTGCGGCCAGGCCGCTGGCGTTTGTCCCGCAGATCAAAATTGCCGAAACCGGACAATTTGACCTGTTCGTTGTCTTCCAGAGCGTGTCTGATCTCTTCAAAAAACAGCTCGACCAATTCCTTGGCCTCGCGCTTGTTCAGACCCAACTCTTCGTACAGACGTTCCGCCATCTCAGCTTTCGTCAAAGCCCCCATACGTCACTTCCTTAACGTGGCGTTTAACCTTTGTTCGAGCGAGGTGAGGATATTTTGTGTCGTGGTATTCACCTCATCGTCATTAAGAGTGCGCGATGGATGCTGCCAGGTCAAGCCAACTGCAAGGCTTTTTCTATGCGGATCAATGCCTTTACCCTGATAGACGTCAAATAGCCTGAGGTCTGTCAGCCATTCCCCTGCATTTTCACGGATTACATCCAGAACGGCAGTAGCGGCGACTTCACGATCGGCGATCAGGGCCAGGTCGCGACGCACTTCAGGGAAGCGCGACAACTCGCTGAATTTAGGCATCTTGCCCGCGGCCACTTCGGCCAGGACCAGCTCGAAGACGAAGACCGGGCGGTCGAGCCCAAGGGTTTTCGACAGTTCCGGGTGGATGGCCCCGATGAAGCCCACCAGACGACCTTCGCGCTCGATACGCGCAGTCTGACCAGGGTGCAACGCCGGGTGGTTGCCTGGCACAAATGTGAAGTCGTCCAGTGCACCGGCAAAGCCCAGTACCGCTTCCACGTCCGCTTTAACGTCGAAGAAGTCCACGGCATCCCGGCCTTGCGCCCAGCCTTCCGGCAAGCGACTGCCGCAAACAACGCCGGCCAGCATTGGCTCTTGCTTCAGGCCGTCGAGTTGCCCGACAAACCGCAGGCCGCTTTCGAACATGCGCACGCGGTCTTGCTGACGGTTCAGGTTATGGGAAAGGGCTTTCACCAGGCCCGGCCACAGGGATGAACGCATGGCGGCCATGTCGTTGGAGATCGGATTGGCCAGCAACAGCGGCTCGACGCCCGGGTTGAACAGTTCGAACTGCTTCGGATCGATGAAGCTGTAGGTCACCGCTTCCTGATAGCCACGGGCAACCAGCAGACGGCGCAACTCAGGCAGGTGCGCACGCGCTTCTGCCTTGGGTTGCGGTGCCAGGCGCGCTTGCGGGTAACGAACCGGCAGGCGGTTGTAACCGTACAGGCGAGCCAACTCTTCGATCAGATCGACTTCCAGGCTGATATCGAAGCGATGGCTTGGCACGTCAACATGCCACTCCCCTTCCCAACCCGCAGAAATGTTCAACCCGAGGGCCGACAACAATTGCTCGATTTCAGCCGGAGCGATGACCAGGCCAAGCATTTGCTCGACACTTTTGGCGCGCAGGGTGATCGGCGCAACGGACGGCAGATACTGTTCACTGACAGTCTCAGTGATCGGGCCGGCTTCGCCACCGGTGATTTCCAGCAGCAGGCCAGTGGCGCGCTCCATGGCTTCACGGGCGAGCTTCCAGTCCACCCCGCGCTCATAGCGATGTGAGGCATCGGTGTGCAGGCCGTAGGAGCGGGCCTTGCCAGCGATGGCAATCTGGTCGAAGAACGCGCTTTCAAGGAATACATCGCGCGTGGTCGCGGACACACCGCTGTGCTCGCCCCCCATCACACCGGCAATCGCCAGGGCGCGGGAATGGTCAGCGATCACCAGGGTGTCGGCGCGCAGGCTGACTTCCTGGCCGTCGAGCAATACAAGCTTCTCGCCTTCTTCGGCCATGCGCACACGGATGCCGCCATTGATTTCGGCGAGATCGAAAGCGTGCAGCGGCTGGCCCAGCTCAAGCATCACGTAGTTGGTGATGTCGACGGCAGCGTCGATGCTACGCACGTCGGCGCGGCGCAGACGCTCAACCATCCACAACGGGGTTGGCTTGGACAGGTCAACGTTGCGGATCACGCGCCCCAGGTAACGTGGGCAGGCGTTTGGTGCCAGTACTTCGATCGGACGCACTTCATCGTGGACCGCAGCCACTGCGGCAACCACTGGACGAGTGACTGGCGCGTTGTACAACGCGCCCACTTCACGTGCCAGGCCGGCCAGGGACAGGCAGTCGCCACGGTTCGGGGTCAGGTCGACCTCGATACTGGCGTCTTCCAGCTCCAGGTAGACACGAATGTCCTGACCCACAGGTGCATCGGCCGGCAGCTCCATCAGGCCATCATTGCCCTCGCCTACTTGCAACTCCGCCTGGGAGCACAGCATGCCGTTGGACTCGACACCGCGTAGCTTGGCTTTCTTGATCTTGAAGTCGCCCGGCAGTTCGGCGCCGATCATGGCGAACGGGATCTTCAGGCCGGGGCGCACGTTAGGCGCTCCGCACACGACCTGGAAGGTTTCCGTGCCATTGCTGACCTGACACACACGCAATTTGTCGGCATCGGGGTGTTGCTCGGTGCTCAGCACCTCACCCACGACTACGCCACTGAAAACACCGGCGGCCGGCGTAACGCTATCGACCTCAAGACCGGCCATCGACAGACGCGCAACCAACGCATCGCGATCTACCTGCGGGCTTACCCAGCCGCGCAGCCATTGTTCACTGAATTTCATCCTGCTCTCCTAAAGATTCGTTACGACTAGCGAAATTGCGCGAGGAACCGCAAGTCGTTGTCGAAGAACAGACGCAAGTCGTTCACGCCGTAACGCAGCATGGCCAGGCGCTCAACGCCCATGCCGAAGGCAAAGCCCGAGAACTCTTCCGGATCGATCCCGGACATACGCAGCACATTGGGGTGAACCATGCCGCAGCCCATCACTTCCAGCCAGCCAGTCTGCTTGCAGACGCGGCAGCCTTTACCGCTGCACATCACGCATTCCATGTCGACTTCTGCGGATGGCTCGGTGAACGGGAAGAATGATGGACGGAAACGCACCGCCAGCTCTTTCTCGAAGAACACTCGCAGGAACTCTTCGATGGTGCCCTTGAGGTCGGCGAAGTTGATGTCGCGATCAACCAGCAGGCCTTCGACCTGGTGGAACATCGGCGAGTGGGTGATATCGGAGTCGCTGCGGTACACACGGCCTGGGCAGACAATGCGGATCGGCGGCTTGTTCGCTTCCATGGTGCGGACCTGTACCGGGGAGGTATGGGTGCGCAACAGCATGTTTGCATTGAAATAGAAGGTGTCGTGCATCGACCGGGCCGGGTGATGGCCTGGGATGTTGAGCGCCTCGAAGTTGTGATAGTCGTCTTCGACCTCAGGGCCTTCGGCAATGCCGTAGCCGATATGGGTGAAGAACTGCTCGATACGTTCCAGAGTCCGGGTGATCGGATGCAGACCGCCCGAGGCCTGGCCACGACCAGGCAGGGTTACATCAATGGACTCGGCGGCGAGTTTGGCTGCGAGATCGGCCTCCTCCATGGTCGCCTTGCGCGCATTGAGCACCTCTGTGACACGCTCCTTGGCAACGTTGATCAGCGCGCCGAATTGCGGGCGCTCTTCAGCCGGCAAATTTCCCAGGGTCTTCATCACCTGAGTCAATTCACCCTTTTTGCCAAGGTAGTGAACCCGGATTTGCTCCAGGGCATTGATATCTTCAGCGCTTTGCACAGCCTCAAGAGCTTGAGCGACGAGCGCGTCCAGGTTTTCCATGTACAGACTCCAGATACAAAATAGGGGAAGAGCTTGAAGGCTCTTCCCCTATTTATGACGTTTACCACCTTGGGCTACAGGCGCAGCCCAGGGTGACTGTCGGGGGTACTTAAGCCAAGGTGGCTTTAGCTTTCTCGACAATCGCAGCAAACACCGCTTTTTCGTTCACGGCCAGTTCAGCCAGAACCTTACGGTCGATTTCGATGGACGCTTTTTTCAGGCCAGCGATGAAACGGCTGTAAGACAGACCGTTAACACGTGCACCAGCGTTGATACGAGCGATCCACAGAGCGCGGAACTGACGTTTTTTCTGACGACGGTCGCGGTAGGCGTATTGGCCTGCCTTGATTACCGCTTGCTTGGCAACACGGAATACGCGTGAACGCGCGCCGTAGTAGCCTTTAGCGAGTTTCAGAATTTTTTTGTGACGTTTACGGGCAATGACGCCACGCTTTACACGAGCCATGAGTTACTTCCTCTATTCTTGATCCAAAATTAACGAAGGCGCAGCATGCGCTCGACTTTTGCCACGTCAGACGGATGCAGCAAGCTGCTACCGCGCAGTTGACGCTTACGCTTGGTCGACATTTTGGTCAGGATGTGGCTCTTGAAAGCGTGCTTGTGCTTGATACCGTTAGCAGTTTTCAGAAACCGCTTAGCAGCACCACTTTTAGTCTTCATCTTTGGCATGTTCGGATACTCCGCATTCAGTTGATAAACATAATCAGAAGGCCTGCCGTGCCCTGTTGATTACTTCTTCTTTTTCGGGGCGATGACCATGATCAGCTGGCGTCCTTCCATCTTAGGATGCTGTTCGACCGAACCGTACTCGAGCAGGTCAGCTTCAACCCGCTTGAGGAGTTCCATCCCCAGCTCCTGGTGGGCCATCTCACGGCCGCGGAATCGCAAGGATACCTTGGCCCTGTCCCCATCACTCAGGAAACGTACCAGGTTGCGCAGTTTTACCTGGTAATCCCCTTCCTCCGTCCCTGGACGAAACTTGATTTCTTTTACTTGAATCTGCTTCTGGTTCTTCTTCGCCGCGGCAACCTGCTTCTTCTTTTCGAAGATCGACTTGCCGTAGTCCATCACCCGGCAAACGGGTGGGATTGCATCGGCGGAGATTTCCACCAGGTCCAACTTGGACTCTTCTGCAATACGAAGCGCTTCATCAATCGAGACGATGCCAATCTGCTCGCCGTCAGCGCCAATTAACCGAACCTCGCGTGCCGAGATATTCTCGTTGATCGGGGCTTTCGGTGCAGCTCGTTTATCTTGTCTCATTTCACGCTTAATAATAATTACTCCGAATCTGGGCGACCACGCCGGGAAACCGCTTGCGCGAGGAACTCAGCGAACTGGGCGACGGGCATCGAGCCCAGGTCAGCACCTTCACGAGTACGCACAGCGACAGTCTGCATCTCGACTTCCCGATCTCCGATAACCAAAAGATAGGGAACCTTGAGCAAAGTATGCTCGCGGATTTTAAAGCCGATCTTTTCATTTCTCAAGTCGGACTTGGCACGAAATCCGCTTTCGTTGAGAGTTTTTTCAACTTCAGCAGCAAAATCCGCCTGTTTATCAGTGATATTCATGATCACTGCCTGAGTCGGAGCCAGCCACGCAGGGAACGCACCCTCGTAGTGCTCGATCAGGATACCGACGAACCGTTCGAACGAGCCGAGGATCGCCCGGTGCAGCATAACCGGGTGTTTACGACTGTTATCTTCGGAGACGTATTCGGCTCCCAAACGGATCGGCAGGTTAAAATCGAGCTGCAAGGTACCACATTGCCAGACACGGCCAAGGCAATCTTTCAACGAGAACTCGATCTTCGGCCCGTAGAAGGCCCCCTCACCCGGCTGCAGATCGTACGCAAGGCCCGCACTGTCTAGCGCTGCGGCCAGGGCCGCTTCGGCGCGATCCCACAGTTCGTCGGAACCGACGCGTTTTTCCGGACGAGTGGACAGCTTCATCTCGACTTCGGTAAAGCCGAAATCACGATAAACGTCCATGGTCAGCTTGATGAACGCGGCGGATTCGGCCTGCATCTGCTCTTCGGTACAGAAGATGTGGGCGTCGTCCTGGGTGAAGCCGCGTACCCGCATGATGCCGTGCAACGCACCCGATGGCTCGTTACGGTGGCAGGCACCGAATTCGGCCAGGCGCATCGGCAACTCGCGATAGCTCTTCAGGCCTTGATTGAACACCTGCACGTGGCATGGGCAGTTCATCGGCTTGATGGCGTAGTCGCGGTTTTCCGACTGGGTGGTGAACATATTGTCGGCGTAGTTGGCCCAGTGCCCGGATTTCTCCCACAGGCTGCGATCAACGACCTGTGGGGTCTTGATCTCCAGGTAACCGTTGTCGCGCTGAACCTTGCGCATGTACTGCTCGAGCACCTGGTACAGGGTCCAGCCGTTCGGGTGCCAGAACACCATGCCCGGCGCTTCTTCCTGGAGGTGGAACAGGTTCAGGCGCTTGCCGATCTTGCGGTGGTCGCGTTTTTCGGCCTCCTCAATGCGCTGGATATAAGCGGCCAACTGCTTCTTGTCAGCCCAGGCAGTGCCGTAGATGCGTTGCAGTTGCTCGTTCTTCGCGTCGCCGCGCCAGTAGGCACCGGACAGCTTGGTCAGCTTGAAGGACTTGAGGAAGCGCGTGTTCGGCACGTGGGGACCACGGCACATATCGACGTATTCTTCGTGGTAGTACAGGCCCATGGCCTGCTCGTCCGGCATGTCTTCCACCAGGCGCAGCTTGTAGTCTTCGCCACGCGCAGTGAACACGTCGATCACTTCGGCGCGCGGAGTGACTTTCTTGATGACGTCGTAATCTTTTTCGATCAGGGCGTGCATGCGCTGTTCGATAGCGGCCAGATCGTCCGGGGTGAAAGGACGCTCGTAGGCGATATCGTAATAAAAGCCTTCGTCGATGACCGGGCCGATCACCATCTTCGCAGTCGGATACAGCTGCTTGACCGCATGGCCAATCAAGTGCGCGCAGGAGTGGCGAATGATCTCCAGCCCCTCTTGATCCTTGGGCGTGATGATTTGCAGGCTGGCATCGGAGGTGATCAGGTCGCTGGCGTCAACCAGCTTGCCATCGACCTTGCCGGCCACGGTGGCCTTGGCCAGGCCAGCACCAATGGATGCGGCGACCTCGGCTACGGAAACCGAATGATCGAATGAGCGTTGACTGCCGTCGGGAAGAGTAATAGTTGGCATGGCGCCTCCTCTCCTAGTGGTGACCCCTACCAAAGGTCACGTGGGTTGGGATGAGCCAGTACAAGATCCAACACCAGGCCGTTCAGTGATGAACGCCTGCCTTACAGCGGCAGGAGCCTTTCGGCCAACCGATAATCGAACCACAGTGACTGGAGTGAGCTGAAAAGAAACATGGCAAGGCGGCAAATGGCGCGCCCGGAATTAGCCAGGCCGAAGATGCTAGCACAGATGAACGGTCATCGCGCCGGCAGTATCCGCTGCAAAGACAAATTCCAGCCTTTATAGCTGCAAAAGTGAACTTGAGCTGTACGCCACACCTCAAACCCACTGAGAATCGCCGTTCGTCCTCGAATCAAAGGAGCATCCCATGATGCGTTTTACCTCGACCCTCGCTTTCGCCGCTACCCTGAGCCTCCTTTCCCTCGGCGCGCAGGCTGCCGCTCCATCCAATTGGCCAGCCGGTGCCCGTGACAGTTTCGTCAGCGACTGCAGCGCGGCCGCCAGCCAGAACGTAGACGTCAAGACTGCCAAGGCCCACTGCGAATGTGGCGCCGACAAGATCAACGCCGAATTGAGCACTGCGGAAATCAAAGAGCTCATGACTAACCAGAACGCCAGCCCGGAGCTTAAAAACAAGGCAGTCGCGGCTATTTCGTCCTGCAAAGTCGTGAAGAAAAAGTAAGATCGGGCCTTGATCAGACGGCCGTTTTGGCAGGAAAACAGCCTGAAAACTGCCATTTCGCACAAATTACGCAGCTTTTACGGCTTTTTTTACCAGCTGATATTTCGCGCCGAAGCCCCGTAGATCGGGGCTTTCAGCCGACACAAGTAGCAAACGCAACGCTATTGATTAGCAAACAATGCCTTGGGGGGGCTCCCAAGCCGAACATTTCGACTATGATAGCCCAGTGTGCCCAGTTGGCCTGAGCAGCACAGCACTACTGAAAATATATGTTTCTTGGAGATACACCATGTCTAATCGCCAAACCGGCACCGTTAAATGGTTCAACGATGAAAAAGGCTTCGGCTTCATCACTCCTCAAGGTGGCGGTGACGACCTGTTCGTACACTTCAAAGCTATCGAAAGCGACGGTTTCAAAAGCCTGAAAGAAGGCCAAACCGTTTCCTTCGTGGCTGAGAAAGGCCAAAAGGGTATGCAAGCTGCACAGGTTCGCGGCGAGTAATTCTCCGCTGAGCTAAAAAAACCCCGTCCATGTGACGGGGTTTTTTATGGGCGTTGCAAAAGCCTGGAAACGATCAGCCGCAATTAACGCGTGTGATCACCAGGTTGTCATCGGTGTTCAGGTTCAGCCGGTCGGAGCGGTATTCCAGCGTGATCATATCGTTGGGCTTGAGGATCCGCGCGTTCTGTGCGCCAGCACGGGTACGGGCCTGCTCCAGCAACTGCGGCGAGGCTTTCTGGCCAATGCTGAATTCGGCGGCCTTCGACTCACAGCGGCTATGACCGGCATCGGTCACGGCGGCGTCTTTGGCTGGCTCAGAGGCACCCGGGGTGCTGCAACCCGCCAACGCGAGTGCTGCCAACAAAGTACCGAATGATGCGAGCTTCCAAGGCATGAAGCCTCCTATTGAAAAATGAACAGAGATCGTGCGACAGCGGTCTGGCTGATAGGTTTCAAAACGTAAACCGCCGATAGGTAAGTCTGCCCGACTATCAGCAGGCATTCGCCCGATCAATCGTGACCAAATATGAGCGCAATCAGTAGACGTCGATGTAATCAAACGGCGGCTTCGGCCAGTTCTGCTTCAGCGCATTGAAAATCTGTGTAACCCAGACCTCGTCGCTGGCCGCGACATTGCCGACATAACCGGAACCCTTGGCCCAGGTCTCCAGGCGGAACAGCAGGCCATCGATGTCAGTGCCTCCCACCACCCCAGAAGATATGTAGGCAATTCCGGCCCTGGTTACACGCAACTGGGTATGCTCGTCATCACTGGCACTGGCGATCAGTTGACGCACGGCGGCCAGTGTCAGGTTCTCGGGGTTATTCAAATCGATCTGCACGCGGGGTCCCCCGGCAATTAAACAGGAGGACAGTGTCGCACAGCACCTGCTTCATGCCTAAGTAGCAGTGCCAAACCCCGCGCAAAATGATTAACTGCGCCGGTTAGAGCCGCGTTCCAGCGCATTGCCCAGCATTTCAATCCGTGAGACTTCCATGACCACCGTAACGCTCCAAGCCGACATCAAAGCCAAATGGCCCCAAGGACAAAGTTCCTACAGCCCAGGAAGCCCGGAGGAACTGGCAATCATCGGTATCGACCTGCTGGTCAAGGAACTCGGCACCCAGGCGGCACAGGCGTTCATCGGCCAGGTATTCGAAAAATACCCGGCCGATCACATGGGGGCACCAGACCCCGAGCGCGAATAAGAACCGGCTGGCGAACGTCGACCGGGTTACTTCAAGCGTGCCAGGCGCTCGGTGAGCAGATCGAAGAAGCCCTGGGCGTCGCCGTTCTCAACCCAGAACACATTTTTTGTCTGCTTCAGGCCGTCGTACCAATCAACGATGGTCTGGCCGAAGGTCGGGCCTTCGCGGCTGTCCACCACCATATTGGCCTGACGCCCTGTGAACAAGGACGGCTTGAGCAGATAGGCGATGACAGTGGCATCATGTACCGGGCCGCCCGGGATGCCGTAGTGTTCCATATCGCCCTTGACGTATTCATTGAGAATATCGCCGACGACCTTGCTCGCGTTGTTGTTGATGTCGGCGATCTTCTTCAGGCGCACCTCGCTGGTCAGCACCTTGTGGGTCACGTCCAGCGGCAGGTAGGTCAGCTTGACGCCACTCTTGAGCACAATCTCGGCTGCAATCGGATCGGCGAACAGGTTGAACTCGGCAACCGGGGTGATATTGCCGCCGTTGAAGTGCGCGCCCCCCATCACCACCACTTCCTTGATGCCTTGGGTGATTTCCGGGTCCTGGGTCAAGGCCAGCGCCAGGTTGGTCTGCGGACCGAGCATGGCAATGGTGATGCTGTGAGGCTTGGCCGCACGCAGGGTCTTGATCAGGTAATCAACGGCGTTGCCTTCGGCCAGGCCCTTTTTAGGCTCATGGACGGTGACGCCGGAAATACCTTCTTTGCCATGGATGTTCTCGGCATAGATCGGTGTGCGCAACAGCGGCTTGGGTGCGCCGGCGTACACCGGGATTTCTTCACGCCCGGCCCACTCGCGGGCCAGGCGCGCGTTACGCGAGGTCTTGTCCAGGCGCACGTTGCCGGCGACGGTGGTCAGTGCACGAATGTTCAATTCGTCCGGGGAAGCCATGGCGAAGAGCAAGGCCACCACGTCGTCGGCACCTGGGTCAGTGTCGATGATCAAGTCGATTTTTTCCGCCGCTTGGGCGCTGGCAGCAGTGAGTGCGGACAAAAGCAGGACACTCCGAAACAGGTTTTTCAGGGTTGGCAGACCACGTTGCATAAAACACTCCTTGTCGTTGGGAAACTCTAGAAGGTTACGCCGGAGACCAGCGCGATATTGCAGTAAGGCTGGCACTCGCCGGTACGCACGACAGCGCGCGCGCTACGGCTCAGTTGCTTGAATTGTTCATGGCTGAGCAGACGTCGCTCGCCGAGGGCGGCCTGTTCAGCCAAAGCGTTCAGCTCCGTCAGCGCGGGTGGCTGCTTGAGCAGGATTTCTTCCGCCAGCACGTGGCTTTCCACCTGCATTTCACTGAGCACGATACGCAAGGTGCTGATGAAGTCGGGAATGCCCTGGGTCAGCGCCAGGTCGATTAACTCGACCCCGGGCGGCACTGGCAGGCCGGCGTCGCCGATCACCAGGATGTCACCATGGCCCAGGGATGCGATCAACCGCGACAAGGCGATATTGAGCAGAGGCGTCTTTTTCATAAAAGCACAAAACCTTGAACGTCATGCAGCGTAGGAATGGAGGGTTGCGCACCAGCACGGGTGACTGACAAGGCTGCCGCGACCTGGCCGAAACGGATGGCCTCGGCTTCACTTTTGCCACTGGCCAGTGCTGCGGCAAAACCACCGACAAAGGTATCGCCGGCAGCGGTGGTATCCACCGCCTTGACCTTGGGCGCCACCAGGTGCTCAAAGCCCTGGCCATCGGCAAACAACGCACCTTGGGCACCCAGGGTAATAATGACTTTGCCAGCTCCCGCCTGGATCAACCGTGTCGCCGCGACCTTGGCACTGTCGAGGGAGTCGACTGTCACGCCGCTCAGTGCGCTGGCTTCGCTTTCGTTGGGAATCAGGTAGTCGACCGAGGCGTACCAGTCGGCGGGCAACGGGCCGCTGGCCGGCGCCGGGTTGAGGATCACGGTCTTGCCCAGTTCACGACCGCGCTTGAGGGTGTAGCCCACGGTATCCATCGGCACTTCCAGCTGGCAGATAATCACATCGGCAGCCTGCAGCACCGCATCGGACGCCTGCAGTGAGGCGGGTGTCAGCTCGCCGTTGCTGCCGGCAACGATCACAATCGCGTTCTGGCTGCTGTCGTCCACCACAATCAAGGCCACGCCACTGGAACCGTCCACGGTGCTCACCGCCTGGCAATCGATACCTTCCACCAGCAAGGCGCCACGCAGTTCAGTGCCATAGGCATCGCTACCGACACAGCCGATCATTGCCACATCCGCACCCAGTCGCGCCGAGGCCACTGCCTGGTTGGCGCCCTTGCCGCCAGGCACCGTGGAAAACGTCTGGCCGACCAGGGTCTCACCGGCACGGGGCAGCCGACTCGCGCGGGTGACCAGGTCCATGTTCAAGCTGCCTATTACCACTACTTTTGCTGGCATACATCAGTACTCATCAATTCGGTTCAGCGGTATTGGGCGAACACACCGGCGACGGGCGCCGTCGATTCACGCAACACGATGCTCGGCGTCACGATGCGTTGATCGATCGGCAGTTGGGGGGTTGCAATTCGTCGCAGTAAAAGCTCGGCCGCGGTCTCGCCCAGTTGCAGGATCGACTGCCCGACCGTGGTCAGCGCCGGGTACACGTAGCGGCCCATTTGAATATCATCGAAACCGATCACCGACAGTTCACCGGGCACGCGGATATTGCGCTCCGCCGCCGCGCGCAACACGCCGAAGCCGATCATGTCGTTGCTGGCAAAAATCGCGCTGGGCGGGTTCTGCGCCAGCAATTGCACGGCAGCAGCATAACCGCCGGTGCTGGTGAAGTCGCTTTCCTGGATGCGATCGGCCACCACCGCCACACCGGCTTCATGGAGCGCACGCTGGTAACCCGCCAGGCGCATTTGCGCGACGCGGGTGTGGGCCGGGCCGCCGATGCAGGCGATGTCCCGATGCCCCAGCTCAAGCAAGTGCCGGGTCGCCAGGTAGGCGCCCTCTTCGTGGTCGATGCGTACCAGGTCGACATCGATGCCATCCAGAGCCCGGTCGACAATCACCATGGGCGTGCGCACGGCGCTCAAGCCTGCGGCGAGGCCGCTGTCATCACCGCCTACCGAAGTCACGATCAAGCCATCGACGCGCTTCTCCAGCAACACCCGCAAATAGCTGCGTTGTTTTTCCGCGTTGTCGTCGGAGTTGCAGAGAATCACGCAGTAGCCGTTACGCTCACAATAATCCTCGATGCCCCGGGCCAGCTCGGCAAAATACGGGTTGAGGCTGTTGGGCACCAGCAATCCGATGGTGGCCGTGGTCTTGGCCTTGAGCGAACGCGCGACGGCACTGGGCACGTAGTCGAGCTGTTTGATCGCCGCTTCAACCTTGATCCGTACCGGCTCGCTCACCGGGCGCGTCTTGTTCACCACATGGGACACGGTGGTGTAGGAAATACCTGCAATCGCGGCCACATCCTTGATCGTTGCCATGGTTCAGCCTCGCCGACTGGCACGACGGCTGCGATAAGTATCCAGGACCACGGCGATCACGATCACGGCACCGGTGATGATGCGCTTGGTGGGCTCCGTGGCACCGATCTGCGCCAGGCCGGCGGCCAATACCGAAATAATCAACACACCGAAGAAGGTACTGATCACCGAACCACGCCCGCCCATCAGGCTGGTGCCGCCGATCACCACTGCCGCGATCACTTGCAGCTCGAGGCCGGCACCGGCATTCGGGTCTGCCGCTTCCAGGCGCGAAATCTGGAACAGCGCCGCCACACCGGCCAGCAGGCCCATAAGACTGAACACCAGAATCTTGTACGGCTTGGGATTGATCCCGGCCAGGCGTACGGCTTCTTCGTTGGTGCCGATACCGATCAGGTAACGACCGAATACGGTGCGGGTCAATACCAGCTGGGCGGCAATGATCACCAGCAAAGCGATGATAAACGACGGCGAAATGCCGAAGGCGATCGGGTTGGACAGCCAGGCAAACGAATCGCCGATATAGGCCGTGCGCGAGCCGGTCATCTGGTACGCGACTCCACGGGCCATTTCCAACACGCCGAGGGACACGATAAACGATGGAATGCGCCAGGCCACCGTGATCGAGCCGGTAATAGTGCCGGCCAACGCGGCGCAGCCCATGCCGAGCAAGGCAGCCGGCAAGACACTCCAGCCCCACCCGAGAATCGCCACGCTGACCGCCGATGCCGCCAACGCCAATACCGAGCCCACCGACAGGTCGATACCGCCGATGATCAGGATGAAGGTCATGCCCACCGCCAGCACCATCAGGTCAGGAATCTGGTTAGCCAGGGTGCTGAACGTGTCATAGGACAGGAAGTGATCACTGAGCACCGAAAACAGCGCGATCATCGCCAGCAATGCACCGGCCAGCCCCAGGTAGGTGCCCAGGCCGTAGAAGTTGCCGCCGGTTTTACCGGGGGAAGTTGTTAGTTTCATGGGGTATCCCTAAGCACTGCGTCGTTGAGCAGCGCATCACGTTTCTGATAGCCGGCAAAGGCGGCGGCGAGCAATTCGTCCTGGGTCCAGCTGTCGCGCTCGAAGGTCTCGATCAAGCGCCCGGCGGACAGCACGCCGATGCGGTCGCAGATCAGCATGAGTTCACGCAGGTCGCTGGACACCACCACCAGCGCCTTGCCCTGGCGAGTCAATTCACCCAGCAAGGCATAAATATCGAACTTGGCACCGACATCAATGCCACGGGTGGGCTCGTCGAACAACATCACCGAGCAGTCGCGCTCCAGCCAGCGGCCGATCACCACTTTCTGCTGGTTGCCACCGGACAGTTCGGACACCAATTGCGCCGGGCTGGAACTGCGGATCCGCATGGCATCGATCTGGCGCTTGGCCAAGGCAGTTTCATCGCGGCTATTGACCAGGCCGCCAGCGGAAATTTCCGGCATGTTGCCCAGTGCGATATTCGCACTGATCGACTGGGTCAGCAGCAGCCCTTCGCCCTTGCGGTCCTCGGTGATCAGGGCAATGCCATGACCCACGGCATCCACCGGCGAGCGAATATTCACCACCTGGGCCGGCGAACCCAAAGCCACAGTGCCGCTGTCGGCCAGGTCGGCACCGAAGATAAGCCGCAGTAACTCTGTACGACCGGCGCCGATCAGGCCGGAGATGCCATATATCTCACCTGCACGCACTTCAAAGGATACGTCGCGGACTTTGTCCGAGCGGGTCAGGCCCTTCACGGTCAGGGCTGGGCCGCCGATGCTGCGCGGTCCCAGGTCGATGTGTTCTCCCAGCTCCCGGCCCACCATCAAGGTGACCAGTTGTTCGCTGTTGTAATTGGCCATCGGCTCGACGCAGACCAGCTTGCCGTCGCGCAATACCGCAATGCGCTGGGCGACACAGGCCAGTTCTTCGAGCCGGTGCGAAATATAAATGATCGCCACGCCCCGGGCCTGCAGGCGGGTGATTTGCTCAAACAGCATCTCGACTTCGCGGGCCGTGAGCATCGCGGTGGGCTCGTCGAGGATCAGCACATGGCAGTCGCCGATCAGGTTGCGGGCGATCTCGACCATCTGTTGATGGCCGATGCCGAGGCTGCCGACCAGGGTGTCCGGGTCGATGGCGTCCAGGCCGACCTGGGCCATGGCCTCGATCGCAGCCTTGCGCAATTGCTTGCGGCTGATCCAGCCACAGTGGCTGGGCAGGTTATCCAGAAACAGGTTTTCGGCCACGGTCAGCGTCGGCAGCAGATTGAGTTCCTGCATGACCATGCGCACGCCCAACGCTTCAGCCTGGGTACGGCTGGCCGGACGGTAATCCTGCCCCTGGAATTGCATGTGCCCGGTGGTCGGGGTGACCAGCCCGCCGACGATCTTCGACAAGGTACTCTTGCCCGCGCCGTTTTCACCGGTCAGCGCCAGTACTTCACCACGGTTAAGCGTGAGGGTAATGTCGGCCAGAACCGGTTGGGCATAGGTCTTACCGATACCGCTGACCGAGAGGACAGCGTTCGGAGCGGAAGATGACATAGGAAAATCTCCAGGCGTCCGCCCAGGACGGGCGGACGCTGTTGGGTGCTGCCAGGATTACTTCTTGAGGACGAGTTCGACCGGGGTTTCGATCATGCCATCCTTGGCATCGACTTTCTCACCCTTGACCAGCTTGAGGGCGTTCTGGATACCGAACACCGCTTGCTGCGCAGCCGCCTGGTCGGCGGTCGCCAGAACACGACCGTCCTGCAGCATCGGCTTGATGGCGTCGATGTTGTCGTAACCCACCACCAGCACCTTACCGGCCTTGCCTGCAGCACGTACGGCGGAGACTGCGCCCAGGGCCATGTTGTCGTTACCGGCCAGCAGCGCCTTGAGGTCCGGGTGTTCGCTCAGCATGGCCGAGGCCACTTTCTGGCCCTGGTCAATTTCCCAGTTGCCGGATTGGGTGGAAACGATCTTCATACCGGCAGCGTCCATCGCATCCTTGAAGCCCGCGGTGCGCTGCTGGGCGTTGGTGGTGGTCGGTACGCCTTCGATAATGCCGACCTTGTCGCCGGCAGCCAGTTGCTTGGCCAGGTAGTCGCCCACCAGTTTGGCGCCTTTGCGGTTGTCGGGGCCGACGAAGGGAATATCGAGGTTTTTGCTTTTCAGCACGTCCGGGTCCAGGCGGTTATCGATGTTGACGATCTTGATCCCGGCTTTAGAGGCATCCTCCAGCACTTTTACCAGTGCCTTGGAATCAGCAGGCGCGATAACGATGGCATTGACCTTGGCCAGGATCATCTGCTTGACGATACCGATTTGCGCGCTGGTATCGGTTTCGTCCTTGATGCCGTTGGTGATCATGTCGAAATCGGCGGCGTGGTCTTTCTGATACGCCTTGGCACCGTCCTGCATGGTCACGAAAAATTCGTTGGCGAGGGATTTCATCACCAGGCCGACCTTGGGTTTGGCGGCAGCGTCATCAGCGAATGCAGGGGAGAAAGGTAAGGCGGCGGATGCGGCAGCAAGCACAGCGACAGCAAGAAGACGTCCAGCGAATGGCAGCTTCATGGGTTCACTCCGATCTTATGATTATTGTGAGCAACGCGTGCACCGAAGTGTGCTTCGGCGGCCCTCCCACCCGGGTGGCTGATACGAGCTGACAGGAGACTCTAATCAAGGGTCTCATGAAACATCTCGCAAACGTTTGCGTTAGCCAAACTATGAGAACCTTGTCGAGATTTGTCAACGGTAGAACATGGCCTTTCATGCAAGACCTCCAGCCCCGGCTCTCCCGTCCTGCGAAGGCCGCTCTTAAACATCTGCCACGTTCGGTCGTTCTCTGAAACGACAGGTTTTGGCGCGGCACTCAGGATTCTTTCGTCATAACTTTCGGACAACCGAACGCCACACCTCAGGTTGTTCGGAAAGCCGGACATCCAGCAAGCAAAACCTCATCGCTCAATCAATAAAAATTTATATATATCAACAAGTTAATTTATATGCTCGAACATATTCGGCATGGTACAGATCCTGCTCCTACACAGCGCCTGGAGGCATTCAGCAATGCCCAGGTGTTCTAGATGAACCTGCTACAGCACTCATCAAAAACCAGAGAGAAAAATAATGAAATCTGCATTGAAGAACTTTGTTCCGGGGGCGTTGGCCCTTCTGCTGCTATTCCCCGTTGCCGCCCAGGCAAAGGAGGTTGAATCCAAGACCAAACTGTCCAACGTGGTGATCCTCGCCACCGGCGGCACCATTGCCGGCGCCGGCGCCAGCGCCGCCAACAGTGCGACGTACCAGGCTGCCAAAGTCGGTATCGAGCAATTGATCGCCGGTGTTCCTGAGCTTAGCCAGATCGCCAATGTGCGTGGCGAGCAAGTGATGCAAATTGCGTCCGAAAGCATCAACAACGAGAACCTGCTGCAACTGGGTCGCCGCGTCGCCGAACTGGCCGACAGCAAGGACGTGGACGGCATCGTGATCACCCACGGTACCGACACCCTGGAAGAGACCGCCTACTTCCTGAACCTGGTGGAAAAAACCGACAAGCCTATCGTGGTGGTCGGCTCCATGCGCCCAGGCACCGCCATGTCGGCCGACGGCATGCTCAACCTGTACAACGCCGTCGCCGTGGCCGGCAGCAAGGATGCACGCGGCAAAGGCGTACTGGTGACCATGAACGACGAGATCCAATCGGGTCGCGACGTCAGCAAGATGATCAATATCAAGACCGAAGCCTTCAAGAGCCCATGGGGCCCGCTGGGCATGGTCGTTGAAGGCAAGTCCTACTGGTTCCGCCTGCCGGCCAAGCGTCACACCATGGACTCGGAATTCGATATCAAGAACATCAAGAGCCTGCCCGATGTTGAAATCGCCTATGGCTACGGCAACGTGAGCGACACCGCCTACAAGGCACTGGCCCAGGCTGGCGCCAAAGCCATCATCCACGCCGGCACCGGCAATGGTTCGGTGTCGTCCAAAGTGGTTCCCGCGCTGGTGGAATTGCGCAAGCAAGGTGTGCAGATCATCCGTTCTTCCCACGTAAATGCCGGGGGCATGGTGCTGCGTAATGCCGAACAGCCGGACGACAAATACGACTGGGTCGCCGCCCTCGACCTGAACCCGCAGAAAGCGCGGATTCTGGCAATGGTCGCCCTGACCAAGACCCAGGACAGCAAAGAACTGCAACGGATGTTCTGGGAATATTGATTCCTGCTGACATCTCTGTAGGGGCGGGTTTACCCGCCTCTACCTCCTGCGTAAATCCCGCAACCAACACCTCCCCGCCTTACATCAACTCGCCTAAATCGCCGTCAGACGAACTTATTGAATTTTAAGCAGTTGCGAAATTGCCTACAGTTAAATACTGTATGCACGTACAGCTTATTAAGGAACACTCCGTGGCAAAGTCCTCTTCCGCAGCCCTAACCCCACCTGATGCCTACGAACGCCTGGCCATTCGTGTGCAAAAGATCATCAACTCCACCAACGCCCAAAAAGCCAAGGCAGCCTTGATCTTCCGCTTGCCGGACGAGCCAGAAGACGAGTGGCAGCGCTTGCTGGAGGAAATCGCGGAGAACGACAACGTCACCCTCGCCTATCGGGATGACGGCGGCGTGCAGATTTTCTGGGTTGTGCCGAAGGAAGATTGATTCAATGAGTGCCCGTTTTATTGCAGTGTGCTGCCTGCTTTTTGCTGTCACTGCCCATGCCCAGGCGCCCCGAACCTTCAGCGAAGCCAAAAAGGTCGCCTGGAAGCTGTACGCGCCACAATCCACCGAGTTCTATTGCGGCTGCAAATACACCGGCAACCGCGTTGACCTGAAAGCCTGCGGCTACATCCCACGCAAAAACGCCAACCGTGCCGCGCGCATCGAGTGGGAGCACATTGTTCCGGCCTGGCAGATCGGACATCAGCGCCAGTGCTGGCAGGACGGCGGACGCAAGAACTGCACCCGCCATGACGACGTATTCAAGCGTGCCGAAGCGGATCTGCACAACCTGGTGCCGAGCATCGGCGAGGTCAATGGAGATCGAAGTAACTTCAGTTTTGGCTGGCTGCCGGTGCAAAGCGGGCAGTACGGTTCGTGCCTGACCCAGGTGGATTTCAAGGCCAAGAAGGTCATGCCGCGCCCGTCCATTCGCGGGATGATCGCACGCACGTATTTCTACATGAGCAAGCAGTACGGCTTGCGCCTGTCGAAACAGGATCGCCAGTTGTACGAAGCCTGGAACAAGACCTATCCGGTACAAGCCTGGGAGCGCCAGCGGAACCAAACGGTGGCGTGCGTGATGGGGCGCGGCAATGAGTTTGTCGGCCCGGTTAACCTGAAAGCCTGCGGTTGAACAGGGGCGGCAATGCCGCCCAATCAGCGGTTACTGCGCGGCCTTGTGCTCGATGATCTCGGACACCGTGTCGGTTTTCTTGGCCCGCGCCATCTTCTCGTTGAGCAGCGTCTGCTTGGCCTCGGCCTCGGCCCTGGTTGCAAATGGCCCCAGCAGCACTTCGTCCTTGCCGTCGACCTTCACGATGTAAAAACTGAACCCGTGTTCGAGCAACCAGGCGGTCAGGTCGGTGATTGCCTGCAGCTTGTGGTCCGGCGGGCCTACTCGCAGGTCCCATTCCTGGGCAGCAATCGCGCCGGTTTGTGGCTGGCTTTCGGTTACGGCAGGCTTGGCCTTGGGGGCATCGACGCTTTTGCCTTCACCGCAACCGGCCAATGCCAACACCGCAATTGCCATCGCTACTTTACGCACTGCCCTGCTCCTTCAACGGATAAAGAGGCGACTTTATCATTCACTGTCTATTCTGGCCGTCATAAACGTTGGCTTAAACAATGCGAATGATGTATCCCAGACCTGTATGATGCCGCCATGGGAATTAATGTCGCCTCTATGCGTCCTAAAAGAGGCAGTCACAGGGACGCGCTTAGCAGTAAGCTACACACATACGACACCTGCCCTGTCTGAACATGTGTCCTTAAAAGTAATCAAGGAGAAGTCCATGCTTATACTCACCCGCAAAGTCGGTGAAAGCATAAACATCGGTGATGACATTACGATCACCATCCTGGGCGTCAGCGGCCAGCAAGTACGAATCGGCATCAACGCACCCAAGGATGTTGCCGTGCATCGCGAGGAGATTTACCAGCGCATCCAGGCCGGTCTGTCCGCTCCGGACAAAAACCAGACGCCTTGAAGCGCCCTCAGTAGCCAGCCCTTTCGTTCACTGTAACGGCTGGCGAAAACCTCTTTGCTCTGCTTTTGTCTCTGTTGTGCGAAGCGCTTTTTGCCGCATGCCCATCCATGCATCAAGATGAAACTATCTTCACGCCTGGAACTTATTACACCCTTTGCAACCGAATCCTCTGACTGATATCCCGCCATCCGTGTGCACTTAGGAGCACGTCGATGCTGCCAGGCAATGCCCAGCCATTTTTCTCCAGATCCTGGATGATCGCCCTGCTGACGGGGCTGGTCTTTGTCGGCTTGGAATATGGCCTGAAGCTTGAAATAGAGGGCGCCGAAGCGCCCCGTTCGCGGCTGGACCTGGTACTCCTGCTGTGTGGCTACCTGTTCATGTTCTGCCTCAAGCCCATCCAGATGGCCGTGCAGCGCAAGTTGTGCCAACGCATCGTGCGCAAAACCGTACGCTGACGCCCACCCCCGATTCGCTTTCAGATCGCTGGTATTTACAGCCTCGCAGCAGGACCTATCCTTGGGTGTGTTTGCACAGTCAGTAGAAGGTGCCGGTACAGATGGACACGCTCACTAAAACCCAAATCGAATCTGAATTGGCAGCCCGCCTGCCCAGCTACACGGTCACCTGTACGCTGCACGCCGACGGCACCCTCTCGGCCGTGCTCAGCGGTCCGGAGACCGACCACTTCGCAATCACCGGAATCGTGCGCGCGCATTATCGCGGTGCCGAAGCGATTGCCCGGCTCGCCAACGAGATTCTCAGGGAGATGGTGCTGTCACGCCAAGGCATGCGCAGTGATCGAATGCAGGCGTCGCCTGATCCAGCCACCCGCGAAACAGGCCGAGTCCGGTAGCCGGCTCGGCCTTGCTGCGTCAGCCCGTCGCGCGCGCCAAGTACAGCAAGCCATCAGCGCTGCGTTGCACCTGCAGCTGTTCATACCCATCGATCGAAGGATGCTCCGTCGCCATGGGCTTGAGGTGCGTCGAGGTCACGACCATCACATCCGCGCCAGCCGCCTCCCCTGCACGGATCCCCACCGTCGCATCCTCAAACACCAGGCAATCCTGCGTCGACACCCCCAGGCGCTGCGCACCGAGCACATAACAGGCAGGGTTCGGCTTGCCGATAGCCACGTCTTCAGCCGTGACCAGCACCGCTGGCGGCGTAATACCTGCCGCTTGCAGTCGACGCAACGCCAGTTCCCTGGGTGCAGAGGTGACCAGCGCCCACTGATCGCCGGGCAAGCGGTTCAGAAACTCGACGGCACCGGCAATCGCAACGACACCTTGCACATCATTGATTTCAGCCTCGGTAATCCACTGCGCTTCAACCTCCGGGTCGACGCCGGGCAAGGCCTGGCGCGTGATGGTGTCGATCGCCCGGGCGCCATGGATGGTGGCCAGGAACGTCGCCACCTCCAGCCCATGGCGTTCAGCCCAGATACTCCATACCCGCTCGGCCGCGGCAATCGAATTGAGCAGAGTCCCATCCATATCGAACAGAAAGGCGCGGTAAGGGCGGGCAAATACGGCTGAACCTCGGATGGACACTGCGGGGTTTCCTCGTGAGCTGAAACGAATAATCGACGCAATGCAATCTACGGATCACCTGGCGGCTTGTAAACGCCAACGACGCCGGCAATAACACGGCGGCGTCGAGCGCCATGCGGGCGACACCGCCAGCTCAATCGAGGGCGCCATTGAGGACTTCGTAGATGATGCCCGTCGCGATGGCCACCAGTATCAAGTCGGTGCCCGCCTGCTGCCACTCGTACCCATCGTAATGGGGCAAGCGGCCCAACAAACGCCCGTCCAGTTTCTTGGCAATGCCCGGCGGCAGCGGCTTGCCGCGGGCCAGGTTCTTCTGGATGCCAGGCGGCAAGGCGGGCCCCGGGCTCCAGTAGTCGCGATAACCGCCCAACACATTCAGCACGCTGCCACGGTCTACACTGGGGCCGCGACTGCCTGCTGCACCCTTGCCCTTGGGCTTGTCATGCCCCTGTCCGCCGTGACCATTGCCTTTATCGTTGCCTTGCCCCTTGCCATTGCCTGGATCAGCCAGGGCCATACCGCCAGCGGCAAACAACACAAGCGAAAGCGCAACAGACACGAATTTCGGGCACTTGATCATGGCGATTATCCAACACAGGAATGTAGCTGAACTGTAGTCGAGGTTATCGCACCCGTGGGACGTCAACTCACCTGACCGCCCACTTCCAGCACATCCACCGGGGTATTCCACGCCGTCGACACCGCGGTGCGCAGCCCATCGACCAGGCCCGCTCCCAGCTGGTTCGGCACGTGGATAAAACCACTGCGTACACCGGTGCCCGCGAGTTCGTGCTGCAAGCGGTAGAACACCTGGTTGCACACGAATGTGCCCGCCGTCTGCGATACCGACACCGCAATCCCTGCCTCGCGCACCGCCCTGGCCATGGCCTTGATCGGCAGCGTCGAAAAGTACGCCGCCGGGCCGCCGACCACCACCGCCGTGTCGATGGGCTGCTCCCCCAGATTATCGGGGATGCGTGCATCGTTGACGTTGATCGCCACCCGCTCGATGGATATTTCGCTGCGCCCGGGGGCCAACCCAGTGGCGATGACCATCGCCGGACGCAGTTCACTGATCAGTTGGAGCAGGCATTCACCCGCCGTGGCAAACGCACAGGGCAATCGGCGCGCAACAATGCGCACATCATCGTCGAGTTGCACGCCATCCAACTGGCGCACCGCTTCCCAGGAAGGATTCACCAGGTCTTGATCAAAGGGCTCGAACCCCGTCAGCAATACAGTTCGCATCGTCGCCTCACATCAACACATAAAGCAGGACAATATTGACCACCAGCATCATCAACGCGGTCGGCAGTTGCGCCTTGATCACCGCGTTCTTGTCCGGCAACTCCAGCAACGCCGCCGGCACGATATTGAAGTTGGCCGCCATCGGCGTCATCAGCGTACCGCAGTAGCCGGAGAACATACCGATGGCGGCCATCACCGCCGGGTTACCGCCGTAGATACCCACCAGCACCGGCACGCCGACGCCCCCGGTCATCACCGGGAACGCCGCGAAGCCATTGCCCATGATCACCGTAAACAGCGCCATGCCCAACACGTACACCATGACCGCCACCAACTTGAAATCCAGGTTGATGTAGGTGGTGGTGACATGGGCGACAGCCGTGCCGACACCGGCTTCATTGAACAGCAGGCCAAGCATCGCCAGCATCTGCGGCAGCACCATGGCCCAGCCCAGGGCCTCGGTGAGTCGCCGGGATTCGCGCAAGGCTTGCACCGGGGTATCACGGGTCAGCCAGCACGCCAGGCCGAGGGCGATCAGGCAGCCGATGCCGAGGGACACGAAGGTGGTGTTTTTCGGATCCAGCAGCGGTACCCCGCCAATCTCGGTGTGCTTGAGCAAGACCGAACCGATCACGGTGGTCAGGGGGATCGCCAGCGCCGGGATAAACAGCTTGTGCCCGAGGCGGCCGGCACTGGCGCGCGAAGCCTTGTCATGCAACTCAGCATGGGTGCCACGGCCGACGCCGCCCAGGCCGGCGATCAGCGCCATCACCACCACTCCCGCACCGACCACCACCGAGGGCAGGCGCTCCCCCACCAGGAACGGGATGGCGAACAGCAGCCAGAACAGTGCGCTGGACCAGCGCTTGGGATGGGTTCGATCCAACAGGATCATGCCGGCGGTGATCAGCAGCAGGACCCCGGCGAGCCAGTACAGGTATTGGATAGAGATGATCATAGCGCGGCCTCCACAGGGGTCGCGGCGGTCGTCATCTCGCGGGTCAGTCTTCGGTCAAACCGATGAAGTCGGAGCGCGTGAATGATAAAGGCGCAAATCGCCGTAGGAATACCCCACACCGCAATGTGCAGCGGCTCCACATCAATCCCCGAACCGAGCAGGAAGGTATGCATCAACGCAATCGCACCAAAGGCGACGAAGATGTCCTCACCAAAAAACAGGCCGACGTTATCGGTGGCGGCGCACATGGCCAACACCTTGTGACGCAGTTTGTCCGGCAGTTTGCCGTAGCGCTTTTCCGCCGCGCCTTCGGCCATCGGGGCCAGTAGCGGGCGCACCATCTGCGGGTGCCCGCCGAGGCTGGTCAAGCCCATGGCTGCAGTGGATTCGCGTACAAACAGATAGATGATCAGCAGGCGTCCGACCGTGGCGCGCTCAAACCGCGCAATCCAGTTCTGCGCGTGCAGGCGCAAGCCGTGGCGCTCCAGCAAACCGATGACGGCGAGGGGCAACAACAGGATCAATTGCAGGGCGCGAGTCTGTAGGAAACCATCCCCCATAGTGGCGAGGATTTTCTCCAGCGGGAAGTGGGCAGCGAGCCCGGTGGCGATAGCTGCGGCGGTGACCACCAACAGCGGATTGAAACGCAAAACAAAGCCAACCACGATCACAAGTACGCCGATCAACGGCCATAAGTTCACAACAGTTTGCATGGCGGAGAGGTCCTTAAGTGCGCGCTGCGGCGCCATTACAGCAGGATGTGAACAAAGGGTTCACAGCAGGAAGTGGCGTGCAGTCGGCTCGGTTTTTTTATTGTTGGCCCGTCAGGGCGAGCGTCAGTGGCGGCAACTGTGCTGCCTGGGAGCGGGAGGTGTCCAACAAGAAAAATTGTTGCTGCAAACCAATAAATTTTGTGGGTAATTGAGTAGTCCACAAGTAACAAGACGTGGACAAACCATGAAGGATTCGCTCATCTTAACGCCGCCCGTTTATCGTGCGCGGCGCATCAGGCAGTTGGTCGGCCTTCTTCATCAAACCGTTCACTGAAAAAGGGCAGCACCGGTGAGCTCAGCCACTCCAGATTCCGCCGCGCAAAACCGCCTCAGCCTACAAACCAGTCTGATCGCCCTGGTGGTCGCCGTGACCTTCTTCATGGAGAACCTCGACGCCACGGTTATCGCCACCGCGCTGCCAACCATGGCATCGGCCTTTGGCGTGACACCGGTCGACATGAACATCGGCATCACTGCCTATATCCTCGCCGTGGCGATCTTCATACCGCTGTCCAGCTGGGTCGCCGACCGCTTTGGTGCGCGCCGGGTATTCGCTGGCGCAATCATCCTGTTCACCCTCGCTTCGCTGCTCTGCGGGCTCAGCCAAAGTATCGAGATGTTCGTGTTCGCCCGCGTCCTGCAGGGCATCGGCGGCGCATTGATGGTGCCCGTGGGGCGCCTGGCCGTGCTGCGTAATACGGATAAGAAAGACTTGGTGAAAATGATCGCGATCATTACCTGGCCCGGCCTGGTCGCGCCGATTCTGGGGCCGCTGGTCGGCGGCTTGATCGTGACGCATGCATCGTGGCCATGGATCTTCTACGTGAATCTGCCGCTGGGTGCGCTGGCATTGGCCGCCGCACTATGGCTTGTACCGGAAGACCGTGAAGCCAGCGTGCGCCAGTTCGATGCCAAGGGTTTTGTACTGCTGGCAGGCGCCTGTGTGGCCCTGCTGGGCGGGCTGGAATGGCTGGGTAACCAGACCGGTGAACGCCTTATTCCAGGCGCCGTGCTGGTCGCGGCAGGCATCGCGCTGGCAGTGTGGGCCGTGCACCATTGCCGCCATGCCAGCGACCCGTTATTGCCGCTCGAGACCCTGTCCATCGATACATTTCGTGTGAGCATCTATGGCGGCTCGCTGTTTCGCCTGGCCATCAGCGCCCTGCCGTTCCTGCTGCCGCTGCTGTTTCAAGTCGCCTTTGGCTTGTCCCCGGTGGACGCAGGCTTGCTGGTGCTGGCGGTATTCGCTGGCAATCTGGCGATGAAGCCGTTCACCACGGCCATCATGCGCCGCTATGGGTTTCGCCGGGTCTTGCTGGTGAACGGGATAATCGGCGTGGTGTCGATAGCCGCTTGCGCGCTTTTCACGGTGCAGACCCCATTTGTGCTGATCGCGGCCGTGTTATTTGTGGGAGGGTTGTCCCGCTCGATGCAGTTCACCTGCTACAACTCGATCGGCTTCGCGGATGTGCCCAAACCGCGCATGAGTGAGGCCTCGGCACTGTTCAGCATGTCATTCCAGCTGGCCATGGGGATGGGCGTAACGGTGGCGGCGCTGCTGCTACGAGCATCCATGACCCTGCAGGGGCATGAGATGCAGGCACAGGTCGGGGATTTTCGCGTGGCGTTCGTCGGCGTGGCGCTGCTGGGAGCGTGGGCGCTGGTGGATGTGTATCGCTTGACGGTGGGAGCGGGAGAAAGTGTGTTGAATCGACAGTGAAGGCTGCGACTCAACACACTGTTGCCAGTATCAGGCGGTGGTACTAACCATCGAACCCGACGTGCTGTTGCCCTCATCGGTGACTGCCTGCAACAGTGCGGAAGTCACTGTCTGCAACGCCGCCGCAGTGCCGGCGATCTGCATCTGCGCCGCCGCTACTGCCGCCGCTTTGGCTTCTGCACTCTGGTTGCTGGACTGAGCTTTCTGCAAGGCTTGCTGCTGCGCTTGAAGCTGCTTTTGCAACTGCTCGATCTGCTTCTTCAACTCTTTGACGGTATCGGACTCCTTCGAGAGCGAGGAGGCTTGGCCACCGCCACCGCCACTTACACCTGCCGCACCATTGGAATCAGCGTGCATGTTGACGGTCGTGCCGCCTGCGCTGCTTGTGCTTTCCTTGGTCGCGGCAACCGTCGAGCTGACAGTGCTTGGAGTGCTTGCTACGGAGGCGGTAGTGCTGATGTTGATAAGCATGCCAAGTGTCCGAGAGTAAGAGATTTGCGATCTCTATCGGCCTGGGTGTCGATTACTTTAGGCGGGGGGGTGGGAAGATTTTCGGGTAGTAATAAATCGCATGAACAAAAAAGGGCCCACCTTTCGGTGAGCCCTTCTAGACCGCCCAGCAGAGCGGATTTTGTTTGGTAGGCGCGATTGGACTCGAACCAACGACCCCCACCATGTCAAGGTGGTGCTCTAACCAACTGAGCTACGTGCCTGCTGTGAGGCGGCATTCTACGGAATTCCGGAGGGGTGTCAACATCTTTTTTGCAGCTAACCCTATGAATATGCGAATTATTTATTTGCAGCCGGCGCACCGCACTTTTTGGGGTGGCTGGCAGGCAATTTTCAACTCAGGTAGGATCAGGGCACTCGTAAAAAATATAAAACAGAGGTTCCAGGATGGCGAACACCCCCTACCCCCAGTCGTATTACGCCGCTTCCGCAAATGCAGTTCCGCCACGCCCAATGTTGCAAGGCGACGTCGAAACCGATGTGTGCGTGATTGGCGCCGGCTATACCGGCCTATCCAGCGCGCTGTTTCTGCTGGAGAACGGTTTTCGCGTGACGGTACTGGAAGCCGCCAAGGTGGGTTTTGGTGCGTCGGGCCGCAATGGTGGACAGATCGTCAACAGCTACAGCCGTGACATTGATGTGATCGAGCGCAGCGTCGGCCCGCAACAGGCGCAGTTGCTGGGGCAGATGGCGTTCGAGGGTGGCAGGATCATTCGCGAGCGTGTGGCCAAATACCAGATCCAGTGCGACCTGAAGGACGGCGGCGTGTTCGCGGCACTCAACAGCAAGCACATGGGCCATCTGGAGTCGCAGAAGCGCTTGTGGGAGCGCTACGGCCATACACAGCTGGAGTTGCTGGATGAGCGCCGCATTCGCGAGGTCGTGGCCTGTGACAACTATGTCGGCGGACTGCTGGACATGAGTGGCGGCCATATCCACCCACTCAACCTGGCACTCGGTGAAGCCGCCGCCGTGGAGTCTCTGGGCGGGACGATCTACGAACAATCGGCGGCGGTGCGCATCGAGCGTGGCGCCAACCCGGTGGTCCATACGGCAGAAGGTAAAGTCAGGGCCAAGTTCATCATCGTCGCGGGCAATGCCTACCTGGGCAACCTGGTGCCGGAGCTGGCGGCCAAGTCGATGCCCTGTGGCACCCAGGTGATCACGACGGCGCCACTCGGGGATGAGCTGGCCAGGACACTCCTGCCGCAGGATTACTGCGTAGAGGACTGCAACTACCTGCTCGACTACTATCGCCTCACCAGTGACAAGCGCCTGATCTTCGGCGGCGGCGTGGTGTATGGCGCGCGCGACCCGGCGAACATCGAAGCAATCATCCGCCCGAAGATGCTCAAGGCCTTCCCGCAACTCAAGGATGTGAAGATCGACTACGCCTGGACCGGCAACTTCCTGCTGACCCTGTCGCGCTTGCCGCAGGTTGGTCGCCTGGGCGACAACATCTACTACTCACAAGGCTGCAGCGGCCATGGCGTGACGTACACCCACCTGGCGGGCAAGGTGCTGGCGGAAGCGCTGAGAGGCCAGGCAGAGCGCTTCGATGCGTTTGCCGACCTGCCGCACTACCCATTCCCGGGCGGGCAACTGTTGCGCACACCGTTTGCGGCACTGGGAGCTTGGTACTACGGGCTGCGGGATAAGCTGGGCTTCTGACAAATCAATGGGGGCCGGTTCGCCGGCTCCCGCAAAAAATTGCCAAATTGCAGACACAAAAAACCCCGGTCTTTCGACCAGGGTCTTTGCTATCGGATCAAAGTAGCCAGTGGCTTTCTTTGTGCTTCAAGGCGTTCAGCGGGCCTTGAGGCAGATATGGCGCAGCGGACGGGACTCGAACCCGCGACCCCCGGCGTGACAGGCCGGTATTCTAACCGACTGAACTACCGCTGCGTATCGCTTGACCGGCTGAGCAAACCGCCTCAACCGTCTTTGAACATCTGATTGATCAGCTTGGCTGTTCAACCTCAAGCCCGATAAATCGAACCTGGAAAATATGGCGCAGCGGACGGGACTCGAACCCGCGACCCCCGGCGTGACAGGCCGGTATTCTAACCGACTGAACTACCGCTGCGCGTCGGTGCAACCTTTAACGTTGCGTCCTGCCCGAAGGCAAAACTCTCAAGAAGTGGTGGGTGATGACGGGATCGAACCGCCGACCCTCTGCTTGTAAGGCAGATGCTCTCCCAGCTGAGCTAATCACCCTTTGCTTCGTTGAGGCCGCGAAATTTACGCAGGTAGCGGACCTAAGTCAATAGCCTGCTTGAAGTTTTTCTGAAAAAGACAAAATGGCTTCAAGACGGCTACCCGTCCTACTCGCTGTAAATCATCTTCTTGCTCATGCCACCGTCCACCACAAACTCTTGCCCGGTGACAAACCCGGCCTGGCGCGACAGCAACCACGCCACCATCGCTGCCACGTCCTCTACCGTACCCACCCTGCCCGCCGGATGCTGGGCATGATCGGCATCGGTCAAAGGCTCGGCACGCCGCGCAGCTGGATCACGGGCATCAATCCAGCCAGGACTGACCGCATTCACCCGCACTTCCGGCCCGAGGCTGATCGCCAAGGCGTGAGTAAGGGCCAACAGGCCACCCTTGCTCGCCGCATAAGCCTCGGTATCCGGCTCCGACTGACGAGCCCGGGTCGACGCCAGGTTGACGATGGCGCCGCCGTGGGCACGCAGGTAAGGCGCACAGTGCTTGGCCAGCAACATCGGCCCACTGAGGTTAACGGCCAGCACGCGATTCCAGTAAGCCAGGTCAAGGCTTTCCAGGGTGATGTTGTGCGGGTCGGCCACCGCAGCGTTACAGACCAACGCGTCCAGGCGACCGAATTGCCCCAGGACTTCGGCGACTCCCTGGGCCACCTGTTTCTCGTCAGCCACGTCCATGGTGATAAACCAGGCGTTTTCGCCCAGCACCTTGGACACCTTGGAACCGCGCTCGCGGTCGAGGTCGGTCAAGACCACCTGCCAGCCTTCGCTGATCAGCCACGCCGCAATCCCGAGACCAATACCCCGCGCCGCGCCCGTCACCAGGGCGACGCGCCCATTACTGGCCGCCGCGGCCTCCAGGGACCACTCGATCACAAGGCAGCCAGCCCGCGAGCCAGGTCAGCCTGCAGATCCGTGACATCTTCCAGGCCGACCGCGATGCGGATCAGGCTGTCCCGGATACCGGCCGCCTCACGCTCCTGCGGCGCCAGGCGTCCGTGGGACGTGGTGCTCGGATGGGTAATGGTGGTCTTGCTGTCGCCCAGGTTGGCCGTGATGGAGATCAGGCGCGTCGCATCGATAAAGCGCCAGGCGCCCTCTTTGCCGCCCTTCACTTCGAAACTTACCACGGCGCCGAAACCACGTTGCTGGCGCTGGGCCAACGCGTGCTGCGGGTGGCTCTTGAGGCCGGCGTAATGCACTTTTTCGATACCGTCCTGCTGCTCCAGCCACTCGGCCAGGGCCTGGGCGTTGGCGCAATGGGCTTTCATGCGCAGGCTGAGGGTTTCCAGGCCCTTGAGGAAGATCCAGGCGTTGAACGGGCTCAGGGTCGGGCCGGCGGTGCGCAGGAAGCCCACCACCTCCTTCATCTGCTCGCTGCGACCGGCAACCACGCCGCCCATGCAACGGCCCTGGCCATCGATAAACTTGGTGGCCGAGTGCACCACAATGTCTGCGCCCAGCTTCAGCGGCTGCTGCAAGGCAGGCGTGCAGAAACAGTTGTCGACCACCAGCATTGCGCCTTTGGCGTGAGCCACTTCGGACAACGCGGCGATATCCACCAACTCGGCCAACGGATTGGACGGCGACTCGACGAACAGCAGCTTGGTGTTGGACTTGATTGCCGCACCCCACCCGGACAGATCCGCCAGGGGCACGTAGTCCACTTCGATACCGAAGCGCTTGAAATACTTCTCGAACAGGCTGATGGTCGAACCGAACACGCTGCGCGACACCAGCACGTGGTCGCCGGCACTGCACAGGCTCATCACCACCGCCAGGATCGCCGCCATGCCGGTGGCCGTTGCCACCGCCTGCTCTGCGCCCTCCAGGGCCGCAATACGCTCTTCGAACGCGCGCACAGTCGGGTTGGTGTAGCGGGAATAAACGTTACCCGGCACTTCGCCAGCAAAGCGCGCCGCGGCGTCGGCCGCTGTGCGGAACACGTAGCTGGAGGTGAAGAACATCGGGTCACCGTGCTCACCTTCCGGGGTACGGTGCTGGCCGGCGCGCACAGCCAGGGTATCGAAAGCTACGCCATCGAGGTCGCTGTCCAAGCGACCGGCATCCCATTCCTGACTCATGCTGCGACTCCTTACTCAATTCTTTATTTAAGATACAAAACCGGCCCCTCAGGGCCGGTGTCTACTCAGTTGTTGTACAGATCGATGATCGCGCTGACCGCCTGGGTCTTGATCTTCGACGAGTCGTTACGCGCCTGCTCGATCTTGTTCAGGTAGGCCTCGTCGACGTCACCGGTCACGTACTTGCCGTCGAACACGGCGCAGTCGAACTGCTCGATCTTGATCTTGCCACCGCCGACCGCTTCGATCAGGTCCGGCAGGTCCTGGTAGATCAGCCAATCGGCGCCGATCAGGTCGGCCACGTCCTGGGTCGTGCGGTTGTGGGCGATCAGTTCGTGGGCGCTCGGCATGTCGATACCGTACACGTTCGGGTAACGCACGGCAGGCGCTGCGGAACAGAAGTACACGTTCTTCGCACCGGCCTCACGGGCCATCTGGATGATTTGCTTGCAGGTGGTGCCGCGTACGATGGAGTCGTCCACCAGCATCACGTTCTTGCCGCGAAATTCCAGTTCGATGGCGTTGAGCTTCTGGCGCACCGACTTCTTGCGCGCCGCCTGGCCCGGCATGATGAAGGTGCGACCGATGTAACGGTTCTTCACGAAGCCTTCGCGGAACTTGACGCCCAGGTGGTTGGCCAATTCCAGCGCAGCAGTACGGCTGGTGTCCGGGATCGGGATCACCACGTCGATGTCGTGCTCGGGACGCTCGCGCAGGATCTTGTCGGCCAGCTTCTCGCCCATGCGCAGGCGCGCCTTGTACACCGACACACCATCGATGATCGAATCCGGACGCGCCAGGTAGACGTGTTCGAAGATGCACGGGGTGAGTTTCGGCGCGACAGCGCACTGACGGGTGTGCAGTTTGCCGTCTTCGGTGATGTACACCGCTTCGCCCGGCGCGAGGTCGCGGATCAGGGTGAAGCCCAGCACGTCCAGGGACACGCTTTCGGACGCGATCATGTACTCGACGCCTTCGTCGGTGTGACGCTGGCCGAACACGATCGGGCGAATACCGTGGGGGTCACGGAAGCCGACGATGCCGTAGCCGGTGATCATCGCAACGACGGCATAACCGCCGACGCAACGGTTATGCACGTCGATCACGGCGGCGAACACATCTTCTTCGGTCGGCTGCAGCTTGCCGCGCTGGGCCAGCTCGTGGGCGAACACGTTGAGCAGCACTTCCGAGTCTGAGCTGGTGTTGACGTGGCGCAGGTCAGATTCGTAAATCTCCTTGGCCAGTTGCTCAACGTTGGTCAGGTTACCGTTATGCGCCAGGGTAATGCCGTAAGGCGAGTTGACGTAGAACGGCTGAGCTTCGGCCGACGTCGAGCTACCGGCGGTCGGGTAACGCACATGGCCAATGCCCATGTGCCCGACGAGGCGCTGCATGTGACGCTGATGGAACACGTCACGTACCAGGCCATTGTCCTTGCGCAGGAATAACCGGCCGTCGTGGCTGGTCACAATACCGGCAGCGTCCTGGCCGCGGTGCTGGAGGACGGTTAGCGCGTCATACAGCGCCTGATTGACGTTCGACTTACCGACGATACCGACGATGCCACACATGCGACGCAACCCCTACTTAATGAATCTTGACTGAACACAACTTACTGCGGCGTTTTGGCCGGCAAGAGGTGTTCCTTGAACGGAAGATCAGCGGGTACGCTGATTCCGCTGGCCAGCCACTGACTGCTCCACCCCAATATGAGGTTCTTGGACCAATCTGCAACCAATAGAAATTTTGGCACGAGTACCGACTCCTGCCACCACGAATCCTGCTGTACCGGCCCCAGGCTCAACAGCCCGACCGCCACGACCACCAGCAACGCACCACGCGCGGCACCGAAGGCCATGCCGAGAAATCGATCGGTCCCGGAGAGGCCGGTGACACGTATCAACTCGCCAATAAGATAATTGACCATTGCCCCCACCAGCAGCGTGGCGATGAACATGATGGCGCAGCCCGCGATGACGCGAGCCGAAGGTGTCTCGATGTATCCGGCCAGGTAGACCGACAACGAACCGCCGAACATCCAGGCTACGACTCCTGCGATGATCCAGGTCAGCAACGACAGTGCTTCTTTTACGAAGCCGCGGCTTAGACTGATCAAAGCGGAGATGGCGACGATTGCAACGATCGCCCAGTCAACCCAGGTAAATGGCACGTTTGAGCCTACGGACGGATAAGGCGGCGCATTTTAGCAGAGCGTCGGGCTGTCGGTAAGCTGTGATTGCGGCTGCTTTGCAAATCAATAGATTGTGGCGGGCCGATCACATTTCAACCTCACCACATTTGATTGGACTTCAGGTTTAAACCGATGCGGGCTCAGCCGCGCTCAGGCTGGAAGCGGGTCACGAAGCCTTTCAGGTTCTGCTGACGGTCCAGCAAATCCCGCAGCCGGTCGGCCTCGGCGCGCTCGATCAGCGGCCCGATAAACACCCGGTTCTTGCCGTCGGCGCTACGGATGTAGGCGTTGTAGCCCTGGGCACGCAGCTTCTTCTGCAAGGCGTCGGCGCCTTCACGATTGCCCAGGCTGGCCACCTGGATCGACCAACTGATCGGCAAGCCGTTCGGGTCGATACGGCTCTGCCCCACATCCGGCTTGCCCGGCGCAGCAGGCTGTGGCGCTACAGGTTTGGGCGCAGGCGCAGGTGTCGCCGGCTTGGCGGCGACCGTCGGAGCAGGTGTCGGCTTGACCACCGGCACGCTTGGCTGCACCGGCATCGACGGCGCCTGCTGCGCGGCCACCTCATCATCGGTCGGCACCGGTTCTTCTTCCGGCAACGCCTGCGGTTCAGGCACCACCACCGGCTCCACCTGCACTTGGGGCACTGCCGGTGCCTGGGGCGCAGCCGGAGCCTCGACGACCACCTGGCGCTGCTCGTCCTGGCGGGAAAACAGCATCGGCAGGAAAATCACCGCCAATGCCACCAGCACCAGGGCTCCAACCATTCGCTGCTTGTATGCGCTATCCAGTAATGCCATCTGCAGCTTCCTCCGTGGAGCGCCGGGCCAACCACTCAAGCGCCTCGGCAACACAATAAAATGATCCGAACAACAGAATTTCGTCCTCGGCCGTCGCCACCGCGCACTGAGCCTCCAGGGCGGCAGTCACGCTTGCATACGACGCCACGGGCGCACCAAGGTTCTGTAACGCGATCTCAAGCTCATGGGCCGGACGGCTGCGGGGCGTATCCAGCGGCGCTACCGCCCAAGCCTGGACGCTGTCCAGCAACGGCGCAACTACGCCCTCCAGGTCCTTATCGGCGAGCAAACCGAATACAGCCAGGCGACGCCCCACCGGCGGCGTGCGTGCCAGGCGCTTGGCCAGGTATTGCGCTGCATGGGGGTTATGCCCCACATCCAGCAACAGGTTCAGGCGCTTGCCGTGCCAGTCGAACACCCGGTGATCCAGGCGCCCGACCACGCGGGTCGCCAGCAACGTCGCAGCAATCTGCTCAGCCTGCCAAGGCAGGTCCAGCAACAGATAGGCTTGCAGCGCGAGTGCGGCGTTCTCCATCGGCAGGTTCAGCAAGGGCAGATCACGCAGCTCCACAGCCTGCCCATGGGCATCCCGGCCGCGCCACTGCCAGTGCCGGTCACCGATTTCAAGATTGAATTCGCGGCCACGCAGGAAGAATGGGCAGCCCAGCTCACGCACCTTGTCCAGCAAGGGCTGCGGCGGATCCAGGTCACCGCACAGCGCAGGCTTGCCCGGGCGGAAAATCCCGGCCTTCTCATAGGCCACGGACTCGCGGGTATCCCCCAGGTAGTCGGCATGGTCCACGCCAATACTGGTGACCAGCGCCAGGTCGGCATCCACCACGTTGACGGTGTCCAGGCGCCCCCCCAGGCCCACTTCCAACACGACCACATCCAGCTGCGCACGCTCGAACAGCCAGAACGCCGCCAGGGTGCCCATTTCGAAGTAAGTCAGGGAAATCTCACCGCGCCCGGCATCGAGTGCGGCGAAGGCTTCGCAGAGTTGCTCATCGCTGGCTTCGACGCCATTGAGTTGCACCCGCTCGTTGTAACGCAGCAAGTGCGGCGAGCTGTACACGCCGACTTTCAGCCCCTGGGCTTGCAGCAGCGCGGCAACAAAGGCACAGGTAGAACCCTTGCCGTTGGTGCCGGTCACCGTGATCACACGCGGCGCCGGCCGGCCCAACCCAAGGCGGGCCGCTACCTGTTGCGAGCGCTCCAGGCCCATGTCGATGGCGGACGGATGCAACTGCTCGAGGTAGGCGAGCCATTCGCCCAGGGTACGTTGGGTCATAGGTTCGCAGGCACCGGCGGCACAACGATCGGCTCGACTTTAGGCGCGACGTAAACAGGTGTCGGCAGGCCCATCATCTGCGCCAGCAGGCTACCCAGGCGTGGACGCAGCTCACCGCGCGGAATGATCAGGTCGATTGCGCCGTGCTCCAGCAGGAACTCGCTGCGCTGGAAGCCTTCCGGCAGTTTTTCGCGCACGGTCTGCTCGATCACGCGCGGGCCGGCAAAGCCGATCAGGGCTTTTGGCTCACCGACAATCACATCGCCCAGCATCGCCAGGCTGGCGGAAACACCGCCGTAGACCGGGTCGGTCAGCACGGAGATGAACGGAATGCCTTCTTCGCGCAGACGCGCCAGCACCGCAGAGGTCTTGGCCATTTGCATCAGGGAGATCAACGCTTCCTGCATCCGCGCACCACCGGAGGCGGCGAAGCAGATCATCGGGCAACGGTTTTCCAGGGCGTAGTTGGCCGCGCGCACGAAGCGCTCGCCGACGATGGCCCCCATGGAGCCGCCCATGAAGGAGAACTCGAACGCCGACACCACCACCGGCATGCCCAGCAGCTTGCCGCTGACGGAAATCAGCGCGTCCTTCTCACCGGTCTGCTTTTGCGCAGCGGTCAGGCGGTCCTTGTACTTCTTGCCGTCGCGGAACTTCAGACGGTCGACCGGCTCCAGGTCGGCGCCCAGCTCGTTACGGCCGTCGGCGTCGAGGAAGATATCGATTCGGGCGCGGGCGCCGATACGCATGTGGTGGTTGCACTTGGGGCAAACATCCAGGGTCTTTTCCAGCTCGGGGCGGTACAGCACCGCGTCGCAGGACGGGCACTTGTGCCACAGACCTTCAGGAACCGAGCTTTTCTTCACCTCGGAACGCATGATCGAAGGGATCAGTTTGTCTACTAACCAGTTGCTCATGCTTTCTTTCTCCAGTACCGGTGGCTTGAACACAGCCCCGCGTATGCCCTTGAGCTAAATTCATATGTGGCGATGACGCAGGCTGGACGGGGTCAGACGTTCGACCTGCCATTTCCAGCCTGCATCCTCAGCCTTCCAGACAGCCTGCCTGCGCAGGTTGCCACTTCATTTCCGGGCCGCCCTCAGGCGGCGCCGGGCTGTTTTACACAGTGGTAGTTATGGACGGCGGCAGACTGCCAGCCGTCACATCCCGCCACAGCTGTTGCGCACCGCGTGCATGAATGCGCGAATCCTGTCGTGATCCTTGATGCCCTTGCCTTGCTCTACCCCACCGCTGACATCCACGGCATACGGCCGGACCTGTTGAATCGCCGCACCGACATTCGCTGGGTTGAGCCCCCCGGCCAGGATGATCGGCTTGCTCAATCCTTCGGGGATCAGCGACCAATCGAACGCTTCACCGGTACCACCGGGTACGCCTTCGACATACGTGTCCAGCAGAACGCCACGCGCGCCGGAATAGGCCGCGCAGGCCCTCGCTATATCGTCACCCGCCTTGACCCGCAACGCCTTGATATACGGGCGTTGGTAGCTTTCACATTCATCCGGGGTTTCGTCGCCATGAAATTGCAGCATATCCAGCTGCACGGCATCCAGGGTTTCGTTGAGTTCGCAGCGGCTGGCGTTGACGAACAAGCCCACGGTGGTCACGAACGGCGGCAGCGCCGCAATGATCGCCCGCGCCTGCAACACATTCACCGCCCGCGGGCTCCTGGCATAAAACACCAGGCCAATGGCATCCGCCCCCGCCTCGACTGCCGCCAGCGCGTCTTCTATGCGGGTAATCCCGCAAATCTTGCTGCGAACGACAGGCATGTCGTAGAAACCTCAGGGGTTGGACCGATAAAGTCCCGGATGGTAACAAAAGCTATTCCGGGCGTCAGCCGCCAAGTTCACTGAACCCTGTGAGGAAGTGTGGCCCGATGAAGCGCTGCGGCAGTTCGAACTCGTCGCGGTACTCCACATCCACCAGGTACAGGCCAAACGGATGCGCCGTGACGCCGCCCGTGCGGCGAATGCGGCTTTCCAGCACTTCCCTGGCCCATTCCACCGGGCGCTCGCCGGTGCCGATGGTCATCAATACGCCCGCAATGTTACGCACCATATGGTGCAGGAAGGCGCCGGCGCGGATGTCCAGCACGATCATCTTGCCGTGGCGAGTCACCCGCAGGTGGTGGACTTCCTTGATCGGCGACTTGGCCTGGCACTGGCCGGCACGAAACGCACTGAAATCATGCACCCCTACCAGATGCTGCGCAGCCTCGGCCATGCGTTCGGCATCCAGCGGACGGTGGTTCCAGGTGATTTCTTCGTTGAGGTGCGCGGGACGGATCTGGTCGTTGTAGATCACATAGCGATAACGCCGGGCAATCGCCTTGAAGCGCGCATGAAAGTGCGCAGGCATGACCTTGGCCCAACTGACGCTGACGTCATGGGGCAAATTGATATTGGCGCCCATCACCCAGGCCTTCATCGTGCGTTCGGCCTGGGTATCGAAGTGCACCACCTGGCCGCAGGCATGCACACCGGCATCGGTACGCCCGGCACACATCAACGACACCGGGGAGTCAGCCACTTTCGACAGCGCCTTCTCCAGGGTTTCCTGCACCGTCAGCACGCCTGACGCCTGGCGCTGCCAGCCGCGATAGCGCGAGCCTTTGTATTCCACGCCGAGGGCGATGCGGTAAAAGCCAGCGGCCGCCATTTCGGCGGCCGGGTTATCTATATTTGCCAAGAACTGAGAGCCTGATGAGTTGCGCGAAGGCGGCCATTATAAATGCGCCAGCTGCGTGGCGTGCGCTTTTGTTGGGGATTGACCTTCCCACACCGCACCTGCATCAACCTTCAGATTTTGCCGAGCATTTCCTTGGCCTCGCCGCGCTGCGCCTCATCACCTTCGGTGAGCACTTCAGAGAGAATGTCCCGCGCGCCGTCGGCATCCCCCATGTCGATATAGGCCTGGGCGAGGTCTAGCTTGGTGGCGACTTCATTCGTACCGGACAGGAAATCGAACTCCGGTTCATCATCGCCCAGCGCCGCGTCCTCAGCGGTAAAGGAAGGTTCGATGGGCGGACTTTCCAGGCTCTGGGACAGGCGATCCAGCTCGGCGTTGACATCGTCCAGCTCCGAAGCGAAGGCATCCGGCTTGGCGGCTGCTTCTGGCTCATCCGCCAGGGACAGGTCGAAATCCTCCGGCAAATCGAAGTCATCCAGCGCCGATGGGGTCAGCGTCGGCGGCTCCACGGCAGACACATCCTTCATCTGGTCCTCAAGACCGGAAAGGAAGTCGTCGTCGGATTGCTCGGACGCCGGGTCATTGAGTTGCAGGTCCAGGTCGAAGTCCGACAGGTCTTCCTCGCCGGCCTTGGGCGCCGATTGCTGCTCCAGGAGCGCTGCAAACGTCTGCTCGTCGTCCAGGCTGGCTGGCGAAGCCGCCTCCAGCTCATCCAGGCTCAGGTCGAAATCGGTGTCGAGTGCATCGGGCTCGGCGGCCGGGGCAGCCGGCTTGTCTTCCAGCAGGTCCTTGACGTACTGAGCGTCAAGGGCCGCGGCGGCAACCGCGGCACTGACGCCCGCCGCCAATACCGCCATCGCAGGAAAGCGCGACTTGAGCTGCTCGACCTGGGCATGGTTTTCACCATTGGCCACCAGTTGACGCTCCTGGGTCACGAAACCGTCCTTGTCGCTTTGCAGGCCGTAGACTTCCATCAGCTTCAACCGCAGGTCGCTGCGCTTGGGCTCGTGCTTGATCGCTTGCTCCAGCACATCGGCGGCCTGGTTCAGATGACCACGGTCGATATGGGACTGGGCTTGCGCCAGGGCATCGTTGGCGTTTTGCGGGGCCACGGCAGCGGCCAGCGGCGCGAGCACGGAGGCAACCGTCGGAACCGCTACCGCCGGCGCAACCACTGGAGCAGGTGCCGGAGCGGCTGCCAGCTTGACGTTCGGCGGCGGCACTTCGAGGCCTTCGAAACTGTCCGACGGCAGGTCCTGTTCGATGCTTGAGGTAAATTCCGGCTCTTCAGCCAGCGCCCGCGCCATGCGCAAGTGCTTTTCCTCTTCACGGCGGGCGTTGCGATGGCGCGCCCACAACAGCAGGAGCAGCAACACCACCAGGCCAGCCGCACCGCCGATCACACCGAGGACAACCGGATTGGTCAGCAGATCATTGAACTTGCCTTCCGTGGTGTCAGGTGCC
>NZ_CVTH01000086.1:72192-115430 GCF_900005955.1 Pseudomonas sp. 8 R 14 | reverse complement strand
TGCGCCCGCCGTGGGTCCAGGTCCCCAGCGCCAGCTACCTCACCGATCAGGAGACCGGCTGCGGGCTGATCTACGACACCAAGGTGCCTTACTCGAAGGACGTGCTGGGCCGGCGCTATGGAAATTTCGGCCGCTACGCCCAGAAGTTCGAAGACGCCAAAGCCGTTTCGATCAAGGAAGGGTACTTGCTGCCGGAAGATGCGGCGGGCCTGCATCCGATCGCCACCCCCCAAGATTTCTAAGCCACTGCGGAAGAAAAGCCGATGTCCTCTTCACTCATCATTGCCTGGATCTATGCGTCGCCGTTGAGCACTGCCATCCGCGACATCCTGTGGGTCATCCCCACGGTGCAGAGCATTCATATCATCGCCATCACCGTGCTCTTCGGCTGCGCGCTGATTTCCGATCTGCGACTGGCGGGGGTATTCGCCGGCGACGAGCCCTTGCGCGGCGTCGTACGCCGTTACTACCCGTGGATGCGCAACGCGCTGATCGTGCTGCTGTGTACCGGGTTGGTGATGATCATCGCCGAGCCTGACCGGGTCCTCGTCAACTCGACGTTCTGGCTGAAGATGGTGCTGGTGGTGACGGCGTTCAGTGTGACCTGGCTGCTGCGCCGCCCCCTGCTGCGTCCTGCCGGCCAGGCCGGCGGCGACGCGTCGCGCCCGGTCAAGGCCTTTGCGTGGCTATCGATCGGCCTGTGGTGCGTCGTGATCATCTGCGGTCGCTGGATCGCCTACACGATCTAAGCGTTTTCAACCCACGTTCTCAGGTATTCGTCATGGATATTCAACCCCTGCTGCAAGCCGTCCAGGACACCCCGGTCGCGACGTTCATTCGCGAGTCAGGCTCGGCGTTCCCGATGCTGGAGTCGGTGCATGTGATCGGCATCGCCATCGTCTACGGCACCATTGCCGTGGTCGACCTGCGCCTGCTGGGCGTGGCCGCCCATCGGCGCGGCGCGCTGAAGCTGATCCAGGATTTGCTGCCGTACACCTGGGCCGCATTCGTGGTCTGTGTGATCACCGGCCTGCTGATGTTCTGCGCCAACGGCACCACCTATGTGCAGAACACCGCGTTCCTGTTCAAGATGGGCCTGTTGATGCTGGCGGGGATCAACATGGCCGTCTTCCACCTGGGGGCCTTTCGTCGAATCGCCGAATGGGACACGACGCTGCCACCGCCCGGCCAGGCGCGCATCGCCGGCTTCAGCTCATTGCTGTTGTGGGCCGGGGTGGTGTTCCTGGGCCGCTGGATTGCGTTCCTCTGATGGCGCGCCCGAGCACTGCAATCACACAGGTGCGCCCGCGTTCCGGCGGCTGGGAGTCCCTGGCCCTGGTGCTGGCGACCCTGGCCGTCGTCGCCGGTGTGGCCGGCTATGTGCTGCTGCGCCCGGAAAGAGTGGGCCCGCCCACCCCGCTGAGCTGGCAGGTGCGCTCCTTCGATGGCTTGGGTGCGGTCGACCAGGCGATTCACAGCGCGCTGTTGCCCGCCGGTGAAGAAATCATCTGGTCCAACAACGATACCGGCGGCTGGATCACCCTGGAGCGCGCGCAGAAACTGCTGTTGCCGCCCTTCTACCGTGACGCTTTCTGGAAGGCCAATGGCGAGGTGCACTGGCAATTGATCCTGCCCGGTTCCCACCTGGCCCATCAGGGTGGCGACGAGGATGCCCATGGGGCGGACCAGCCCGTCAGCGACGTCTCCCAGGCCACCCAGGGCCAGGGCGCGACGGTCTACTACGGCTCCGGCGGCCATGCACCGGGCCAGAGCGCCTACCTGCTGGTCATCGGTCACGCCCATGCCGGGGTGATGTGGGCCAACCAGGCAACGATCTGGGTCCACCGTGACCCGAACGCACCCTACCCCGCCATCGTCAAGCCCGAATCCCTGGTCGGCGAAGGCTGGCGCCAAGTCATCCCCTACGACGGCGCCAGCGAAATCGAACGCGTAAAAGGAACCCAGCCATGACTGTTGCCCTGAAACACCGCGCCCTGTGGCGCCGCTGCATCGCGCTGCTGGTGCTGATACCCGCCATCGCACTCGCCGGCCCGGCCTTCGCCTCGGCGAAGAAACTCAGGATCGGCATCACCCTGCATCCCTACTACAGTTTCGTGGCCAATATCGTCGGCGATCGGGCCGAAGTCATTGCTCTGATCCCGGCAGAGGCCAACCCGCACAACTACCAGCCGCAGCCCGATGACATTACCCGCGCGATGAATATCGATGTGCTGGTGGTCAACGGCATCGGCCACGATGAATGGGCCTTCCAGATCATCAAGGCTGCCGGCCGCACGCAGACGCTGCCGATTATCCAGGCAAATGCCACGGTGGCGCTGATTCCCATCGGTGGCGACCAGGAAGGCGTCAAGGTGGTCAACCCGCACACCTTCGTCTCCACCACGGCGGCGATACAGCAGGTGTTCGAGATCGCTCGCCGGCTCGGAGAGCTGGACCCGGACAACGCCGCGGTGTATCGAAAAAATGCCCTGGCGTATGCGGGCCGTATCCGCGAGCTGCGCGCCGGCTTCATGACGCGCTTCGCCGCGCTGGACCTGTCGTCGTTCCGCTGCGCGACAACCCATGCCGGCTACGACTACATGATGCAGGAGTTCGGCCTGTTCGTGAGCGCGGTGATCGAGCCGCGCCACGGCGTCGCGCCGACGGCACGCCAATTGGCCAACACCATCGAGGCGATCAAGAAGGCCAACGTCAAGGTGCTGTTCGCCGAGAAGAACTTTTCCCTCGACCTGGCCAAGCCCATCGAAGCCGCGACCGGCGTGAAGGTGTTCGCCCTGTCCCATATCACCGGGGATACCTACAGCGCTGACGAATTCGAGGTGGCGATGCGCGACAACCTCGAAACCCTGGCGCAAGCCGTTGAGTACACCCAGCAATGAATGCGCTGAAGGAGGACTACGGGATGCGCGGCCCCGCCATTGTGTTCGACAACGTCTCCCTGCGACTGGGAGGTACGCAGGTGCTCGACCAGGTAACGATGCGCATTGAAGCCGGCGCCTTGCACTGCCTGGTAGGCCCCAACGGCGGCGGCAAGACCTCACTGGTGCGTGCGCTGCTGGGGCAGATGCCGCATACGGGGGCGATCCGCTTCGAGGGTGAGGTCACCACGCCCATGGGCTATGTCCCGCAATTGCCGGACTTCGACCGCAACGTGCCGATGACGGTCAACGACCTCATGGCCATGCTCGGTCAACGCCGGCCGGCCTTTCTCGGCGCAGGCCGCGCCGCCAGGGCGGCCAACGCCCAGGCCCTGGCGCGGACCGGCATGGCGGGGATGGGTAAAAAGCCGTTTGGCAGCCTGTCCGGCGGACAGCGCCAGCGCGTGCTGCTGGCCCAGGCAATCAGCCCGGCGCCGTGGCTGCTGATCCTCGATGAACCGACCGCCGGGATCGACGAAGCCGGTGTGCGCCTGGTGGAGGCGCTGGTGGCCGAACTGAACGGCCGTGGAGTGACGATCCTGTGGATCAACCACGACCTGGAACAGGTCAAGCGAATCGCGCAGTCCGTGACCGTTATCAACCAACGGGTGCTGTTTCACGGCCCCGCCGATCAGATCGACAACCGCCTGGAGGCCATTCGATGAATGCCTTGTACGACTTTATCCGCGACCACCTGCAGGCGCTCGCCGCGAGTCACCTGCTGCCGCAACCGTTCGAGTACGAGTTCGTGATCAACGCGCTGATGTGCTCAGTGCTGATCGGACCGTTGCTGGGTGTGCTGGGGTCGATGGTGATGATCAAGCGGATGGCGTTCTTCAGCCAATCCGTGGGCAATGCGGCGATGACCGGCGTGGCGATTGGCGTGCTGGTCGGCGAATCCTACACCTCGCCGTACTTTTCGATGTTCGGCTTCTGCCTGCTGTTTGCCCTGACTCTCAAGTACACGCAGCATCGCACCACCCTGGCCAATGACACGCTGATCGGCGTGTTCCTGTCCATCTCGCTGGCGGTGGGTGCTTCGTTGCTGCTGTTCGTGTCGGCAAAAATCAACACACACGTCATGGAAGGTGTGCTGTTCGGCTCGATCCTGGCGGTGGACCATACCGACATGAACGTGCTGCTGGGCGTGACGGTGATGTGTGCGCTGATCGGGCTGCCCCTCTACAACGGCATGCTGCTCTCCAGCCTCAATCCGAGCCTGGCCCATGCCCGTGGCGTGAAGGTGCGCAGCGTCGAGTACCTGTTCGTGGTGCTGGTCACCCTGGTCACGGTCGCCTGCCTGAAGATCATCGGCGCCGTGCTGGTGGAGGCCCTGTTGCTGATACCGGCAGCGGCGGCCCGCAACATCAGCCACTCACTGCCGGGCCTGGTCACGTGGGCCGTGGTGATTGCGAGCTTTTCCTGTGTGGTCGGCATTCTGGCGCCGATGCAGTTCCATATTCCCGTGCCCACGGGCGGCGCCATCGTGATCGTCGCAGCCTTGGTGTTTGCGTTCACCATCCTTATCCGCAGTACCGCGCCTCAGTTCAGGGGGGCCAGCGTATGACCGGGTTCAATCGATCCATGCGGCCCTGGCTGGCATTGCTGGCGGTGCTGCTGGGCGGCCTGCCGTCGGCCTTTGCGCAGGTCGGCCAGCAACAGGTACTGGTCGCCCTGCCGGCGCTGTATGCGCTGACTTCGACACTCGGCGAAGGCACCCGGATCGAAGTGGTACGTGTGCCACTGGACGCCGCCGTGCCCATGGAAAGCCAGGCCAACGCGCTGTCACGCCTGGAGCCGGCCGTGTTCCAGAACGCCGTGGCGGTGGTCACCCTGAGCAGCCTGTGGCGCGCTGACCCGCTGTATGCAACGGCTCGACGCCACAACCTGCGCCTCGTCGAGATCGATGCGTCGCGCTCATGGGACAGCCTCAAACCGGGCGTCGCCGTGACCCGCACGCCCTCGAACGATGTGCCCTGGGCCGGCAACCGCAACGGCGATGGCGGCCCGTCACCCTACGCCTGGCTCGGCCCGGTCAATGCCATGCGCATGTCGGCGCTGATCGCGGCCGACCTGGCGCGCCTGTCACCCGCCGATGCGCCGCGGATCGAGCGCAACCTCGCCGCACTCGACGGCCGCTTGCGCCAACTGAAGGCCGACTACGGTGCCCGGCTGCTGCAGGTGCCGGACCTGCGCGTGCTGTCGCTGGCCAGCGAGCCGGTCTACCTGTTCGGCGAGTTCGGCGTGTATGTGGACGGTTGGTTCGTGCGCCAGGACATCGACTGGACTGACGCCGACCTTGCCGCCCTGACCCTCTACCTGCGCGAGCGCGAGATCCGCGTGGTGGTGCACAAGTGGGCGCCCGACGCCAGGATTGCCCAGGCCATCGAGGACGGCGGCGCCCACCTGCTGATCCTGGACATCGGCAACCCCGGCCTGCTCGCCAACACGGCCAACGGCTACCAGGCGCTGCTGGGTACGAACCTGGATGCCTTGCTGGTGGCCTTCGCGACCGTTCAAGCCGCGACGCCCCAGTGATCAACGTTGACCATGGAGACTGAAAACCTTATGAAAACGCGAGATGTGCTCCACCCGATCCTGCTGGCCGGCGCACTGCTGTTCTGCCAGGCCGCCGCAGCCCATGGCCCCGTGTTCGACTGCTATATCGAGCACGACGACTGGGTGAAGTGTGAGGCGGGTTACACCGATGGCAGCTCCGCCGTGGGTCACAAAATCCATGTCCAGGACACCCGCAACAGGGTGTTGCTCGAAGGCACCGTGGACCAGGACAACAGCTTCACATTCCAGGCCCCGGCCGGAGCCTACTCCGTGGAGTTCCTCGGTGGCGAGAACCATGGCGCCACGATCCAATCCTCCGACATTACACAGTGAAATCGACCATGACCATCAAACGACGACTGCTCCAAGCCTTTGCCGCCACGGCCTTCGGTTGCATGACCTGCGCCGCGCAGGCGCATTTCCAGATGCTCTACGTGGAGGACACGGCGCTGCCCCGCGCGGACAACCTGGAATTCGCCATCGTGTTCACCCACCCGTTCTCCGCCGGACCGACCATGGTCATGGGCGAACCCCTCGCCTTCAACCACACCAGCGCCCACGGCGCAGAAAAAATCGACCTGCGCAAATACCTGCGACCGGTGCAGTGGCAGAGTCGCGACAACCAGGCCACCGCCTACCGTGCATCGATCCCACGGGAGCTGGTGCGTTCCCTGGGTGACCATGTGTTCGTACTCGAACCCGAACCCTACCTGGAAACCGCCGAAGGCGTGTACATCCAGCAGTTCACCAAACTGATCGTGAACGTCGGCGGCGTCCCCGGCAGCTGGTCGGAACCCCAGGGGCTACCGGTTGAGATCCAACCGCTGAACAAGCCCTATGCCAACTGGACCGGCGGCGTGTTCCGTGCCGTGGTGCTGGCCGACGGCAAGCCGGTGCCGTTCGCCGAGGTTGAAATCGAATACCTCAACCACTCCGTCGACATCAAAAACAACGCCTTCGGCCAGCAGGACCATGTCACGGCCCCCCAAGCCTCGTTCAAATCCCTGAGTACGTATGCGGATGGCCAGGGGGTCGTCACCCTCGGCCTGCCCCGTGCCGGCTGGTGGGGCATTGCGGCACTGAACATAGGGGCAACGAAAACCTATAAGGGCAAACCTTTGTCCCAGGACGCCGTGTTGTGGGTGCAGGCAAGGGACATGAAATAACCCCGGCAGCCATCCATGCGCCTGACCGGCCCCTAGGCCCGCGCCCCGATCAACACCAGCACCCCACCCCACTGCGTCACCCTGATCGGCAAGCTTTGCTCCAAGGCCTCCAGGGTCTGGCGCGCATCATCCAGCGGGAACCGGCCACTCACGCGCAGCTGCGCCACCGCGGCATCCAGGCGCACGATGCCCTTGCGGTAGGGCCGGATCGCTTCCACCACGCTGGCCAGTGTCTGGTTGCGCACCACCAGCCAGCCGTCGAGCCAGGCGGTTTCGGTGGCGGCCATGGGCACTTGGGTGAGGATGCGCTGGTGGTCGAACAGCGTGCTCTGGTGCATGGCCACCCGTTGCTGCGCACCGCCGTCGAAGTGCAGCACCGCGTCGGCATCCAGGGTGACCAGGCGCATCGCGCCGTCCTGTTCACTCAGCATCAGGCGGCCCGTGGTGGCACTGATATGGGCGGCGCGGGTCTTGACCTGCAGCGGACGCAGCAGGTTCACCAGCATTTCGCCGGTGCGCAGTTCAAGGCTGTGCGCGTCCCCGGCCAACGTCGAGACCACCTCGCTGCGGGCATTGAGCTTGAGGGTGCTGCCATCGGCCAGTTGCCAGGTGCGACGCTCGGCCGTGCCGGTGGCGTAGGTCTGCCCCGCGTCTTCAAAACGCCAGCCCCACCCCGCGCCGGCCGCCAGTCCCAGCGCACACAGACTGGTACGCAGAAATGCGCGACGGCTGTTGGGTTGCTCCAGGCTGCGCAGCAACTGCGCGCTGGAGCGCCCGCGCCAGGGTGAGGCCTTGAGCTGATCGAGACCGGCGAGCAGTTGCGCATATACCTGGCGATGATGGGCCGAGGTGCCCCGCCATTCATCCAGCGCCTGCTGCTGGGCGGGGCTGAAGTCGCCGGACTGGATCTGCACCAGCCAGCCGATGGCTTCCTCGGCCACCGGGTCGTTCAAAGGCTGTTTGCTCACTCGCTCAACCCCAGGTAACAGGCGCGCAGGGCCTGGGTCATCAATTGGTGGATGCGCCCCAGGGACAGGCCCAGGCGTTCACTGATCTGCGTGTAGGTCATGCCGTCCAACTGGCTGTGCACGAACACCGCCTTGGCTTGCCCCGACAGGCCGTCCAGCAGCCGGTCGATGGCCAACAGGCTCTCGATCAGAATCAGTTGTTCCTGGGGTGATGGGTGCACGTGTTCGGGCACGTCGGCCAGGATCTGCAAGTAGGCTTTTTCCAGGTCGCGTCGGCGCCAGCTCTCGTACATCAGGCGCTGGGCGATGGTCGTCAGCAGCGCGCGCGGTTCGCGAATGGCCGTGGGGTCGGGCAGCATCCACACCTTGAGGAAGGTCTCGGCGGCGATGTCCTCGGCGCTGTGGCTGCAACCGGTGCGGTACGACAAACGCGCACACAACCAGCTGTAGTGCTGCTGGAAAATCTGGCCGATAAGGCGGGTCTTGAGCAAAGCATTCGGGTCCATAGGTCCATAATCTTCATGGACTGCACACGCCAGCGGACAAGTGGTGGTGGGCCTGTCGGTTTGAGGTAGACCTGCGTCCGGGCAGGTGAGTCCAGTTTGCCCCAGGGGGCATCACCAGATAAAAGAATAAAAAAAGCCATCAAGCTGCATTTTCTGCATAACCTTCGGCGCTTTTACGGGCACGCCAAAGCACCGCCTGCGGCTGTCGCAGGCGATGCGGCGCGTGGCTCAGTGCGTGGCCAGTTGCGCCTCGCTGCGTTCCTGTTCGCGCAATGGGCGTACCAGCCAGGTGACCACCACGGTCAGCACCAGCAGGATCACCGCCAGCGCCCAGAGCACGCCATGGAAGGCACTGTCATAGCCGCCGATAAACAGGCTGTGCACCGCCCCCGCCTGCTCCGCGCCCAGGGTTTGCAGGGACCCGGTGAGATTGCCGGCGGCGACGTCGTCGATCCAGCGTTGCAGGGTCGCCGGGTCGGGCGCCAGGCGGCTCAACGTGCCGCGCAACTGGCTGTCGAGCAAGGTCGCCAGCAGCGAGCCATACAAGGCCACCGCAATCGCCTCACTGCCCAGGCGGAAGGTGTTGAGCAGGCCCGCCGCCATCCCGGCCTTCTGCTCCGGCACGGTCTTGAGCGCCAGGCCATCCACCAGCCCGGCCGACAGGCCCATGCCGATGCCCACCAGCAACAGCGGCACTGCCAGTTGCCACAGCGCCACACCGACCTGGCTGACCAGCGCCAACGCCACCACACCGACCAACAACGCAATCAGGCTGGCCTTGAGAATGCCGATCGCCGACACCCCGCGTGCCGCCCACTTGCCCGCCAGGATCGGGCAAAACAGCATCGGCACCGTCAGCAGCAACATCGCCAGGCCCGCATGGGTCGCGCTCAATTGCAGCACGCCGAACAGGTAGCTCGGCAGGTACGTGAGCAAGGTCACAAAGCCGAACGACGCCGCCACGGTGACCAGCGCCAGGCCGACAAAGGGCCCGCGCGCCAGCAGCGACAGGTCGAGCATTGGCTGCAGGTGGCGACGCTCCTGCCAGGTAAACACCGCCAACAGCACCACGGCGACCGCCACCAGGCCGAGTACACCGCGGCTGCTCCAGCCCCATTGCGAGCCCTGCACAATCGCCACCATCAGCGCCAACAATGCCAGCACAAACAGCGTCGCACCCGGCACATCGAAGCGCGCGGTGTGTTCAGCCAGCACGCCATCGCGGGTAATCAACGGGCTGCCCAGCAGCACGATCACCAGGGTCACCCCATGGGCCCAGAAAATCGCGCGCCAGCCGACGCTGTCCAGCAGCAGGCCGGACAAGGTCGGGCCCAGGCTCACGCCCAGGCCGGCAACGGTGCCGAACAGGGCAAACGCGCGCAGCCGCGCCGGGCCGCTGAAGTGGGTGGACAAAATCGCGATGCCACAGGAAAAGATCGCCGCCGCCCCGATGCCCGCCAGCCCCCGCGCCGCATCCAGCAGCCAGGCACTCTCGGCCACGGCGGACAGCACCGAGGCCACCACGTACAGCGAAGCGCCGGCGACAAAACAGCGTTTGCGCCCGAGCCGATCCGCCAGCGCGCCCCACGCCAGGGTGAAGCAGGCAAACGCCAGGTTGAACGCATTGACCACCCATTGCAGGCTGGTCAACGGCGCCTGGATGTCGGCGCCGATGGCCGGCAACGCGAGCGCCGTACCCGAGATGGAACTGGGCACGACGAAGATCGCCAGCAGGATGATGGTCAGTAGAGCCGTATCGGCAAAGGTCGTTTTCATGGGTCCTTCCAAGGTCAGGTTGAAGTGAAGCCGTGCACCGGCAAGCGGGCAGGACGGCGCAGGATGATGCCGTCGACCCAGGGCACCTGGTCCGCCGGCACCGCCAGGCGCAGGTTCGGGAAGCGCTGCACGAGGATCTGCAACACCGTGGTGATTTCCAGGCGCGCCAGGGCGGCACCCATGCAGTTGTGCATGCCGTAGCCGAACTGCAAATGCCGCGCACCCTTGCGGTCCAGGCGGATCGCCAGGGGCTCGGGGAACGCCGCCGGATCACGGTTGGCGGCAAACGCATCGGCGTAAATGATGCTGCCTGCGGGAATCAGCCCCCACGGCCCTTCCAGGTCGACGCTGGCCAGGCGCGGGAAGGTCGAGATGGTGCCCAGGGGAATCAGGCGCAGCAGTTCTTCGACCGCCTCCGGGATCAGCGCCGGATCGTCGACCAATTGCTGCCACAGCTCAGGGGCCGCCAACAGGGTGTACACCGATTTGGTCAGCACCGTGAGGATGTTCTGGTCGCCGCCGATCAATACCCCCAGGAGGATGCCCACCAGCTCCTTGTCGTTGAGCGGCGGCTCGCTGTCGGCACGGGTCGCGACGAAGCGCTGGATCAGCCCATCGGGATCGGTGGGCCGCGCACCGGTGACCAGGTCTGTCAGGTAGTTGTACACACCCCAGAACTGGTTCAGCAGCTCCGGCACATCGGCGTCCGACGCCACCTGCACGGTGTGGCTGAGGGGCCGGTAATACTCACGGTCACTCAAGGGGATGCCGAGCAACTGGCAATCCACGGTGGCGGGGATGTGGTCAAGCACATGGGCAAACAGATCGGCACCGGGCGCCTGGTGCTGCAATACATCGAGGCGTTCATGGGTGGCGTGTTCCACCTTGTCGCGCAGCAACGCCACGCCACTGGGGCTGAAGTCCCGGGCCACCACCTTGCGCAGGCGACCATGGTCGGGGATGTCATTGTTGAGCAGCAGTTCAGGCGGCGTGATGGTCGGCAAAAAGCTCGCGCCGTCTTCTTCGTTGCACGGCGCGCGTATCGCGCGGTTATCCAGCAGCAACGCCTGCACGTGTTCGTAACGGGTCAGGTGAAAGGCCAGGTGGCCGCTGGGCAGCAGAATCCTCGGCAGGCCATTGGCGGGGCTGGCGGGTTGATAGGCCGGCGGTGCATCCAACTGCGGGATGCGTGCCACGGTGACCTCGGGTCTGGCGATCACGGCGATATTCATCAGGCAGGCTCCACGGCAGGTTGCAACAGGCTGACAGCGGTGAGGCGCTGCAGCTGGGCGAGCGCCTGGTGGTTGTCGATGAAGTGCAGCACTTGCCAGCCAAGCGCGGCGGCGGCTTCGATGTTTTCCGCGACGTCGTCGATCAACAGGCTGTGCTGCGGCGCGACGCCCGAGCGCGCGGTCGCCACCTGGAAGAACGCCGGCTCCGGCTTGCGGCTGCGCTCCTGGCTGGAATCGACGATCAGGTCCACCACCTCATCCAGGCCCACCATCGCCCGCCAATGCCGCTCCCACTCCACCACGTTGTTGGTGAGGATGCCGACGCGAAAACCGGAACGCTTGAGTGCGCGCACGGCGGCCACCAGCGGCGCATTGGCCGGCACCCCGGCGAACCATTGCGCGCCGAAGGTGTGCAGGTGAGCGCGGGATAAATCGACCTGCGGGTCACGGCGACGCAGGGCCTGCGCCAGGCGCTCGCCCCACTCGCGCTCGGTGAGCAAGGCACTCTCCACCGGCGCGAGCATGGGCACGCCCAACTCATCGGCCACATCGCCCATGGCCTGTTGCAGCACGTGTGGAGCCAGGCCGGTCTTGACCTGGTATTGCTCGAACAGCGCCGGAATCGGCGGCGACAGCACGCCACCGAAATCGAACCAGATAAATTGCAGGTCGCTCATCGCACACCTCCCGCCACCAGGGCCAAGGGTTGGCTGGCGACCAGCGGCAGCAACTCCAGCTCAGCGGTGGCAATCACCGCGCCGCCCTGCTCGACCTCCAGCGCCAGGGTGATGCGACCGTGTTCGTCGCGGGCCAGGGAGGTCAGGTCCGCACGGACCTGGGTTGGCAAACCAAACTCACCGAAGCGGGTGAACACCACATGGCAGCGGGATAACAGCAACTGCTCGGGGCCCACCTGCAACTGCCGGTCCGCCGCCACCAGCGCCACTTGGCGGAAGCCTTCGAGCAACAGCATGCCGGGGATATGGTCGAGGGGGTGGTCGAAGATCGCCGGGTTGTTCAGGTCGACGATCAGCGGCGCCACCAGCGTCGCGGCGCCCTGCTCCAGTTCACGGCCGAGCACCACATTGTTCAGCCAGTGACGCCCTACGGCGGATGGACTCAAGGGTGGCGGCAACTGTGCCAATGGGTCGGCGTTGGCGGGAATCGCCGCCAGGCCACGGGCACGCATCTTGTTCCAGGCCGCGCCGCTCATCCAGCGAATGCTCATGCGTTCGTGGCGTGCAGCCACTTCGCCATTGATGCTCAGGGACATGTTCAGGGTCACGCCACTGCGCTCGCCGTGGCGCAGGTATTCATCCACCACGTAGACATCGATCTCGGCGGATGCCGGACGATCCCCCACCACCAATAAACTCCGGTCGGTCACGCGGGTCACACTGTCCAGGTAGATAAACTTGTCCTGGGCGCTGACGTCGAGGAACGCATGGGAAATATAAATTGACGCCTGGCGGAATACTTCCAGCAATAACAGCATGTCGTAGTGTGCGGCGCGGTGGGTATGTTCACTGAAGTAACTGTGGGTACGCGGTAGTTGGGCGCTGCAGCGAAAGTGTCCTTCCTTTACCAATTCCGCGCCGGTCAGGAACACTTCGCTGACGGCGGCACGGTGCACCATGCTGCGCGGCACGGTGTTTTCGCAACGAATAGCCAGGGCTTCAGACATAGCAATCTCCTCCTTTGATTACCGCGAGAAGGCTAAGCTGAAACGTTTTTTCGCCACAACTGACCGAACGGCCAGGTCGTTGGACATGAACCTGTAGAACTTGCACTTCAGACATGGGTATCTGTCTCCTGATGAGCTTCTCCGTAAGCGTGCAGACCGCCGTACACGTTCATCGCGGTGAACGTTGTATGCTTTGCGCGGACAACCCGTTCTGGCTGTCAGTACCCTTGTGCAGATAGTCCCTTATATTTTCACTGCGCACTTAGACCCATTTGATCGAAGCTTATAAGCGCAACTAAATCATCTAGACACCCAACTAATCGTTCTAACTTAGTAGTGAAAATCCACACGCGAAGTTGCTCAAGGTCGTAAAGAACATCACGACCCGGAGCAGATTCACATGTTGAAAACAGGATTCACCCTGGCGCCTTTGGCGTGTGCATTGGCCATGGGCGGGCTGACGCTGCCAAGCCTGGCGTTGGCGCAAAACGACGCGGCGTCGGTACAACGGGTGATTGACTTCAATATCCCCGCAGGCCCCCTGGATGAGGTGCTGCTGAGCATCTCCCAGCAAAGCGGCCACCCTATCGCCTTCGACCCGCCGCTGGTGGAAGGCCGTGGGAGCCGCGCGATCCAGGGCCGACTGAGCCAGGAACAGGCGCTGGGCATTGCCTTGGGCGGCTCCCCGTTGGGCTTCAGCCAGACGGCCAGCGGTGCGGTATTGATCCATCGACTGGCCGACCCTGCAGCGGCGGCCAACAGCCAACCGCTGGCGCCACGCCTGAAATCCGTGGAGGTGATCGGCACCCGGCGCAGCGACGTCACCGCACTGCAAAGCGCGGCCCCCGTGGATGTGATCAGCAGCGAGCAACTGCAGCGCGCCGGCACCGATAACCTGGCCAAGGCCCTGGAAACCCTGGTGCCGTCGGTGAACTACCCGCAGGTCAACGGCACCGATGGCGTGTCGTCGCAGCGGCCGGTGTCGTTACGTGGGTTGGCCGCCGACCAGGTGCTGGTGCTGGTCAATGGCAAGCGTCGGCATGCCTCGGCGTTCGTCAACACCAAGGCCACCCTGGGGCGTGGCTCACAGGCGGTGGACTTGTCGACGATTCCCGTCAGCGCCGTCGACCATATCGAAGTGCTGCGCGATGGCGCCTCGGCCCAATACGGCTCGGATGCGATTGCCGGGGTGGTCAATATCGTGCTCAAGGAGCAGGACCACGGCGGCGCCGTGCAAAGCACCTTCGGCCAGTACACCAAGGGCGATGGCTTTCGCCGGTCGGTGGGGGGCTGGAGCGGTTTCACCTTGCCCGGCGATGGCTTCCTCACCCTCAGTGGCGAAGGCCTGCGCAGCGAACGCACCTCCACCGGCGGCACCGATGGCCGGCAGTTCTACCCCAGCGGCGACGCCCGTGAAGCGGATGCCGACCGCCATTGGCGCTACGGCTCGCCGGGCCTTGAAGACTGGAACCTGGCGCTGAACAGCGGCCTGTCCCTGAGCGACACGGTCGACCTGTACGGCTTCGCCACCTACCAGGACCGTACCGGCGAATCCCAGGCAACCTTTCGCCGCCCCATCGACCCCAACAACCTGGTGGCCGTGTACCCCAACGGTTTCCTGCCACTGCTCGACGTGCGCTCGCGGGATGCCTCGGTCACCGGCGGCGTGAAGATTCGCGATGAGCAACTTGGCAGCTTTGACCTCAGTGCCAACTACGGGCGCAACCGCATCGACTATCACCTCAGCGATTCGCTCAACGCCAGCCTCGGCGCCGCGAGCCCGACGAGCTTCAATGCCGGGGCGCTGGTCAATGAGCAAACCAACGTCGGGCTGGACCACATCAAGGAACTCAAGGTCGGCTGGGGCGCAGGCCCGCTGGTGTTCTCCAGCGGCCTGGCGTGGCGCAACGAAGCCTATGAAGTGATCGCCGGCGACCTCGCCTCCTGGACCCACGGCAGCGCCCTGCCCGCCCGTGCCGGCGGCGCCCAGGGCTTCCCCGGCACCCAGGACAGCGACGAAGGCCGTTATGCCCGCCATGTGTTCGGCGGCTACCTGGGCCTGGAGCAGCAAGTCACCGACAAACTGCAACTGGGCCTGGCCGGGCGCAGCGAGCACTACGACGATTTCGGCACCACCAGCACCGGCAAGTTCTCCGCGCGCTACGACTTCACCCCGCAGTGGGGCCTGCGCTCGACCCTGAGCAGCGGCTACCGCGCGCCCACCCTGGGGCAGATCGGCACCTCGGCGACCCAGACCGAGTTCAAGGCCGGCGACCCCACCGCCTACCAGGTCGGCACCGTCAGCGTGAACACCCCGGTCGCCCGCGCCTTGGGCGCCAGTGACCTGAAGCCGGAAAAATCCACCAGCCTGTCCCTCGGCGTGGTCTGGCAGCCGCTCGAGCGTGCAAGTGTCAGCCTCGATGCGTACCACATCCGCATCAAGGACCGCATTGCCCTGTCGGAAACCCTCAGCGGCCCCCAGGTCAGCCAGATCCTCGCCAACCAAGGCTATGGCAACTACTCCGGGGTGAGCTTTTTCACCAACGCACTCGACACCAAGACCAGCGGCGTGGACCTCGCCGCCCACTATCGCCTGGACCTGGCCGACGCCAGCCAGTTGACCCTCAACGGCGCCTTCAACTACAGCAAGACCCAGGTCACCGACATCAAGGACAACCCCGGCCCGCTGGCCGGCACCGGCATCACCCTGATCAATCGCGAAGCCCTGAGCTATGTGGAAAGCGCCTCGCCCAACAGCAAGCTGATCCTCGGTGCCGACTGGCGCAAGGGTGCCTGGCAGGCGAGCGTCAACACGATTCGCTACGGCACCTACACCCTCGATTCCAACCTCGGCGAAGCCCGCGACCAGACCTTTTCGGCGCAATGGGTGAGCAACGCCAGCCTGTCCTACGACATCAGCCAGGCGCTCACCCTGACCCTGGGCGGCAACAATATTTTCGACAGCTACCCGGACAAGATCGACGTGGCCAACCGCTTTGTCGGCGGGCGCGTGGCCTACCAGAGCATCTCCCCGGCCGGTGCCGAAGGCGCCTTCTACTACGTGAAAGCCGACTACCGCTTCTGACTCAACCAAGGAGTTCCCATGAGCTTTGATCCTGTGCGTTTTACCCAAGTGTTCGAACACGACTTTGCCCTGGCCAAGCAACTGCTGATCAAGCACCAGGTGTTGTCGAGCAATGAGGCGGGCAATATCAGCCTGCGTATTCCCGGCGAAGCACGGCTGGTGATCGCCTCGCTCAGCGGCGCCGACAGTGGCGTGGCGGCGATTGTCGATTTCGACCTGCAACACAGCCAGGGCAGCCTCACCGACAACCTCAAGGAAGTGGCGGCGCTGCACGTGGCGATCTACCGCGAGCGGCCCTCGGTGAATGCGGTGATTCACACGCACTCGCCGTATCTCACCGCCTTCGCGATTGCCGGCCGAGCGTTGCGCCCCCATGCCACGCAGTTGCTGGGGATTCTGGATGAAGACCAGGAGGTGCCGCTGACGGCGTGGGGGCCGCGGTATGCGCCGGAGCCGGTGGTGGCGGCGTTACGCGAACATCCGCGTGCGCCAGCGGCGTTGCTGGCCAATCACGGGCCGTTTGCGTGGTCGGAGCGGGACGTGCTGGCGGCGACGCGGTTGTTGGTGAACCTGGAAGAAGCGGCCTACCTGACCTTCCTGGCGCAGCAGCTCGGTACGCCGCAGCCCTTTCCCAGCGGCGCGGCGCAGCGGTCGCGCCTGGGCTGGAGTGCGACATGAGTGCGCTCACTCGTTGCCCTGATAAAAGTGGAAGGGGCGGTGCGACGATTCGACTTGCCTCCGGCCCTTACGACAGGTCACTTTGGCAGCGGGCGCTGTTGGTTATTTTTGCATTCGGCGCGCTCCACGCCCACGCCGCCCCCCTGCTGGAACGGGCCCAATCCCGTGGCACCCTCAACGTCTGCACCAGCGACGAATTCCCCCCCTTCAAGACCTTCGATGCCCAAGGCAAGCCCGGCGGGTTGATCCTGGACCTGATCGTCGACCTGCAACGCCAGTTGTCTGCCAAGGTCGGCCAGCCGCTCAAGCTGCAACTTGTGCAAGTCAATCCGCTCAACCGCTTGCTGTTTCTCGAACAGGGCCGTTGTGAAGTGCTGGTCACGTCCCTGCTCGACACCCCCGCACGGCGGCGCGAAGTGGATTTCGCCAGCCCCGGTTTCTACAGCTCGGCCGCCACGGTGTTTGCGCCGAAAAGCACCGCCGTGCCGGACTGGCAAAGCCTGCGCGGCAAGACCCTGTGTGCGCCCGCCACCAGTGTGTGGGTGCGCCCCTTTGAAACGCGCTACGGCGTGCAGTTCGCCTCGTTCAACGGCACGGCCGAAGTGCGCAAGGCGGTGGCCGACAGCCGTTGCCTGGGGGCGATGGGTGACGATGCGTTGTACAGCGCCCTGGCGCGCCAGCCGGAATGGGCCGATTACGAGGTCAAGCTGCCGGGCCAGGATCCGGCGCCGTGGGGCATTGCTTTGCGCAAGGGCCAGCCGGCGTTGTTGGCAGCGGTGTCGAGTATTGTCGAAGGCTGGCATGCCCAGGGCGTGATCATCGGCCTGGAACAGCGCTACGGCCTGGCGCCGAATGCCTGGGTAGCGCAGCAGCATGCGCGGGCCAGCCATGAGTGAGGCCAACCTGCGCCTGTGGCTGGAACAGCATGGCCTGTCGCTGAGCATCCTGTGGGACCCGATGGACCGCCAGCGCTTCCTGCTCGGCCTGGGCCTGACACTGTTGCTGTCGGTGGCGAGTATTGCCCTGTCCCTGGTGATCGGCGTGTGGGGCGCTGCCGGCCTGGGTTCGCGCCGCTTGCCGTGGCGCCAGTTGAGCGCGGCGTACGTCGCGTTGTTTCGCAACACGCCGCTGTTGGTGCAGCTGTTTTTTTTCTACTTCGGCGTCGGCGCCTGGCTGCCGCTGGTGGACGACGGCAGCGTGCGGCTGCTCAACGGCACGCAATGGGCGATCATCGTGATTGCCCTGCACAACGGTGCGTTCCAGGCGCAGAACCTGCGCGCCGGGATCGATGCCGTGCCCCGCGCCACCCTCGACGCGGCCGCCGCCCTCGGCATGCAGGGCGCCACGGTACTGCGCCATATCGTGCTGCCGCTGGCGCTGCGCAACAGCCTGCCGGCCATGGGCAATACGGTGGTGCAAACCATCAAGTCGACCTCGATTGCCTACGCGATTGCGGTGCCGGAATTGCTCTATGCGAGCAATCGGATCTGGTCGGACAACTTCAACGTCGCCGAGATGATGCAGGTGCTGTTGCTGGTCTGGTTGCTGCTGATCGGCGCCAGCAGTTGGCTGCTGCGCCGCCTGGAACATCACCTGCGCCTGCCTGGCCAGGAGTTGCCCGATGCTGCCTGAACCGTCCTGGCCCGCGCTGTTGTGGCAGTGGGCGCCGGCGCTGCTGCAAGGCTTCGGCCTGAATATCCTCATGGGCGTCACCGCGATGCTGGTAGCCACGCTGGCCGGTGTCGTGCTCGGCAGCCTGCAGGTCAGCGCCCGGCCGCGCCTGCGTCGTGGTGCCGGGCATCTGAGCCGCCTGCTGCGCAACCTGCCGTGGCTGGTGGTGATGTTCTACGTGGCCTACCTGTTGCCCTATGAAGTGCATTGGGCCGGGCGCTGGTGGCAATTGCCGGATTGGCTCAAGGTCGCGCTGGGCCTGGCCCTGCCCGCTGTCGGCTATGTCTCGGAGATCGTGCGCGGCGCCGTACGCGCGGTGCCGCTGGGGCAATGGGAAGCCGCCCGGGCCCTGGGCATGCATCACGGCCAGGCGCTGCGCCACGTGATCATCCCGCAGACCCTGCCCAGCCTGGTGGCGCCGTGGATGAACCTGTATTGCGCGGTGACCATGTCCACCTCCCTGGCCAATCTGCTGGGGGTGGAAGAGCTGATGACCACCGTGCAATCGCACCTGTCCACCCAACTGCGCAACGACCTGCTGCTGCCCGCCTACGGCTTGGTGTTCATCGCCTTCTTTGTCTACATCTACCCCCTCTCCTGCCTGGCCAAACGGCTGGAGCGCACATGAGCACTGACCCCATGCATGACGATACCCTGCTGACCCGGTTGGGACGCGACCCCGCCAGCCACGAAGGCAGCGTCAACACCCCGGTGTATCGCAGCTCGACCTTTATCTGGCCCGACACCGGTACCCTCGAAAACCACCTGCAACAGGCCGCCGACCCGCACTATCGCGGGCATATCTACGGCCGTAACGGCAACCCCACCACCGCCGCGTTCGAAGACGCCGTGGCGCAGCTGGAAGGCGGCTTTCGCGGGCTGATCATGCCCAGCGGCCTGGCGGCGATTGTCGGCGCGGTGCTGGCCGTGGCGCGGGCCGGCGACCATATCCTGGTGACCGACAATTGCTATTGGCATGCGCGCCAGGTGTTCGACCAGATCCTGCCGCGCTATGGCATTGAGGCCACGTACTTCGCGCCGATGCTCGGTGCCGACATCGCCGGCTTGCTGCGCCCGAATACGCGCCTGGTGTACGCCGAAGCACCCGGTTCCAGCACCTTCGAGGTCCAGGACATTCCCGCCCTGGCCCGCGTCGCCCATGCCCACGGCGCACTGCTGATGCTCGACAACACCTGGGCCACGCCGCTGTTCTTCAAGGCGTTCGCCCACGGCGTGGACATCTCGATTCATGCCGCCACCAAGTACCTGGTGGGCCATAGCGACGCCATGCTCGGCGTGATCGTCACCACTGAAACCCTGTATTCGACGGTGCGCGAGACCGTCCGCCAACTGGGCTATATCGCCAGCGCCGACGACGCCTACCTGGGCCTGCGTGGCCTGCGCACCCTGGGTGTACGCCTGCGCCAGCACCAGCGCTCGGCGCTCACCGTCGCGCAGTGGCTGCAACAGCGTCCCGAAGTGGCCCAGGTGCTGCACCCGGCGCTGCCGGGGGCCATCGGGCACGACTTGTTCAAGCGCGATTTCCTCGGCTCCACCGGGCTGTTCGGCGTGGTCCTCAAGCCGCATTTCGAGCCCCAAACCAACGCCTTCCTGGAAAGCCTGCAGTTGTTCGCCATGGGCGCCAGCTGGGGCGGTTTCGAGAGTCTGATTCGCCAACAGCAGCGCCACCCTTCAGCACTGATTGAACCAGGCGTGTTGCTGCGCCTGCACGTAGGCCTTGAAGCCGTCGAGGACCTGCTCGCCGACCTGCAACAAGGCCTCGAACGCCTGAGCACCACCCCCCATTCCCCAAGGAGTCTGCCATGAGCCAAGCACTGCCCACCCACTACAGCATTTGCCCGCTGCTGGTTGCGTCCAATATTGCCGTTGAACTCGGTTGGCTGGACGAGGAATACCAACGCGTCGGCGCCGACGCGATCTACCTGCGCTCACTGCCCGACAACCTCGGTTGGCTGCCGCACTTCACCCATGGCGAAGCCCGCTTGATTCGCGACGGCGGCGCGGTGCCGGCCTTGTGGGCGCGCGCCGACCAGGCCGATACGTTGCTGGTGGCCAGCACCGCCACCCAACGCGCCGGGCAGATCCTTGTGCGTGCCGAGGGGCGTATCCGCCAGGTCGCCGACCTGTTCGGCAAGCGCATCGGCGTACCGGTGAGCCGCAACAAGGCGCGGGTCGATGTGCTCAAGGCGCTGGCCGAACATGGCCTGTTCAATGCCCTGCAACTGGCCGGGCTGGAGCCGTCGCAAGTGCGCCTGATCGAGCTGGAGGATGAAGGTGATCCGCAGACCTTGCTGCCGGCGGTGCGGCCTTCGGCGTTCTGGTCGCAACTGCATGGGCTGCATGGCCAACCCGGGCATGAGGTGCAGGCCCTGGCCGAAGGCCGTGTGGACGCGCTGCATGTCGCCGCCGGGCATGTGCCGGCACTGCTCGCCAGCGGTGAATTCACGGTAATCGAAGACCTGGAACGCTACCCGGACTGGACCCTGAAAAACCACAACGGCCCCTACGCCACCACCGTCAACCGCGCCTTTGCCGAAGAGCATCCCCAGGTGTTGGTGGCGTTCCTGCGCGCCGCGATCCGCGCCGGGCGCTGGATCAACCAGCACCGCGATGCCGCCGCCGAGCTGTTCACCCGCGTGACCTTCCTGCCGGACGCCGGGTTTATCCGCCGCGCCATTGCCGAGCTGGATTTTGTGCCGAACCTGGCGCCGCAGAACCTGGCGGCCCTGGAACTGAAGAAGGACTTCCTGGTGCAACGCGGCTTCCTGCAGAACGACTTCAGCGTGCACGAGTGGGCCCAGCCCGAGTTTCTCGCCCAAGCCCACACCGGGCTTTAACGCCACACCCTTGCCAAGGACAGACAATGATTGCTCAGTACCGCAAGACCCTGCTGGCCAGCCTGTTGGTCGCCGATTCAAGTTGGGCGGCGCAGGCCGCCGATTCCACCGAACCCCGACTGAGCAAAGTCGAGGTGGTCGGTGCCCGCGTGACTGAAGCCAGCGCCGCCATTGGCGAAGACAAGATCAGCAATACCCTGAGCATCTCGCACCAGGCGTTGCTGTCGGCGCCGGCCGGCACTTCGGGGCTGAAAATGCTCGAGGCGCTGCCCGGTTTCAACGTGCAGGTCAACGATGCGCTGGGCCTGTATGAGTTCGGCAACTCGGTGTTCGTGCGTGCCTTCAACCTGCAGCAGATCGGCTTTTCCATCGACGGTGTGCCCCTGGGACGTACCGATCAGTTCGGCGGCAGCCCGATCTATCGCTACGTCGACAATGAAAACACCGAGCGGGTCACCGCCTCCACCGGCGCGGGCGACGTGTCGCAATCGGGCTATGCGTCCCTGGGCCCGTATGTGGATTACCAGACCAGCAACCCCACCCTCGAGCCGGGCGCCAGCCTGTCCTACACCCTCGGCAGCGACAGCCTGCGGCGCAGTTTCGTCAAGCTGCAAAGCGGCGAGTACCAGGGCCTGTCGGCGTATTTCAGCCGCTCGAAAATCGACGGCGACCTATGGCGCGGCCCCGGCACCATCGACCGTGAACACCTGGAAGCCAAGGTGCGCTATCGCTTCGGTGAACGTGACGAGGTGTGGCTGCGCGCCGTGCACAACGCGTTCTACGACTACGACTCGCCCTACGTGAGCAGCGCCCAGTACGACGGCAGCGCCAATGACCCGTTCGGTCGCTCGGGCCGTTACTTCGCCTACCTCGGCAGCCTGCCCGACTTACCCGAGAGCGTGCCCGGCGTGCGCTACAGCAACACCAACTACAACCAGTTCTACAAACAGGCGGTGAACCAGCGCCGCGACACCTTGTACAGCCTGGGCGGCCAGTTCGAGATCCGCCCGGACCTGCTCAACTACACCACCCTCTACTACGAGGCCAAGAAAGGCTTTGGCGTGTCCCCGGAGGCCTACGCCACCTCCCTGGCGCTGCACAATGCCGAAAACACGGTGGATGGCCTGTTTGCCCCACGGGGCGTGCAATACGGTTTGTCGTCCCTCAGCGGCCACCGCTTCGGCGGGCGCACCGGGCTGCAATGGGACATCGGCCAGCACCAGATCGACACCGGGGTGTGGGCCGAGACCGATGTGTTCAACCGCCAGCAGGCGCGCTACAACCTCACCGACGGCAGCCCGGCCGGCGAGCCGCTGTTCAATGAGCCGGTGCACCTGCAAGGGGATTTCAGCTCTACGCGCAATTCGTTGCAGTACCACCTCAAGGACACCTGGACCCTGCTCGACGACCGCCTGCGCCTGCAGTTCGGCTTCAAGAGCCTGCACCTCAAGTACCGCATCGAGGGCTATCGCAACGCCGGCGACTACATCAACGACCGCCAGCCGCGCCTGGCCACCCAGTGGAACGACGCCTTCCTGCCCCAGGCCGGGCTGGTCTACAACCTCACCGATGACACCCAGGTATTTGCTTCCTATTCGGAAAACATGGCCCTGCCCCGTGGCGCCGACGACATCTTCCGCGCGGCCAGCCCCAGCGCGCCGCCACCGGAGGCGGAGCGGGCGAAGAACTACGAGGTGGGCTATCGCATCAACCGCCCGACCTTCAACGCGGCCTGGGCGCTGTACCGCACCGACTTCGATAACCGCCTGCAAGCCTTCGCCTCAGCCGTGCCCGGCAGCAGCCAGGTGGAAACGTACTACCAGAACGTCGGCAAGGTGCAGGCCTACGGCACCGAGCTGAGCGGGCAATGGAAACCCCCGGTCCTGGCCGACAAGGTGGTGCTCAACGGCAACCTGACCTACAACACCTCCACGTTCCGGAACGACGCCGGCGGCCTTTCGATCAAAGGCAACGAGGTGCCCGACAGCCCGCGCTGGCTGGCCCAGGCCGGGGTTACCTATGAGCTGGCGCCATGGGCACTGCTGAACTTTTCGGCACGCTATATCGGCGAGCGCTACAGCAACTTCACCAACAGTGAATCGGTGCCCGGCTACACCCTGTACAACGCCTATCTGGATCTGGGGGGCGAGCGCCTGCACTACGGCCCACTGAAGAATGTGAAGGTGCGCTTCAATGTCGACAACCTGTTCGACAAGGATTACCTCGGCTACATCCTCACCAGCACCAGCGGCCCCGCCGTGTTCCGCCCGGGTTCGCCGCGCACCTTCCAAAGCACCTTGAGCATGGAGTTCTGAACATGAACAAGCGCCTGCTGCTGCTCGCCTTGCTGCCACTGTTGGCCCACGCCGACACCGCCGTCAGCCCCGCCACCCTGGCCCTGCACCAACGCCTGCTGGTACTGGACAGCCACCTGGACACGCCGCTGACCCTGACCCGCCCCGGCTGGAACATCCTCGAGCGCCACGACTACCGCCAGGACGGCAGCCAGGTCGACCTGCCGCGCATGCGCGAAGGCGGCCTGGATGGGGGTTTCTTCGCCGTCTACACCCCCCAGGGCCCACGCACCGAGGAAGGCCGCGCCTACGCCAGCGCCTATGGCCTGGCCACCCTCACCCGCATCCGCGATGTGATCGACCGCAACCCCGACAGCTTCGCCCTGGCCCTGACCGCCGCCGACGCCCGGCGTATTGCGGCCCAAGGCAAGCGCGTGGTGTTTATCAGCATGGAAAACGCCGATCCACTCAGCTCCGATCCCGAGTTGCTCAACACCTACTACCGCCAAGGCCTGCGCATGCTCGGCCTGGTGCATTTCATGAACAACGACCTGGCCGACTCGGCCACCGCGCTGCCGGAATGGAAAGGCCTGAGCCCCAAGGGCCGCGACCTGGTGCAACGGGCCAACCGCCTGGGCATCCTGCTCGACGTGTCCCACGCCAGCGACGCGGTGTTCGACCAGATGCTGGCGTTGTCCAGCGCCCCGCTCATCGCCTCCCACTCCAGCAGCCGCGCGGTCAACCCGCACCCGCGCAACCTCGACGACAACCGCGTGCGCCAACTGGCGGCCAAGGGCGGGGTGATCCAGGTCAACGCCTACAGCGACTACCTGATCCCCCTCACGCCCAACCCGGATCGCAACAAAGCCATGGCCGCGCTCGGCGCACGCTTCCACAACCTCGCCGCCCTCAGCCCGGAACAGGTCAAGGCGCTCTATCAGGAACGCGACACCCTCAACCAACGCTTCGCCCAACCCAAAGCCAGCCTCGACGTGTTCATGAAGCACCTGTTGCACCTGCTGGAAGTGGCCGGCCCGGACCACGTCGGTATCGGCGCCGACTGGGACGGCGGCGGTGGCGTAAGCGGGCTGGACGATGTGAGCCAGTTGCCGGTGATTACCCAGCGGTTGCTGGATGCCGGGTATAGCGAGCACCAGGTGGCGAATATCTGGAGTGGGAATTTGTTGCGGGTGTTGCAGGCGGCGCAGGATCAGAAGCGACCATAGTTCAACGCGCGGGTATCCAACCTCTTGGAAAAAGCCGCCTTCGTCCTACGACTTGAGAGCAACGTGTGATAACGGTAGATTCGCCTCGCTTACAGAGTCGAAACACACCCTATTTTTCAAGGATGAAGGCGTTCTATGGATCACCAGAAGTTGCTGCTTGAGGTCAGAGAGGAATTTGTCTGGCTGGTGAGAAGTGTCGAGTCCAGCGCCGCAATGAGCCTGTTCGACATCCATCGGATCGCAGAGAAAATAGTGCTTCCGCTGTTCCAGACCATCATGGGCTGGCCTGACCTGCGTAATCTGAATGAAGAGGAAGAGGGCTTCCCGGCCATTGATCTGGGGGACGACGTCGAACACATCGGTATCCAGGTCACCGGTACCACCGACCTTGAAAAGGTAAAGGGCACGCTGGAGACGTTCCTGAAACACGATCTGGACGACACCTACAAACGGGTCATCGTCTATGTTTTGACCGACAAGCAGCGCAGCTACAAACAGGCCTCCATTGATAAAGTGACGGGCAGCCGATTGACCTTCAACGGCAAGAAGGATGTGCTCGACTACAAGGACCTGCTCAAGAAAGTCGCCAAGCTTGAGCCCGCCAAAGTCCGGGCCGTGTTGGAACTGCTCAAAAGCTATCGGCTGTCCGAAGACCCCGCACAGCGGCCGACATGGCTGATCAGAACGGAAACTTCACTGGCAGAAAGTGCCCCGTTTACACCTCGCTGGCTGTTTTTTGCGGAACGCAAGATTCCGCTGCTGGGGCGTAGTGCTGACTTAGATGCGCTGGGTGTCTTTATGGCGGACCCAGCGCTATTCAGGTGGTGGACGCTATGTGGTCCCGCCGGTATTGGCAAGACGCGCCTGGCCCATGAGTTGGAGCTCAAATATCGGGACGTCTGGTATTGCGGATTTACCGACGCAAAGAATCTCCCGAAGGTTGAGCAACTGCAACAGTTGCAACGCCCCACCCTGTTGATTTTCGACTATGCGGCGCGAGACGCTAAGGCTCTCAAGTCACTATTGAACAATTGCTGCGCTCTGAGCGAAAGCCGGACGACGAAACTGCGTGTTTTGCTGCTGGAGCGCGAGGCCAACGGTAGTGCTGACTGGTGGAACGAGCTGGTCGGTGGTGAAAGTCTCAACGCGACTTTAATCAGAAACCATTGTTATCGAGCGCCGCTTGAATTAAATGCGCTGAACACACATACCACTGCGCTGTTACGCACATGGTTGCAGGCAGGCGCACCGGAGGTAGTGGAATCCCTGCCGCCACCCTCCTCGCCATTCTGGTCACAAGTCAAGCAGGTCAGCGAGGGCCGACCTTTGCTGATTGCACTGATTGCAGGGGCTTTCAGCCGAGCGCCCCATGAAACTCAAGTCCCCGCCCTGCGGGAGCTGCTGCTACCGGTACTGGACCGCGAGGCGCGTCATTGGGAAACCAAGTGCGCCGATCAACAACAATTTCCAGGACTGGTCCAACTAATCGCACTGGCAACACTGACTCGCGGACTGGACATTCTTCAAGAGAATCATCAAATAGTGGTTCAGCTCGATGGGGAAGAAAAAAAGTACCTCCTTATCAAGGACGACTCATCCCAGAAGTTTCGCTTGCCGACCGTTGGAGAACTGAGGTCCGACGAGCAGCTATTCGAACAGTTGAACAGCCAACAACTACAGCTGTGGAAAGATTTGGCTACCCTGATTTCCAGCGACCAATTGGCGCCTACGATCAAACGGGCCTTGGAAGAATGCCCTCCCAGAGGCGTCCTGCAACCGGACCTTATCGGTGAATTCTTTATCGATGAACTGTGGCGCACTCAAATGCCTTTCGCCCAGGCCTCCAGGCGACCCAGCGGGTTGCCGGTGCTGACCGATCCTTCACTTGAAGCCATCCTGACATCGGCGTGGTCCATCAACCCTCACAACCTGCTTCAAACCCTTGATGCGTTGAAAAAAACCACCACTAATATCCCTGGTTATTTGCGTTTGTTATCGATGCTTACCTCGGTCGCCTGCAAGTCTCCAGCCCCAAACAAATCGGCACCGTACATGCTGGCGCGCTTGCTTTACAACGCAATGATCAAGCTCGGCACTGAAAAATCTGCGCCTCAACATACCCAGCAGGCATACGCGTTGCTAGCGACGTTGGCACAACGTTTTCCGACGGATCAGGAGGTGGGTTACAGACTGCACAAAGCGCATACACATTTGATCACTGACCCGTCATCCAAAGAGATCAATGATGAGCTAGCGCGGTCAGTCAACGTTGAGGCCGCGCAGTTCCTCAACGAATTCAAACAGTACCCAAATGACAGATTTGAGCTGTTCTGGGTCGACACCATCGACATCGTCACACGAGGGGCAATGGAGGAGCGTGATCCGGATAGGTTGGCTGAGGTGCTGGAGTCTACCCGGCTTGTTCAGGAGCATTTTGGTATGTCTCCCGACGTCAATGCCTTATTGGCAATGCTCTACTTAAAAATCGCGAATGACCTGTCAACGGCTGATGAAGACAACCGTGCGATCAAGTGTGAAATCATACCGCTCGCCGTGCGTTTTCTGCCTGCCCTCACCGCGCAGATCAAGAAAGGCATTGATCTTCCTGGGTTGAATCAGGCCGATCACGTGCGCATGACGCGGGCGATGGTGGATATCATGTTTGCCTTCACCAAACTCGCCATGCCACTGCCGGTATTGGAGCTAAAGCCGGTTTTAGAGCGTTCCCTGGCTAAAGTCATTGCCCCTGGCCCTGCCCTCACCATGAGCAGGGAAATGACTTTCTATGTTCAAGCGGCGTATCTGTCGCAAAAAAAAGTACCTGCCGCCATAGCGCTTGCATCCGTACTCAGGGCCGACGTCAACGCACCGTATTCAATTGAAGCTCTGCAATCGAGCCTGGTGGTGTGGGGCCAAGCATTGGAACTGTGTGTGGAAAACGGGGACCCGACTAGTTTTCTCGTCATCTGTGACAAGCTGTTTTCGATCTACCCGCTGCTCAGCGATGCTGGAAATATCATCGAGTACTTTACGCGTGCCCTGCTGTCACTGCGTGAAGGCATGCATGGGCTGTCTGTCGCAGAAGCATGCCTGGCCCGGTTTTCCGAACATTTAACGGCACGGACCACGGGAGCAAGCCGGTGCGCTTGCCTTTTTAAGGCTACCTATCTTGCAGCCGTTGGCATAGGGCTCAAGGACTCACAACAGCTCCTGGACAACCTTGAACAACTGTTCCTACTCATCAGACACCGCCTTGAATTCCCGGAACTGAATGAATGTTTGAATACCGCCTTGGTCCGTTACTGGTTCTCCAAAGGCTGCCCAATTCAAATGGAGGTGTTTGATAACTGTGAGCTCATTGTGGGTGCCGACGACACCCTTCTGATACGCGTCACTGACACAGAACACGTTGTCGTGAATGAAACAACGCTCTCGCTAGTCGAACAGGCAGAGGAATAACTGGGCTCCCCGTTTTCACCGCTACTGCCACCCGCCCCCCATCACCTTATACAAACTCACCCGATTACTCTGCTCCGCCAGGCGCAGGGTGATCAGGTCCTGTTGGGCGCTGTACAGCGAGCGTTGGGAATCCAGGGCTTCGAGGTAGCTTTGCGAGCCGGCGCGGTAGAGCGCGTCGGACAGGTCGTAGCTCTTCTGGCTCGCCTCGGTCAGCGCTTGCTGGGCGGTGAGGCGCTGGTCCAGGGTGCTGCGCACGGCCAGGGCGTCGGCGACTTCCTTGAATGCGGTTTGCAGGGTTTGCTGGTAGGTCTGCACCTGGATCTCTTTCTCGACCTTGGCCGCATCCAGGGTCGCGCGGTTGCTGCCGGCATCGAAGATCGGCAGGCTGATGCTCGGGGCGAAGGTCCACGCGCCGCTGCCGGCCTTGAACAGGCTGGACAATGACGCACTGGCGGAGCCCGCGTTCGCGGTGAGGCTGATGCTGGGGAAAAACGCCGCGCGGGCCGCGCCAATGTCGATGTTCGCGGACTTGAGGCTGTGCTCCGCCGCCAGTACGTCGGGGCGCCGCTGCAACAGGCTCGACGGCAGCTCGGCCGGCACTTGCACCAACGCCGCTGCCGATCGCAGGTGGGCGTCGGGCAGCAAGGCGTCGGGGATGTCGCTGCCGACCAGCAGGCGCAGGGCGTTGCGGTCCTGGAGGATCTGGCTCTGATACTCGGCCACATCGACCCGCGCCGATTCGACGGTGGTTTGCGCCTGGGCCACGGCCAACGCCGTGGAGCCACCCAGGGTGTGGCTGCGCTGGGTCAGTTCGTAGGTGGATTGCTGGCTGGCCAGGGTCTCTTCGGCCAGTTGCAGGTGCTCGTTGTCGGCGGCCAGGGTCAGCCAGGCGGTGGCCACTTCGGCCACCAGGCTGATTTGCGTGCTGCGCCGGGTTTCGGTCAGCGCCAGGTAGTCTTCCAGCGCTTCGTCCTGCAGGTTCTGCACGCGGCCGAACACGTCGACCTCATAGCTGCTCAGGCCCAATTGCGCGCTGTAGTCGTGGCTGGTCACGGCCGTGCCGCTGCTGGACAGCGAGCCCGGCGTGCGGCTGTGGGTACCGTTGACGCTGGCGTCGAGGGTCGGGAACGCCGCTGCGCGCTGGATGCGGTATTGCGCCTGGGCCTTCTCGATATTCAGGCTGGCCAGGCGCAGGTCGCGGTTATTGGCCAGGGCCAGGGTTTGCAGGTGTACCAGGCGGCGGTCGGTAAAGAACTGCTGCCACTGGATGTCGGCCGGCACCTCACCCTGCACATCCGCTTGCCATTCGCCAGGCACCGGTGCCTCGGGTTGCTGGTAGTGTGGCGCCAGGTTGATGCAGCCACTCAAGACCACTGCGGCCACTAACGGGAAGAGAAAGCGGGTCATGCGTCACCTTTTTCGACAATGGGCGTCGTGCCGGCTCGGCCAAAGCGGCGGCGAATCAACACAAAAAACAGCGGTACAAAGAAGATCCCCAGCACCGTGGCGCTGAACATGCCGCCCAGCACACCGGTGCCGATGGCCCGGCGCCCGGCGGAACCTGCGCCACTGCTCACGGCCAGGGGCAGCACGCCGAACATGAAGGCCAGGGACGTCATCAGGATCGGCCGCAGACGCTGGCGCACGGCGATCAGCGTCGCCTCGCGCAGGCTGTTGCCTTGCTCCTGCAGGTGCTTGGCAAACTCGACGATCAGGATCGCGTTCTTCGCTGCCAGCCCTACGGTGGTCAGCAGGCCGACCTGGAAGTACACGTCATTGCTCAATCCCGTAAAGCGTGTGGCCCACACCGCGCCGACGATACCCAGGGGCACTACCAGGATCACCGAGAACGGCACCGACCAGCTCTCGTACAGCGCGGCCAGGCACAGGAACACAAACAGGATGGACACCGCATACAGCAACGGCGCCTGGGACCCGGAAAGACGCAACTGGTACGACTGGCCGGTCCACTCGTAGCCGATGCCATCGGGCAGTTGCCGGGCAATCGCCTCCACCGCGTCCATCGCCGCGCCGGAGCTCACACCGGGCGCCGGGTCGCCGACCACTTCCAGCGAGGATGTACCGTTGTAGCGCTCCAGCAACGGCGAGCCATAGCTCCAGGCACTGCTGGCAAATGACGAAAACGGCACCATTTCATCGTTGCTGTTGCGCACGAACCAGTGGTCCAGATCGGCCGCTTGCATCCGCGTGCTGGCTTCACCCTGCACGTAGACCTTCTTCACGCGGCCCTGGTTGAGGAAGTCATTCACATAGGTGCCGCCCAGCGCCGTGGACAAGGTGCTGTTGATGTCGCTGGTGCTCAGGCTCAGGGCCCCGGCCTTGCGGTCATCGATGCTGATTTTGAGTTGCGGTGCATCGTCCAGGCCATTGCTGCGCACGCCCAGCAGGCGCGGGTCTTGCCTGGCCAGCGCGATGAACTGCTCGCGCGCCGCCACCAATGCGTCGTGGCCAAGACCGGCGAGGTCCTTGAGCTGCAAATCAAACCCCGAGCTCTGGCCCAGGCCACGCACGGCGGGCGGTTGCATCACGAATACATCGGCATCGCCAATGCTTGCCAGGGCCAAGGTGGCACGTTGGGCAATCGTGGCGGCATCGTCCGAGCGCTCACTCCAGTCCTTCAAGCGAATAAACGCCCGTGCGGTGTTCTGGCTGTTGCCGCCCATGCCCAGGCCGCTGATGCTGATCATCGCCTCGACTTCCGGCTGCTTGAGCATGTACGCCTCGAACTGCTGCAACACCGCCTGGGTGCGGCTGTCGGTAGCGCCCACCGGCAGCTGGATTTGCGCCATGAGAATGCCCTGGTCCTCATCCGGCAAAAACGAAGTAGGCAAGCTGGCATAACCCGCCGCCATGGCTGCGGCGATCAGCACATACACCACCAGGCTGCGCCATGAGCGTTGCAGGACAGCGCCGACCAACGCTTCATAGGCGCTGGAACAGCGTTCGAAGGAACGGTTGAACCAACCGAAGAAGCCCCGTTGAACCGCGTGCCCCGGCTTGAGCAGCGTGGCGCACAGTGCCGGCGTGAGGGTCATCGCCACCACCACCGACAGCACCATGGCCGAGACGATGGTCACCGAAAACTGCCGATAGATGATCCCGGTGGAACCGCCAAAAAACGCCATGGGAATAAACACCGCGCTCAGCACCAGGGCGATGCCGACCAGTGCACTGGTGATTTCATTCATCGATTGACGCGTGGCCGCCAGGGCCGACAAGCCCTGCTCGGCCATCACCCGTTCGACGTTTTCCACCACCACAATCGCATCGTCGACCAGCAAGCCAATGGCCAAAACCATGGCAAACATGGTCAGGGTATTGATCGAGTAACCGAACAACGCCAACACGCCAAACGTGCCCAGCAACACCACCGGCACAGTGATCGCCGGGATCAGCGTGGCCCGCAGGTTTTGCAGGAACAGGAACATGATCAGCACCACCAGCACGATGGCCTCGCCCAGGGACTTGACCACTTCCTCGATGGACAGGCTCACAAAGGGCGTGGTGTCGTAGGCGATCACGTTCTTCAATTGCATTTCGGTGGGGTAAAACGGCGCCAGTTCCTTGAGCTTGGCCTTGACTGCCTCGCCCACCTCCAGCGCATTGGCGCCCGCCGCCAGTTGCACCCCCATGGCGGCAGCCGGCTTGCCGTTGAGGGCCGAGTTGATGTCATAGCTCTCGCTGCCCAACTCCACGGTCGCCACGTCGCCGAGCAGCACGACCGCGCCGTCGCTGCCAGACTTGACCACCACATTGCGGAACTCCTCGGCCGTCTGCAGTTTGCTGCGCGCGCTGATGGTGGCATTGAGTTGCTGGCCCTTAACCGCCGGCAATGCGCCGAGTTGGCCGGCTGAGACCTCGGTGTTCTGCGCCTCCAGCGCAGTGCTCACATCCGACGGCATCAACGCGTATTTTTCCAGCAGCGCCGGGTCCAGCCAGATGCGCATGGCGTAGCCCGAACCGAGGGTCTGCACGTCGCCCACGCCGTCGATACGGCTGATGGAGTCGAGCAAGGTGCTGGAGATGTAGTCACCGATCTGGGTGCCGGTGACGCTGGGATTATCCGAGGCCAGGGCGGCAATCATCAGGAAGTCCGAGCCGCCCTTGGTCACGGTCAGGCCTTCGCTCTGCACCGACTGCGGCAAGCGCGACTCGGCCTGTTGCAGCTTGTTCTGCACCTGCATCTGCGCCACATCGGGGTCGGTGCCGGCGCCAAAGGTCAGGCTGATACTGGCGCTGCCCGCCGAACTGCTGGAGGCCGACATATAGGTCAGGTTGTCCAGGCCTTTCATCTGTTGCTCGATGACCTGGGTCACCGAGTCTTCGACGGTCTTGGCCGACGCGCCGGTGTAGGTGGCGGAAATACGCACGGTGGGCGGCGCGATGTCCGGGTACTGCTCCAGCGGCAACTGGCTGATGGATAACGCACCGCCGAGCATGATCACGATGGCGATGACCCAGGCGAAAATCGGTCGATCGATAAAGAAACGCGCCATGTTCAACCCTCCTGCGCCAGGGCGCCGGCATCGGCGGCCTGGGTCTGGACCACGGCGCCGATGCGGACTTTCTGGCCACCTTCGACGATCACCTGGTCACCGGCCTGCAAACCCGCCGTCACCCACCACTGGTTACCCACGGCGCGGTCAACGCTGAGCACGCGTTGCTCGACCTTGCCGTCAACCACCAGCAACACCGAGGTCACGCCGCTGGCGCTGCGGCTTACGGCTTTTTGCGGGATCAGGATCGCCTGGTCATCCCGGGCCTGCTCCAACACGCCACGCACGTACATGCCGGGCAGCAGCACATGCTCGGGGTTGTCGAACACCGCACGCAAGGTCACGGTGCCGGTGCCCTGGTTGACGCTGACCCCGCTGAACTTGAGGCGGCCGTCGTGGTTGTAAGTGCTGCCGTCATCCAGTTTGAGGCTGATGCGGGCCTCGCCGTCGCCGTTGGCCTGCAACACGCCACGGGCCAGGTCGCGCTTAAGGGCGAGCAATTCAGTGGTGGACTGGGTCACATCCACATAGATCGGGTCGAGTTGCTGCACGGTAGTGAGTGCGGTGTCCTGGTTGGCCACCACCAGTGCGCCGGGGGTGACCGTGGACGTCTCGATACGCCCGGCCACCGGCGAGCTGATGCGGGTGTAGGCCAGGTTGATGCGGGCAGTGTCGAGGTCGGCCTGGGCCACCTGGACGTCAGCGGCGGCGGTCAGCAGGGTGGCCTGGGAATCTTCGTTGGTTTGCTGGCTGATGGCGTCGATCTTCACCAACCGGGCGTTACGCGCGGCGGTGGTCTGTGCCGACTTCAAGGTGGCGCGCGCCTTGGCCAGGCTCGCCTGGGCCTCAGCCAATGCCGCCTTGTAGGGTGCCGCATCCAGTTGGTACAGCGCCTGCCCGGCCTTGACCTCGGCGCCTTCGACAAACAGGCGCTGCTGCACGATACCGCCGACCTGCGGGCGAATCTCGGCGACCATAAACGCCTGGGTGCGCCCGGCCAGCTCAGTGGTCATGACCTGGCGCTTGGGCTGCACAGTGATCACCGAGACCACGGGGGTGGCGACTGCCGGCGCAGGGTCGCCGGCCGAGCAGCCGCCAAGCAGCACCAGAATGACGAACGACAGGAGAACCGCGGCGGTTACCAGGTATTTGGCGAAAAGTTTGGTCGACATAGTTGCCTCTGCAAGACGGGGTGGTGCAAGCCTTACCGTCATGCTGCTCGGCAAATGTGCAGGAAAATTGAAGATTGCCCGCCTGGGTTGAATCTTTCCTCCATGGAGCCCTAAATGGGCGGGTCCACTCTTTTACGGCCCTTGTTCATGAAGTTGAGTATCTCCACCAAACTGTTTGTCGCCGTATCGGCCGGTGTGCTGCTGGTCATCCTCAGCATGGGCCTGGCCACCGGCTGGAGTTTTGGCCGCGGGTTTCTTGGCTATATCAATGAACAGGCGCTGGAGCGCATGGCCACGGTGGTGCCGCGCCTGGCCAGTGCTTATGCGCGCGAAGGCAATTGGGCGTTCATGCGCAACCGCCCGGATCGCTGGTTCGACATCATGCGCCCAGACCCCGACGAAGAACGGGTCACCCATGACCTGCGTACACCGCTGGCCTCGGACTTGACGGGTGCGCTGTTTCGCATCGCCCTGCTCGACAAGGACCGCAAGCGCGTCACCGGCTACACCGCGATTGGTGAGGATGCGCTGGTGAGCCCCATTGTGGTCGCGGGCGAAACCGTGGGCTGGCTGGCCGTGACCCCGTTCCAGAGCGTGACCGAGGCCGGTGGCGAACGCTTCCAGCAATACCAGCTGCGCACCAGCCTGGTGATGGGCGTGTTCTCGTTGCTGCTGGCGATGCTGATTGCCTGGTGGATCGCCCGCACGCTGCTGGAGCCGGTCAAGCGCGTGGCCGCCGCCACCCACCGCCTGGCCAGCGGCGACTACAGCAGCCGCGTGGCCGTGGCCTCCCACGACGAAGTCGGCCAACTGGCCCGCGACTTCAACCAGTTGGCCTATACCCTGGAGCGCAACGAAAAAATGCGCCGGGAGTTCATGGCTGATGTCTCCCACGAACTGCGCACACCGCTGTCGGTGCTGCGGGGCGAGCTGGAGGCGATCGAGGACGGTGTGCGCAGCCTGGATCAAAGCTCAATGAAGTCGCTGCAAGGCGAAGTCAGCATGCTCAGCAAGCTGGTGGATGACCTGTATGAACTGTCGCTGGCGGACGTGGGCGCCCTGACCTACCGCAAGGCCCCATGCCTGCTGAACGACGTGCTCGAAAACAGCCTGGCGATCTACCGGGAGCGTTTCACCGCCCGCCAGTTGCAGCTCGACCTGAAGCTGCCGCGCGAGCCCGTGGAGCTGCTGGCGGATGCCAGTCGGCTGCAGCAATTGTTTTCCAACCTGCTGGAAAATTCGCTGCGCTACACCGACGTCAATGGCAGGTTGCGCATCAGTGTGGGGGGCGACCGCGACACGGTGCGTATCGACTTTCTCGACTCCGGGCCGGGCGTGTCCGCAAGCCAGTTGCCACGCTTGTTCGAGCGGTTCTACCGTGGCGAGTCATCGCGCAACCGCGAGCATGGCGGCGCCGGCCTGGGCCTGGCAATCTGCCGCAGCATCGCCAACGCCCACGATGGCAGCCTGGTTGCCGACCACTCGCCCTACGGCGGCCTGTGGCTGACCCTGCGCCTGCCCCGGAGCCTGTGAACCATGCACGATGAACCGCCGATCCTGATCGTCGAAGACGAACCCAAGCTCGCCGTCCTGATGCGCGACTTCCTGGAGGCCGCCGGCTATACCACCCGGTGCCTGGACAATGGCCTGCACGTGGTGCCCGCCGTGCGCGCCCACGAGCCCAGGTTGATCCTGCTCGACCTGATGCTGCCCGGCCGTGACGGCATGCAGCTGTGCCAGGACCTGCGTGGTTTCAGCGCGGTGCCGATCATCATGATCACCGCCCGTGTCGAAGAAGTGGACCGCCTGCTCGGCCTGGAAGTGGGCGCCGACGACTACATCTGCAAACCCTTCAGCCCCCGTGAAGTGGTGGCCCGGGTCAAGGCCATCCTGCGCCGCAGCCCGCAGCTGCTCGGCACCGGCGCGCCGCGCCTGCTGATCGACGAAGCCCGCTACCAGGCCTCGCTGGACGGCATCGCGCTGGACCTCACGCCCCTGGAACTGCGCCTGCTCAACACCTTCGCCCGCGCCGCCGGCCGCGTGTTTTCCCGCGACCAGTTGCTGGATCACCTCTACTCCGACCACCGCGTGGTCACCGACCGCACGGTGGACAGCCATATCCGCAACCTGCGGCGCAAGCTGGAACAGGTATGCCCGGGGGAAACGCCGATTGAGTCGTTGTATGGGGTGGGGTATCGGTTTCAGTTGGCTGAAAAGCAGCCACAGGCCTGACAACACCCCTTCCCACATTGGGTTCTTCGGTGCTTGGAAGATTGAGGTTACATCGGCGTGCTGCTGATAACCCGCAGCGCCAACCCCTCGTACGCATCCAGGGTAATGGTGAACTCGCCCTCCGCCGTCAGGTCGCCCTCCACCCGTTCGTTGATGATGTCCACCACCATCCCCGCCGCGATATCCGGCAGGTTCAGGGTTTCGGTGATCGGCGTGGCGCCGAAGTTCAGCGCGGTGATTTGCGTGCCTCTGCCGGCCGGCAATTCGTGGACCATGATCAACAGGCCGGGGTTCTGCACGTCGGGCACCAGTATCTGGCGGCTGGCGGCGATGTCGTAGGCGCGGCGCACGGCGAGGATCTTTTGCAGTTGCGAGGCGAACGAGTCCGGGTCCTGCAACTGGCTGTTGAGGCTGCCGTAGAGGCTTTTCGAGCGCGGCATCTGGCCGGCCGACAATTCTGCGTCCGGGTTCAGGTCGACCAGGTCGTACGCGCCCCGATGAATCCAGCGGGTATCGCCATCCTGCATCAAGTGCGCGACTTCCTCGGCGGCCAACGGCAGCGCGCCTACCAGGTCCCAGCCGGACAAGGCGAACACCCCGGGCTGCATGGCGTTGTACATCACCAGCAGTAAATGGATCTGGCGAATCTGTTGAATGTCGGCAGCACTGATCGCCTCCAGGTCGCGAATGCCCAGCGCGGCCGTGATGATGCTGGCGGTGGTGCAGGACACGCCATTGGTCACGAACTTGAGGTTATACGGCGCATGCTCGCCGGCCAGGCGTTCGTACATCTGCTCGCGGATGTGCTCGCGCAGGATATTGCCGGGGAATGTCTGCCCCTGGTAAAGGAAGGTGTCGTGGGCATGCAGGGTCCAGAAGTGCACCAGCTCCAGGGTCAGCTCATCGTGGTTCTGTAAGGCATGGATCAGCGAGCCGGGGTCGATGCCCTGGCGGTGCATTTCGCGCAGCATCAGGCGCAGGAATTCGGCATCGCCCATCAACAGCGCGTGCTGGTACGCCGGCCGGGTGATGAAGTCATAGGACAGGTCGGCGCCGCCATGGGACATCGACGCAATGTCATCCACCGTGAGGTTCAACTCCTGGAAGCTGAAACCACCGGCCTTGCGAATCGCCCCGCCCAGCAGTTGGTTGCCGGTGATCGACAGCGGATGGCTCTCGGACCAGGCCGTGCCATCGAGGGTGCGTTCCACGCCGAGGAAACCATTGGCGTCCAGGCGCAGGATCTTCGCGCCCATCACGTCGATGGCGTGCAAGGCGTCGCCGATGATCATCTGCTGCGCGGCGAAGGTCGGGTCGAGCCAGTTCAGCGACGGCTGGCCTTCCTTGAAGTAATGCAGGTACACCCAGCGACGCGGCTTGCCATCCACGCCGATGACCACCGGCGTGGTGCTCCAGTCGGTTTCCTTGACGCCGGGCTCGAAGAAGATCACCCGCTGTAACTGGCCGACGATATAGTGCTTGTCGCGCAGGGCGTCCACCTGGGCCGGGCTGAGGTTCTGCGCATCACGACCCTCGGTCACGTCGGGCAGCAGCGGCCAGTCTTCCTCGCGGATCTCCACCATATGGTAAAGGCCGGGGTAATCCTCGTAGGCCATCTCCGCCAGGCGAAAGTCCGCGCCCTTGCCGGTGTGGGACGGAATCACGTCGTCGATGATCACCGCATTGTGCGCCGCCGCCATGCGCGTCAACGCCTGCAACTGCGCCTCGGTGCCCAACTGCGGGTCGATCTCGAAGCTGATGCGGTCGAAATTGCCGTCGATGGTCGGCGTGTGCCGGGTGCCGGTCAGGCCACCGGATTTCTTCAGCGGGCCGTTATGGATGCCCTGGATGCCGATCTTCGACAGCGCATGCCATAGCATCTCATCCCCCAACGCCTCCAGCACCGTACCGCCCTCGCGCGTCACAATCGACGCCGGGTAGGCGGTAAACCACACCGACGACAAGGCCGAGGCATCACGGGGCCGGGTCTGCGCATACGGCTGTTGCCACAACCGGCCCTGGCCCGAATAGAGCTTCGCGCGCTGGCGTGCCGCGTGCAGCATCGATTGTTCCACCAGCCAGTTCACATGGTTGTTTTCAGCCGCGGTCATAAGCTTGGTACCTGTCGTGGTTAAACATTACTCGTGAACATATGAGGGCTCGGTGGGCCATTCGTTGCATTGCAATGTGGCGTGCCTGAACGGGTGTAGATACCGTCTTGTCCAACACCGCACAAATCCGTAGCTGTCGAGCCTTGGCGAGGCTGCGTCGGCCGCGGCTCGAGCTTGAGTCGGCAGCGCGCCTGACGCAGCCTCGCTTGCGCTCGGCAGCTGCTACGGGGGTGGGGCCGTGAGGTGGATTGGTTTTCGTAGCAACTGCCGAGCCCCGGCGAGGCTGCGTCGGCCGCGGCTCGGACTTGAGTCGACAGCGCGCCTGACGCAGCCTCGTTTGCGCTCGGCAACTGCTACGGGGGTGAGGCCGTGAGGTGGATTGGTTTTCGTAGCAACTGCCGAGCCCCGGCGAGGCTGCGTCGGCCGCGGCTCGGACTTGAATCGGCAGCGCGCCTGACGCAGCCTCGCTTGCGCTCGGCAGCTGCTACGGGGGTGGGGCCGTGAGGTGGATTGGTTTTCGTAGCAGCTGTCGAGCCCCGGCGAGGCTGCGTCGGCCGCGGCTCGAGCTTGAGTCGGCAGCGCGCCTGACGCAGCCTCGCCAAGGCTCGACAGCAAGGGAATCGAGTCGGGCTCTCAGCAGGTTTCCCGATACTGCCTCGGCGTAAACCCCGTCGATGCCTTGAACTGTCGGGTGAACGCGCTGTGGTCGGTATAGCCGCACTGCAGCGCGACCTCGGTAATCGGCATGTCGCTGTGCAGCAACCGATGGGCGTGTTCCAAGCGTACTTTCTGGATCATCTGCCGGGGTGTCAGGTGGAACACGCGCTTGCAGTAGCGCTCCAGTTGCGCCACGGAAATCCCGGCGATGCGCGTCAGTTCGCCGAGGGTGACACGGCGGTTGAAGTGCGTGCGGATATGCTCGTCCACAGCGGCCAGGCGTTGGTAGGCCGGGTGGGTCTGGCTGGCCGATTGCAGGTCGACCGAGATCCCGGCCAGGCCGATGATGCGGCCTTCGTGGTTGTACAGCGGCCATTTGTGGGTGAGGCACCAGCCGGGTTCGCGGCTGCCGTACAGGTGCAGTTCAAGTTGGTCTTCCAGCACAAAACCTTGCTGCAGCACGCGCCGGTCCTGCTCGGTGTAGCCCGGTCCCAATGGTGCGGGAAAGACGTCGGCGCTGGTCTTGCCCAGCAATGGTTGCAGCTGCTTGAGGCCGCAGCGCTGCACCAGGGTGCGGTTGGCGAGGACGTAACGGGCCTCCAGGTCCTTGATGAAGATGGCGGCATTGGGGATCACGTCGAGCATTGGCAGCAGCTGCGCCACACCGGCCAGTAGCTGCTCGATGCTGTGGGGAGGGCTGGCCCCTTGGCAAAGGCTCGCAAACGCGCGTTGAAGCATGAGTGTCTCTCCCCGGCTGTCACCTTGATGGCAAGCAGATTGCCCCATGCCTGGGGTGCTGTCGAGCAGGGCGAACTGTGCTGATTTCGTCATCGATGTCGGCAAAAAACATCAATCGCCGCCCAGCCTGCGCGTTCACGATAGGGCCACTGCATGCCTATCCCTACACTCACAAGAAGGCAGCCCACAGCTCTTATTGATGGAGCACGTTATGAAGCGACTGCATGTGATCGACTCCCACACCGGCGGCGAACCCACGCGCCTGGTCATGACCGGCTTCCCCGCGCTCAAGGGCGCGAGCATCGCCGACCAGTTGGAAAACCTGCGCACGGAGCACGACCCATGGCGCCGCGCCTGCTTGCTGGAACCCCGTGGCAATGACGTACTGGTGGGGGCGCTGTACTGCGCGCCCGTCACCCCGGGCGCCACCTGCGGGGTGATCTTCTTCAACAACGCCGGTTACCTGGGCATGTGCGGCCACGGCACCATCGGCCTGGTGGCGTCCCTGCAGCACTTGGGGCTTATCCAGCCGGGCGTGCACACCCTCGACACCCCGGTGGGGACGGTGGCCGCGACCTTGCACGACGACGGTGCCGTGACCCTGCGCAACGTGCCTGCCTATCGCTATCGCCAGCAGGTGACGGTGGATGTACCGGGCCATGGCGCAGTCCAGGGCGATATTGCCTGGGGCGGCAACTGGTTCTTCCTGGTCTGCGAGCATGGCATGGCGTTGGAGATGAGCAACGTCGATGCTCTCACCGACTACACCTGGGCGATGCTCAAGGCCCTCGAGGCCCAGGGCATCCACGGCGCAGACGGCGCCCTGATCGACCATATCGAACTGTTCGCCGACGACGCCCACGCCGACAGCCGCAACTTCGTCATGTGCCCTGGCAAAGCCTACGACCGCTCGCCCTGCGGCACCGGCACCAGCGCCAAGCTGGCGTGCCTGGCCGCCGATGGGAAACTCGCCCCCGGTGATACCTGGGTACAAGCCAGCATCACCGGCAGCCGCTTCGAAGGCCGATATGAATGGGACGGCACACGTGTCATCCCCTTCGTCACCGGCCGCGCCTACATGACCGCCGACAGCACCTTGCTGATCGACGAGCAAGACCCGTTTGCCTGGGGCATCTGAGCCCAACCCCTTTGATTGAACGCTGCAAGGAGCCAGGACAATGAGCGACAACATCTTCACCGGTTGCGTCCCCGCGCTGATGACCCCATGCACCGCCGCGCGCAAGCCGGACTTCGACGCGCTGGTCGCCAAGGGCCGCGAGTTGATCGATATCGGCATGAGCGCCGTGGTGTATTGCGGGTCCATGGGCGACTGGCCGTTACTCACCGAAGCCGAGCGCCAGGAAGGCGTGGCGCGCCTGGTGGCGGCCGGCGTGCCGACCATTGTCGGTACCGGCGCGGTGAACAGCCGCGAGGCGGTGGCCCACGCCGCCCACGCGGCCAAGGTCGGCGCCCAGGGCTTGATGGTGATTCCGCGCGTGCTGTCCCGAGGTGCGTCCGCCACGGCGCAAAAGGCGCATTTCTCGGCAATCCTCGAGGCCGCGCCCAACCTGCCGGCGGTGATCTACAACAGCCCTTACTACGGCTTTGCCACCCGCGCGGAGTTGTTCTTCGAACTGCGTCGCGAACACCCGAACCTGATCGGCTTCAAGGAGTTCGGTGGCGCTGCCGACCTGCGCTATGCCGCCGAGCACATCACCTCCCAGGACGACAGCGTGACCCTGATGGTCGGCGTCGATACCCAGGTGGTGCACGGTTTCGTCAACTGCAACGCCACAGGCGCAATCACCGGCGTCGGCAATGCCTTGCCCCGCGAAGTGCTGCACCTGGTGGCCCTGAGCAAGCAAGCCGCCAAGGGCGATGCCAAGGCCCGGCGCCTGGCGCGGGAACTGGAAGCGGCGCTGGCGGTGCTGTCTTCCTTCGATGAAGGCTGTGACCTGGTGCTGTATTACAAGCACCTGATGGTGCTTAACGGCGACACGGGCTACGCCCTGCACTTCAACGAAACCGATGTGCTCAGCGATGCCCAGCGGCGTTACGCCGAAACCCAGTACGCGCTGTTTCGCCAGTGGTATGCCAACTGGTCGAGAGAGGCGTAGCGGATGCACGACCCTGACCCTGCGGATATCGCCGTAATCGGAGCCGGCATCATTGGCGTTGCCTGCGCCCTGCAGCTGGCGCGCCAGGGGCGGAAAGTGCGGGTGATCGACCAGCAGGCGCCCGGCATGGGCGCCTCCTACGGCAACGCCGGGCACCTGGCGACCGAACAAGTGTTCCCGATCGCCGACCTGTCGATCCTCAAGCGCTTGCCCGCCATGCTCATGGACCCCATGGGCCCGCTGCGCCTGGACTGGAAATACCTGCCACGCGCCCTGCCCTGGTTCATCCGCCTGCTGCTGAACCTGCGCCCGGCGAGTTACCAGGGCACGGTGACGGGTCTGCGCGCGCTCAATGAAGCGAGCCTTGGCGCCTGGCAACGGTTGCTGGCCAGTATTCAGCGCCCGGAGCTGTTGCGCGAAGATGGCTCGCTGCTGGTGTTCGAACGTTCAGACTCCCGCGCGGCCATCGATGGCTTGCAACGGCGCGTGCAGGCGCAAAACGTGCCGGTGGATTTCTGGTCGGCGGATGCCATTCGAGGGATTGCCCCGCAATTGGGCGCCCAGATCCAGGGCGGCCTGTTTTTCCCGCGAACAGGGCACTTCCTCGACCCTTACCGATTGGTCTGCGAATTGGTGGAGGCGGCCAAGGCCAGTGGCGTGCAGTTCCTCCAACACCAGGTGCTGGATGCGCGGGTTGAAGGCGATGGCGTCACCGTGAGCACCGATCAAGGCACCTTTGCCGCCCGCCAGGTGCTGATCGCCTGTGGCGCCCACTCGGCCAGACTCACCGCCGCCCTGACCGGCAAAAAAGTCCCGCTGGATACCGAACGCGGCTATCACCTGATGCTGCCCCATGAACATCAGCGCCTGCCGTTTGCCGTCACGTCCCTGGAGCGCAAGTTCATCATGACACCCATGACAGGCGGCCTGCGCCTGGCCGGCACCGTGGAATTCGCCGGCCTCGACCGCCCGCCGAACATGGCGCGGGCGTGGCAGTTGCATCGGTTGAGCCAGGGGTTGTTTCGTGAGGATTTGAGTGCAGAGGACGCGACCCCGTGGATGGGCTTCAGACCGTCGCTGCCGGATTCGCTGCCGATTATTGATCGGGTGTGTGACGGGAAGGTGCTGCTTGCGTTCGGGCATCAGCATCTGGGGCTGACCCAGGCGGCGGTGACGGCGGAGATGGTGGGGCAATTGGCGTCGGGGGCGCCTGCGTTTTCGGGGTTGCCGGCGCTAGGGCCGTATCGACTGGGGCGGTTTTGAGGTTCTTGTGGTGAGGGAGGCCCCACCCCGTCTTCGGCGCCGCGCTGTCGCGCAGCAAACTGGGACCTCTGTGGCGAGCGGGCTTGTCGAATCGTCGCACCGCCCGCGTTGGGGTACGAAGCGCCCCTGATGAAGACAAATGTGGTGTAGCAGACACTCCTCTGCGCCTGGTTTTGGGGCTGCTGCGCAGCCCAACGCGGGACAAGCCCGCTCACCACAATAAGCTTGCGCAGGCTCACCCGATAACCCATTCGAGATTGCACCTCCACGCCCCACGTGATCGAGGACTACTCCTAACCTGTGGCGAGCGGGCTTGCCCCGCGTTGGGCT
>NZ_CVTH01000086.1:0-72142 GCF_900005955.1 Pseudomonas sp. 8 R 14 | reverse complement strand
GGTTTACCTGACAGAACACAGGGAGCCTGATTGGGGCTGCTTCGCAGCCCAGCGCGGGGCAAGCCCGCTCACCACAGCAAGCCCGCTCACCACAAGAATGCGCTCGCCTGAAATTATTTATGCAGGGCTCAAGACTTCAGTGTGAAAATTTAACCCTTTAAAATCATTAAGTTATTTTAAGTTTTATAAGAGTTTGCTCCCGCTGGACTGCGCAGCAGTCCCCTTTTTGGGGCCGCTTCGCGGCCCAACGGGAGCAAGCTCCCTCGCCACGGGGGTTACCGTTTGCTGTGCGACAGCGCTAAGCCGAAGATTCAGCGGGACCTCCCGTATTTGTACTGACTTCACTGAACGAGATTACCGGTCGAAGCAGCCAACAGGGCATCCGCCATGCCTTGGATTTCCTCGCACCTTACTTGACCAACCGCTTCTCCTTGGAGGGGCGATATCCGAAATACGAGCTGTAGCATTTGCTGAAATGGCTCGGCGAGACAAACCCGCACGCCACCAGCACTTCCACCTGTGACAGTTCGGTGTGCTGCAACAGCCGGCGTGCTTCGGTGACGCGCAGTTCCATGTAGTAGCGCTGCGGCGTGGTGCCCAGTTGTTCCTTGAACAGGCGCTCCAGTTGGCGGCGCGAGCGGCCGGCGTAGACGGCGAGTTGGTCGAGTTCCAGCGGTTCTTCGAGGTTGGCATCCATCAGCTTGACCACTTCGCGCAGGGGCGCGCTGACGCTGACGTTTTCAGTGGGTTTGATCCGCCGATAACGCGATTCCTCGAAGGCCAGGATGTCTTCGATACCTTCGACCAGGGCTTTGTCGTGCAAGCTTTTGATCCAGTCCAGGGCCATGTGGAAGGCGCCGGAGGGGCTCGACGCGGTAAGGCGGTCGCGGTCGATCACGTAGGGCTCGCTGGTAACGTGGGTGGCCTTGGACACTTCCGCCAGGGCCGGGCGGTGTTCGGGGTGGATGGCGCAGCGGTAGCCCTGCAACAGGCCGGCACGGCCGAGGAACCATGCGCCGTTCCACAACCCCGCGAGGCTCACGCCCTGCTCGGCGGCACTACGCAGCAGTTGGATCAGTTGGTCGTCAGCCTTGAGTTCGGTGCGAAAGCCGCCGCAGATCACCAGCAGATCCAGGCCTTGCAGCGCGGGCGCATCGAGACGCGCATCCGGCCGGATCACCAGGCCCAGGTCACTGATGACTTCCCCGTCGTCACAACCGAAGGTGCGCGTGGCGAACAGATCAGGTCGCAGCAGGTTGGCGGTGACCACGGTGTCGAGGGTCTGGGTGAATGCCGGCAGGGAAAAATGTTCGAGCAGCAGGAAGCCGACGCGAGTGACCGATGCCGGCTGGGAGGTTTCGTTGAGGTAGCGCAGGTTCTTGCCTTTCATGCCACCGCTGAACTGGCGTCTTTCCATCGAGGATTGGCCCACTTTTATTGTTGATGCAATGGGCGCCATCTTAGGGGGAAAAACGCTGGCTGTCTCAGGCACTGATCTTGAAAAAACCACGGGCGCCAAAAGCCCGTGGCAGAACCCTCGCCGACGCATCTGATACGGTTTTTTCTTTGCTATCTGCGCCTGTATTGAAACGCCGCCTGGGCGGACAATGGCCCCCATCCCCACCCCCTTCCTTCGGAGGCCTTATGACCAAGATGGCGATTTTCCTGTTCGGTTTTTTGGTGCTGACCATCGGCATCGGCCTGCTGGCGACCATCTCGCCGGTTTAGCACCTAGCCGGCAAACAACATCGGGTACAGCGACAGCACCAGCAACCCGGCCATTGACCAATTGAACAGCCTCAACCAGCGCGGCTCGCGCAGCACATTACGCAAGCCGCTGCCACACCCGACCCACACGCACACGCTGGGTAGGTTGACCACGGCAAAGACCAGCGCAATCACCAGCACGTTGGTGACATAGCCCTCAGCCGGCGTATAGGTGGTGATGGCCCCGAGCGCCATTATCCACGCCTTGGGGTTCACCCACTGAAACGCCGCCGCGCCCAAGAACGTCATGGGTTTGCCGTGTTCATCATTGCTATCGGACATGCCGCCCGCCGTGGCGATCTTCCAGGCCAGGTACAGCAAGTACACCGCGCCCACATAGCGCAACACCGTGTAGGCCCACGGGAATACCTTGAACACTTCGCCCAGGCCCAGGCCGACCGAAATCACCAGCAGCATGAAGCCGATACTGATCCCCAGCGCATGGGGCATCGAGCGACGAAACCCGAAGTTCACCCCCGAGGCAAGCAACATGGTGTTATTCGGCCCTGGGGTGATCGAGGACACGAAGGCGAACAGCACAAAGGCTGACAGCAGGCTGGTAGACATGGACATGGTGCGGCATCCGAGCAGTGTGGTAGGCCTGCGACAGTAGTGGGTTATGCCGCCCCGCGCCCCGTACAGCCAGGCACGGATCGAGGCATACACTTCAGGTTCAGATGGCTCCGGCGTTTTCACAAAGCTTTCACAGACGCGGCCTTATGGTGAACCCAGCTCCTAATGAACATCCCTTTTAGCCCGTGCTCCCCATCGCGGGCTTTTCTTTGCCTGGGATTTATCCGGGGCAAAAAAAGAGGTGAGCCATAATTCATGGCCCACCTCTGGTTGACTAACGGTTAACGCGGACCACCGCCTGGGCCACCGCCTTGACCATGACCACCACCGCCGTGATCACCACCCCCGCCACCGCCCGGCGGCATGAATATCCAGCAGCCCGACAAGGTCGACAACAGCGCGACAACAACAGCCGCCTTGGTTAGGTAATTCAACTTCATGACAACGCTCTCTGCTTTACAAGGTTGGGTGTACGTCAAGTAAGACCTCGGTAAATGAAGTCCGTCATGAGTTTCGTGTAACGTCTTGGTAGGGTTTGTGTTGGGGTGGATACACGTCATTCGTTGATGCGAGTAAGGCCAACTTCGCTACCTGATCAGCACCAAAGGGAGAAGTAGATGAAAGAGTTGATACAGGGCCTCGATGGACCCAGAACTGCCCAGCAGGAATTGTTTTATGACCTGGAAGATGCAACTGCAGTCATTGGCTGGTCCGTAGTTGAACTGACAGCCCTGGCAAACAGCAGCAGGACGCCGAGTGAGGCGTTGGCGCTAATGAAGATCGGCACGTTGCTGGCAACTCAGCGGGATAAAATCGCCAGGTACGCGGGTGAAGTGAAGGCGCAGCGCATCAGCAGGTCAGAGACTGGCGCTGAAGATAGAGTTCAGTACGCTCAAGAATGAGGGCCTCAACTCGAAAGCCAGCCCCCCAATCTTTACGTCAGCGAATAGTGCGAGCCAGCGGGAGCCGACTCGATCAGGTCATTCGACAGCAGCGTCAGGTTGAGCGTTTCTCGTCGAGATCATGTAGTTTTTTAACACCCTTCCCCGTCTTCCGCTCGTATTGATGATGAAAAAACCAAACGACCAAAAGTAGCATCGCCAGACCAAAAATGAATAGCAGCAGCTCTATTGCGGGACCTTCGTGTGAAAACATTTTCGTTCCTCATCCTGAAGTAGCGTGACTTGAAAACAGCCACAACCGAAATTATTCGTAACAATACGAACATTTTCAGGGTAGTCGCCAACACGGGCCATGACAACCTTAAAAGCCTCCTGACCCTTGATCTAGACACGTCACTCGTCGAAAAAACCTTCGAGCGTGGGAGGGACACGGCACAACGCTGTACACAACGGGAAGGGAATGGCGCCTGCACAGGCGGATGCGGAGGAAGGTAGATCGGCCTGCTCGAGAGGTTGGCACCCGGGCCTTTTCTTCCGCCCAATAAAAAACCCCGTAGACGTTAATCTACGGGGTTTTCAAGAGTGGAGGCCGAGGTCGGAATCGAACCGGCGTAGGCGGATTTGCAATCCACAATATTTTAATTATAAATCAGCAGGTTAAATCGATATAAATTCCGCAAAATCGCAATTTTCAAGTGGTCGTAACCCAGGCAGGCCAAGCAGGCCGCGCTGGGTTGCGGAACTTATTTTAGGCACCTCACCGGTCCCCCACAGCCCCAACAATTTGCACTGAATGTCAGATCGGTCTGGCCGAAAAACATAGATCCGCCATAGGAGCGTGCTCACGTTCGCCGGTTTTCAAGACCGCTATGCAAACTCAAGCGGGCCGAATCCTTGAAGAGTATAAGCGTTCCATTACCCAGAGGGGTCGACTAAGCTACAGGCCGCATTCTACAAGGTTCGATTTTATGGTTTTGGAACTTTTTTTCCCTCCTGTAGGCGCATTGGTACCTACGCCCCCCTATCACAGATATACCGGTAATAGACTCATCGTAAAACCGAAAGGCCCCTACACTTAGCGCTAATGTGAAGCGCTTTGAACATAAGCAGTGCGCTCCCGCTATCGAATTTGATGCATACTTAGCCCTTGAGGAATTTCATCTCGGCTTAGAATAAGGATGTCAGCATGAAAAAAAACACATTTAAACTATCGATTTTATTCGCTATTGCTTTACCCGTTTTTATCCTCTGTGGCTCCTCAACAGCTGCTGCACAAACTACAACTGCAGGTGGGATAGCACCCGAAGCATCCGCGCGCCCTCCTCTTATTCCGCAAACGTTAACCAGTGCAGGAACAACACAAAATATAACAAAACAAGACGATGTTGAGCTAAAAATACTGAAAGAGAAAAATCTCCTAACGTCTGAATTTCAAAGCTCCATGATTTCAATAATAATCTGGTCACTCAGTGCAATTGTAAGCACAGTACTATTATTAGTAGGTGCAAGTTTATTCACCAACTTCAAACTACATGATAAAGACCTCCAAAGAGTCAAAGAAGATTACGATGCAAAAATCAAAATTTTTCAGGCCGAGATAGAAGCTCAACTCGCTGTCTCGAGCCGTGACGTTGCAGCAGCACAAGAAGTCAGAAGCCAGCAAGATCTGGATAGAATGCTAGATCAGACATCGCAAGTCAGATCTCACTTTGAGACCGTCAGGGCTTCGCTCGAAGGTAAGTATGACGAAGTGCTCAAAGCCACAAATAAATCTGAAATTGCCGTGAAAAGGCTAGATGAAAACTTGATTAATATTACCACTGAACTACGACGAGCCGAATCTTTAATCTGGGAGGTAAAAAAAGTACCCACTAACTTTTTAATAAGCTGCTTACAAGGCCTCGACGTAGCTCTGCTGGCAAAAAACGAATACGACATCGGCGATTTCATTGGAGAAATTAAAAAATCGCTTCAAGAGAATTTTATCGACGCGCAGCGAACGATAGACGAACAGATCTTGGAGTTTTTCGAAAGGCGCCTTAAAAAGCTTGCAGCGGTGAGGCCTGATGACGAAAAAGCAATTCGAGACCTGTTAGATCAATGCTCTGAAATTAGTAGTGAACCCTAGGTCGCTTGAGCAGCTAATATTTGGGAGTGAGCCGTTTTTTAATAGCAGCGTTTGGCTGAGAGACTTCTTTTTTAGGCTGCAGCCGCTCCCAAACACCACTCCCAACCATGCTTAACAGATGGCTATTTTTGGGCACTGCTTGCAACATGAAAGAGACCCTGAGCGTACGAAAGGTTCAAACCTTCAGCGGGGCTCACCGAAAACAAGTGCTTTTCTGATTTTCCCATGGAGGAATATTGATGCTGAACTCAGATCTGCTACCCCCTCTGATCTCAAAAATCTATGAAAACCAACTTGCTCTCGAAGCTTCTATTATGGAGCTCTCGAACTGGGTAGAGCAGCGAGGTTCCAAAGACACCGCCGAAAACATACGCGGCGCGCTGAACACTATTGATGAGAACGAAGAGTTCATTAAATTGACCCTGGCGGTCCTTCTAGCGCCTGACTGACGCACCTCAGGGACTACCTCGCTCACTTTAGCAATCTGGTTAGCGAACTTTATCCAACGACCGAATTGAAAGAAATAGGGTTTGAGGCCCCTCGACTCGCCATTTTGTTTAACGATGGCGATGAAGACCTTCCAGCAAAAAATACCATTTAAAAATCAGCAACTTATATTACTCATGTATTGTTTTTTGTACATCAATGGCTAGTTTTGGCTCAGCTATGCTAGCTTAATGACAGTATTTTTTAGCAGCCGGGGAAGGGATGCAATGTTCAATTTATTAGTGAGGGCGGGCGGTTGGGGCGAGCGCAGAGACGAGGTTTCTGTAGGGCGCATCTACATTACTGCCGAACAAGAACCCCTCCTTAAGCCGGGAGGGGTCCTCAATCTGACTATTCTAAAATCAATTCCGGCAATTTTTGCCGAAGAGACGAACCATGATGACCCCAACCAGGTAGCAAGGGTTGGACAAATAAGCGATGCACAATTTATTGGCCAAAGCGTAGCTATTGAATATCGATACGACCCCAACGTACCACCGATCCCTCAAGCTGACTTAGTGGCCTTGGCCCCTGCCCTTGGAATTCACATACCAAGAAGAGGATTTGGTCCGTTTGAACACAGCCACTGGGCCGTTAAAGGCACCGACCTATTTCGAGTGCTGATGACCGAATGGCGTCGCCCCGTACGCAAGCCGAGCGTTTTCCAACTGGACGACCATCAACATGTCGATTCCGACCTGCTGTCAGCGATGATGCCGTTTTCTGGTTTCAATTCGGTGTGGGAAGCAATTCAACGCGCAACTGAAGCAAATGGGATGCGCTGGGATAGAGCAGATAACCGATGGGACCATTCTGCAATCATCCAAGACGTTGTTGCGCTTATAGATCAGGCCGCTATTGTAGTATGTGACTGCTCCGGAAAAAATGCGAATGTATTCTATGAAATGGGAATAGCGCATTCACTGGGAAAAGAAGTGATTATCATAACTCAGAATGCTGCAGATATCCCATTTGATATTGCTCACCTTCGCCATATTCGCTATCTCCCTAACGGAGAGGGAATTGAGCAACTCGAGCGTGATCTCACGACGAGAATACGCAACATACGAGAGAGGTAACGACATACAGCCCCTTGACTTCCCTCATTGAATCCCGACACGCCATATCGATCGGCTCTGTTGTAAAGAGCAATATCAACATGCAAATCAAGTCTGCAAACCAATATGCACGCCAGCAAATCTTGCTTAAAATTTCGACGAGATAGTGCTTATTTCAAAAAACCAAGTCGGGATAATGGAGTTAGTTTTTGACAGAAATATTTTCTACTTTATCGATATTTATTGGCAAATGGCGTGATAGCCTTTTCACTACCTTCACAGCATGGAAAGCCGGACAATGCTTACTAACCAGCAGATCGATGACGCGATAAAGGCGGCCCCTTATACGTCGGGCGAAAAAGGGCTTCATGAACACCGCGACTGCGTGCGCTTTGCTTATGAATGGCTTGATGCGCAGACGAAAACGAAAAATGTGCAAAGAAAGCCATATGATCTAAAACATCTGATTCAGCGGTGGGCTGGTCGATACGTTTCGAGTTCCGACGTAGAGATAGCTGCATACCTACACCCCGAAATTCATGGTCACTACCCCTATTTCAATATCAGCTCAAGACTCATAAGCCCATCCATAAGCCGAATATCGAATCTCGCAGAAACCTACACCCAGACTAAAGGTGAACACCACGACTTGGCCAGGTATTCCCGAACCGAGAAGCCGACCCATTAAGACACCTGACGTATCGGCAAGCTCGACACACAATCAATCCTAGGATCCTAATGCTGCAACCTGAAAAGGTTGCAGCAAGCCTCAAGTGAGCTGGTGGTGATCTACACGGTGTTGCAAAGCGCATGCTAGCAGCAGGTGATGACCAAACCGCCAGCGACCTCATGGCGATAGCATGCTTCCTTCAACAAGCCGAAGACAAGCATCACAGGCACGCGGAAAGATGGCCGACAGCGTTAGGACTTAGGAGTGACGAGCAGGCACCGGCGAGGGTTGAGGTATGATGAGGTTTTGAGCGTGCTTGAGAAGCTTACAAACGAAAATAACCTTACAAAAGCTGGATTAACCTTGACGAAAACTAAAAAAAAATAGACATTCGACACAAATTTTAAGGTTTTTTGTCAAATGTCACAGAATATAGCCGTTGCAGAAAATGACCTTTTAGGCTTGATAGAAGGAGCTCTGAACGCCGATTACACGGTTGTCAGACAGGTCTGCAGTAGGATCGCGAAAGACTGCATGACAGCCTCCCCAGAGGTGAGTAAGCGTATAAAGCTCGCAACAAGGCGCAACGGAGTTCCACTTCGCGCCGCTGGCTACTCTGAGTCCCTACCTGTAGATCCAAAATCTAGAGGTGTGCTTGTTGAGGAGCTACCTTGGCCAACATCGCCAATATTTCTCAACAGCACGCTGAAGCATACTTTCGACTCGTTCATTGCGAGCGTGAAAAAATATGATCTTTTGGCCAAGCACGGTTTGTCAGGGCGCATGAATCTGCTCATGGCAGGTCCTCCTGGAACGGGAAAGACGTTAGTGGCTGGGCATATTGCTGCAGCATTATCCATGCCTCTATACGTTGTTCGTTTAGATTCACTCATGTCTTCTTTACTAGGTGACACCGCAAAAAACATTCGTAGCGTATTTGACTTCATACCTCAGAAAAATGGGATAATATTTCTGGATGAGTTTGATGCTATTGGAAAGCTTCGCAATGACACTCATGAACTAGGCGAATTAAAAAGAGTTGTCAACACACTCATTCAGTCAATTGACTCACTCGATGATCGGGCCATCGTTATTGCTGCAACCAATCACTCCGAACTCCTCGATCGCGCTATATGGCGGCGCTTCCCGTATAGAATGAACTTTGGCACACCTGACGAGGATCTGCGTAAACATCTTTGGAATTACTTCCTTTTTTGCGACATCGGAGATCCGTGCACTATTTGCGCGCTTGCAAAAATTTCCGCAAGGCTCAGTGGGGCGGATATAGAGTCGATATCACTCGCAGCTCGGCGCCATGCAGTAATTACTGACTCGGCAGTTGATCTGCATCAAGTAGCAAAAGATGTTCTTCAGCCGCAGATTGACGCTGAGACAACTGACAAGAAGACAATGTGTAACTTACTGCATAGAACCTACCACTTAAATCAAACAGAAATACTTACTTTGATTAAAGTCAGCCGACAAACTTTATCTACGTATCTAAAGGACTAGCTAGATGCCTGCAAAGCCGATTATCAACCCGATTGTAATATTCCTAAAAAAACCTACTCCTAAAGGAGTGACTGGCGGAGGAAAAAATGCCAAGGGAATAAAAAAAGACAGCTTGCAGGAAAAAAGGGAAAACCTCTCAAAACACCTTATAAATATCGACGCCCGCGACTTAAGTGACGTAACTTTCTCAGGAGTTACACATCTAATTGCAAAGATGGATGATGATGCTCTATCACCAACTTGGACGCCCACAGACCTATTCGACTCTAGAGTTGGATGCCGGCTAATCTCCCCGGGATATAAAGGTTTTATTATAGAGATAAACCGCAAAAACCTAGCAGATCTTTCTAAGCACATCAAAAGTTCCACCAACATAAAAGACCAAGTAGACATATCAAGAATTTCAAAAATTGAAATCTTCGATGAGCTGGAAACTTTTCGCGGGTCAAGCCAGGAAGACTTATGGTCTGCAGTATGCGTCGCAGGCTCAGCGAATATATGGCTAAAACCCTTTAAAAATACTTTAGCCCGTAAGGCTCTTGCTTTAAAAATCAAGGAGTTGCTAAATAAAGAAAAGTATATTTTAGGTCATCCGGAGTATGATAGCCCGCCTAGCGCCAACATCATGAATTACAATGCAATCGATGAGCTCATCGAAGCATACATAGATAGGGGTAATGCTGCGTTCTCTTTACAGTTTTCTTCTAAAGAAGCATTTCAAAATCTGGTTGCATCCGGAACAGTTTATCGTATCGAACCTGCTCCACAGGTTACAGTTTCGCAAAATCCTGGCGTAGGTTCGGAACCTTCACCCAAAAAGATACTATCTGACTCTCCAACAGTTGTGATTATTGATGGGGGCGTCAATGCGCCAAGCTACCTACATCTCGAAAAAATCAGCATACTTCCACTTGTCGATAACAGTAATGCCAATTTGATACACGGCAACAAAGTTGCCTCCCTCGTATGCCACGCATACGCCTGGAACAATCAGAGGCCGCTACCAGAACTCGATTGCACTTATATCTCGGCACAAGTTATATGTAAGGATAGCGTACCTAAGACACCCAACCACCATCAACTTTTACGATATTTAGAAGACGTCGCGCAGAAAACTGCAGGGTACGCAAAAGTATGGAACCTATCATTTAATACTGTTGCATCCTTAACCTCAACCGAAGAGGTCAGCTTACTCGGCCATAGACTGAGCAAGTTAGCTAGGAAGTACAACATCTTGCCAGTTATTTCTGCAGGAAATCGAGATCACAATCCTACGACTGGTATTCTCTGCCCGCCAGCAGACTGTGAAGCCTCACTATCAATTAGTGGAAGGCAGTTCAACGAACAGACAAAAAAACCAGGTGAGAAGTGCTTAAACAGCCTTAAAGGTCCAGCTCCAGCAGGCATGAAAAAACCTGATTTGGCTTGGTACTCTGAACTCAGAGTACTAGGTGGTCGTAGCGAAATAGGTACAAGTTTCAGTACCCCACTTGTATCATCACTTGCGGCACACACCTTTTCAAATGTCAAAAATGCTACTCCGGATTTAGTAAGGGCCCTCCTTATTAATCGTGCGGAACTATACTCACACAGCAACGGCCTCGGATGGGGCACCCCCTGGGAAGAGAATAAGCTCCCCTGGCACTGCCCTCCAGGAGATATTACCATGGTGTGGTCTGCTGAGCTTAAGCCAGGCTATTGGTATTACTGGACTGATATTCCGATCCCACCAGAATTTATCAAAAATGGTAAATTCGTAGGCACCGTGGTTCTAACTGCGGTTTTGGAGCCCTTAGTTTCTGATATGGTTGGTGAAAATTATTTTTCATCCAGAGTCCAAACGGCCCTTCAGGCCAAGTCAGAAAAAGGCGCTACAATTAACCTAGCTGGCTCTATGAAAGAAGATAAAGAGAAAGAAGCAACCGCCAGATCGGAACTCGCTAAATGGAGCCCAGTTAGAAACCATTGCAAGCTCCACACTCGAACCGGGATATCAGGCACAACGATGAGGCTTAATGCCAGAATATTTGCAAGAGACTTATATCAATTCGATGTCAATCATCATTCGGAACTACCAGCTCAAAAGGTGTCTTTTGTTTTAACGTTGAGATCGTCAGACAAGAGCGACTCAGTCTATGACTCGGCAGTACGAGCTATGGCCGCAGATATTGAAAGCGCAGTGATAGATCAAGACATTCAGATTAGTTTGTAGTCTATTCCAATTGGCCCGGCCATGCGCCGGGCTTCCCTGCCTGTTAAACACCTTAATCTTCTTCATGCGTGACTCGTGGGTGACTCTTTGTTTTGTCAGAGTCTAGCTGTACCCAAAGACGGAATTATTTACGGAGCGGGCAAAGTAGTAGGTGTGGAAGATGACGTATTCTACGTGACAGCTTCTTTTTACCTCGGAACTGAGACTTCTTTTGCGTAGGCCTGACAGGCACGCAATGCGATCAATCCTTGGTCGCCGGCGTCGGTAATCCCAATAATTCGTTGAGCATACGCTGGGTCAAGTTGGGCTCGATGGCCTCCATGAACCACGCCGACGGCGCTGGAGGTGGGAGACACTCTGCAGCCACTGGCTGAATCCTCAGAGAGGAGGACTGACAGCCGCAGATCAGAAGTGGCAAGACGGTCACGCAGAAGATTCTGGGTGCGCTGGACATCGGATAACTCCTTTAAGTGTTGTTGGTCAAATTTGGCCAGGGTCTGCTCCGATGCCAAGCGCCTGCCTTGTTCGATTTGCTGCTGGCGTAGCGCAACTTGAGTTAAGTTGTTCAAATCGTCGGCCTGAAGCTTCGCCTGGTACTCAAGCTGTCCGGTGTAACGCCAGACTTGCACCCGCCAGGCTGTGCCAAACGCGACAACCATTGCCAGCCCGAGGATCACCACCTTCTGCAATGTCGTGAGCATGTATCGCCCTCCAAGTGGTGCGGATGGATATCGACCCGAACCAATATGGTTAATGTAATATGCAAAATATTCATGACAGGAGCCCGCCCACCAAACGGTACTCGTGGAGTAGGTCGTGAAGTCGATGCTCACGCTGGCCATAGCCCGCCCCGGGCAGGCTTGCCCAGATGTTCCGGCACTTTGCAATCGCGGGTTCAATCCAGCCTGCATGCACTTCCGGTAGCGCGCGGCATTCGCGGATGTGCTGCAGAGCCAACAGGTCCTGGCTGATCGGGCTGAAGTCAGGCAGGGCCAAAAGCGTTCGGTAATACGGCCAATCCTTCAGCATCTGCTGGTATCGGCCCGAGGCATTAGATGTCAGGCCCTTGCTGTTGATGGCCTTCGAGCGGCGCCCCTTTGCGAAGGGGTGATCACTGAAATCTGTGAAGACCTCAGGCTTCCTGTCGATGCCCGTCACGATGACGTCGTAGCCATCCAGGGCAGTGGCCGGCGATGTGCTGGTCCCCTCGGACCAAGCGAGCATGTCGAGGAAGGCCAATGCATTACGGCTGCCTGCCTGGGTGGTCGAAAGTTGTGCCATAGCCTTTTCTCCAGACGAAAAAAACCCGCACAACGGCGGGATCAGAGGTAAAAACCAACTCAATCGACTGAGATGGATATGGTGCTGTATTCAAACGAATTGGGCAGAAAACCCGCGACAATAAGAAGTTCCGCCCCGTTATTAATTGACAGCCTTTGCGGTGGGGCACATCGCTATCATCTGCGCCAAATTTCGCTACGAAGGAACGCGTTAATGGTTCAGAGGCCCGCCAAAACTACCAATCACCACGGATGGGTTTGGGTCTACAAAAAAATCAGACGCTTTGGATTCTCTCGGTTTACTGCTTGTTACAGAGCAACCCGTTACGTTCTCACAGGAGATACAGGAACTTTCCGATTCAAAAATGGCTGGGAAAAATTCCGCTTCCGCCGCTAATTACGGGTGGTGGTGGACTTGAGGTTTACCTAACCAACTATGGGAAGGTCGACGGCGCCGTAAAGGTGTCACCAGCAAACCGGCCACCTGCCGCGAAAGCGGCATCCCATAGCGCCTTGTCGAGGGCATCAACGTCTGCATAGGTTCGCCCCGACACCGTTAGATCCTCGCAGTAGCCGCGATAGAAGATGTCCGAGGGGCATTGATTGGTCAGCGCCGAACCAGATCCACCATTACCGAAAATAATGCTCCCGGCCGCTGCCGCAACCGTATCACCGCTCCCCGCAGACGCTCGCATCGAGGAGTACCGGTTGGCCACGGCGTTGGCACCGCCGACGACGTTGTAAAGCCCGGAAGCCTTGCCTGTGTTTCCGGCACCACTCATGTACCCCAGGAAGTTGCCGCCGCTACCGATCTCCATGTACCGGTGACCGGTTGCGAGTGCTGCACGTGTCCGGTGAGCCCATACTGAGAAATAGAACAGGTGGGTCTTGTTAGCGATGATGTAGTCGCGGATCGCAGCTGCGACATTGATCTGTGAACCATGGCCACTCACCGTGTTGTTAACCTGGCTGTAAATGGCGTGCAGGCCCTTCTTGGGCGTCCGCTCGAACAGAGCGTCAGCTGCGACCGCGTTGCTGCTGAACACCCCGGCCAAGCTGCTCTCAGTGCCAGCGCCGAGCACCGCTGCCGCTTCGGCGTAAGCGATGTTGGGAATGGAGGCTCCAGCTGCCGGCACTCCGCTAACACCACCCAAGCTATGCCCCAAGTCGAACAGATACAGCGACCCCGCACTCAGCAACGCATCGGAGCGCAGAATGGGCAACGTCGTATCGGTAAAGGTGATGCCATCCAGTACGGTTTTTTGTCCGGCCATTACCAGGACCTCCGGTTAATTTCATAGGCAATGCGACGGGCGATATGCCCGTTGCTGATCGTGGTGTTGTGAATGATGTCCAGCCGCAGCGAACGCGGAACCACGCCCTTGGCCACGTCGTCCAGATCGTCGGCGCTGCCGTCGTTGAACTGCATGAGCCACTCGCGGATCTTGATCACGCGATCGCCGTACTCGGCGGTGGCCCAATCCTCCAGCGCGACACAATTGTTGTAGGTGGCTGTACCAACACCCTCCCCTGTTGAAGTACCCGGTGTCGGGTTGCCGCCAAGCGGCGGCGTGATGATCAGGTAGCGTTTTTCAACGGTTTTCTGCACAGCAACCATGGCCCGAATGTCGACCTTGATCTGCTCGATGTTGTCGAGGTTGTTGCGACCCATCCAGATAATCTCTGTGTAAAACCCGTCACCGGGCACGTCGGGTACAAACGGCGACTTGGGCGCGCTGTATCGGGCGTCTCCGGCAGCATCCCGAGTAAAGGTGTAAACGTCCGAGGAGTCCCCTGTCTCACTGTGCGTGCACGTCAGCGTCCCGTGGATGCCGCCCAAGGTACCTGTCAACGTGTAGGTGCCGGAATTGGTCGCGGGCGTGGACAGCAATAAGGTGCTCAACGCTGTAACCGTCACTGAGCCCGACGCCGGGATCTGGTTGTCCGTGACGGTCAGCAGTGCGGTACCAGCACCGAAACGCGCGGCGATCTGGCGAGACGTCTGGCCGCCAATGCCGCCATTCACAATGGTCCGCGCACTGATCAGTGGCGCCAGTTGCTCCCGCCAGGTGACCTGGCTGCTATTGGCTGTCAGGGAATCCCCTACACAAAGCAGGTCGTGAACCGGTTTGAGGTACTCAATCCCTGTGACATCGGGGATATGAATATCAAAGTTACCCACCGTTTTGCCGGCGGTGGTGATGCCCAGCGCAATGCGGCCAACCGCATCGACGACGGCCCAGACATAGCCGGACTCTGGACTCAGTTGAATGGCAATGAAGCCCGACAGATCGGCCCCCAGCGCTTTGCGAGGTACGGCACCGGTGCCGAGCAAGAATTTCCCGGTAACGGTACCGTCCACTCGAAGAGCCAGACCAATCCGGCCCAGGGTATCGATCACTGCCCACGCGTATCCCGACTGAGGGTCCAACGCCTTGGCGATGAATCCGTCGAGGTCGAGCTTCAGCGTGCTGCGATCGACGGTGCCGTCGCGCAGCATGAACTTACCCACGAGTGAACCATCCACCCGGCACCCCAACGCCATGCGCCCAACCGAGTCGACCAGCGCCCAGGTGTAACCGGACTCTACGGCCAATCGAACAAAGCGCAGCTCCAAGCCGTTAAACGTGCCGCTCTCTACCGCAGCGGTGCGCACGTCTATCTCTGCGATGTAACCCACTGACGGATCATCGGAGACGTGCCTGGCCTCCGTGGCACTGACCCGCACATACAGGCTGCGCGATATATCTGGCGAGGTGGGTTCGACGTAAAAAGACTGGCCGTCGACCGTCGCCAGAAGACCTGCAGCGACAGTGGCGTGCACTTTTCCATCGACCATATCGCGGTTGAGACGGTCAATTTCCGCATTGATCATATCTACCGGATCACTGGTACCGATGCCCTGCAGCAGCGGCGCTCGGTACCCCGCATAGCCGATCTGAATATCGATGCGAGCCGCTGTGGTGTAGAAGAACACCCGCGCACTGGCATCGGCATGCATGGGGTTGGCCAGGACAACGGTCGCCGCTGCATCGGAAAACAGCGGCGCCAACGTCTCACTCCCGGAGACAAGCACGCTCACCGTTGCTCCGGGCAATAGCACGCCGTCTTCAGCCCTTGCGGCAAAGAATTGAATAGGTTGCATGATGAGTCTCTATCAGGTGTTGAAGGTGATCGCCGGGGCGAAGTTGAGTTGACTGCGTACGCTGCTCCAGGTGTCGTACGCTGCAGCGCAGAGGTAATACGTGGTGTCTGGCGTCAGTCCCGTGATCTGCCCAATGCGTGATACGCCTTGATAGCCAACCGTTCCTGCAGTTGCCGGATCAAAGTCCTCATCTGTCGAATACACAAACACATAACCAGCCGCGTCTGCAGCTGCACTGGCCGCGCAACTGACATCCGCGGTGGTGGTGCCAGTGACCGTGGCGACGGTTCCCGTAGCGGGCGCCGGCGCCGTATTGGTGACCAACAACGACACCAACTGAGCCTGGCCTGCAGCGTTGCGCTCGATGACCTCCACCCGATAGCTGCGAATGAGCGCTCCATCCACTAGCGCATCTTCACGTTGGTACGTGAATGCCGTGCTGGTGGTCGCCACCTCTCGCAGCAGGGCATTGCTGCCGGCGTGACGAACGCGTACCAAGCGATCCTCGGCACGAGCACCCGCCACCCAGCTGACGGTGAAGTACGGCGCCTCAAAGGCACCGACCAAGGCGAGGTTTTGCGCGGTATCAGGCGCTACCCGGGCCGGTGATAACGTGACGCTGTAGGCCGTGACATCCGCCAGATCCTCAAGCGCTCGACCAAACACGTTAAATGAGCGGAACTTGACCCAAACAGTCTTGCCGACCTGGTCGGACGTGTAGCTGTACTTCCAGACCGCATCATCCAACCGCACAAAGGGTGAGCCCGCCGAGTGGCTGGACACCGATGTGCTAAGGCGCCCGCGTCGCAGATAGCTCAGCTCATAGCCTCCGATGCCCGTGAGCACCGCGTCGCGGTAACTCAAGAGCTCGCCTGCCACCCAACACAGCGTGGCGCCACTGTCCGCCTCGGCGGTCGTGGCGGCCGCCAGTTCGGTCGCTGCTGCCAGTTGCACCGACAAGGTATTGACCGTATCGGGATCGCTTCCAGCGGCCAGCGCCATCGTCAGTTGCCCCATACGCGCCCTGCCGTAAATCGTCTCCGCTAACCGGTAGCTGTCGCCATCAGCGCTGATCCAGATCTCACAACCGCCCCAGGCCTCACCCACACCGGCAACACCGCCCCAGATCTGCAATGTGCCAGCGGGCAGCAAGCTCTCGGGCGGGTTGAACATGATGGGCGCTAGGACAGGACCAGGCGCAACGTTCTGATTGCCCTGATAACCGCTCTTGCTCTGCACCGGATAATTCGGAGCACTGCCGACGCCCAGCAACGCATCCTCGGCCACGATCGCCAACTTACCCAGCTCGTCCTCCTCGACCGAAATCAGCCGGACTAGGCGCTGGTGCAGGTTCAACCCTGGATCAGTGATCGTCACCAGGTCCATAGGCTCAAGGAGCACGTGCTGCCAGCCGAGGGAGAACTCATATTCATTACGCACGTACAGCTTGCGCTGCACTAACAACTGCGCCGCATGCGCGCCGATGGCGATATTGCAGATCTCGTATGCCTTGATGGTGTCCATCGGCTTGGAGCCAAACTGCTCAATGGCAGCCTGATCAGGCGCACGCACCACGTCGGTGTTGTACTCGTGATCGCGATCGAGGATCTCCAGCGACACTTCGTTGTAGCTGTCGGCCTGGCTCTTGATTTTGAGCGAGACCGGAGGCTCACCGTCCTCTGAAAGGAAATCGTCATCGGTCAGATCCGCCACTGGCGTGATGTTCGGAAACCACGTCACGCCGTTACCGGTGACGGCCTGGTCGCCGTAGGGGATCACCTTGAGTTGACCAGCAGACCACACCATCTCGCTGTTGGTCAGTTGCAACCAACGCGTGATCGCCTCATTCGCCGGCGCCTGCTCGTCGAGCACCGGACTCAAGAGTAAGTTTTCCGCCAAGCAATAGTTGCGGTAGTTCGACATGTCCGCGACCCATGCCGGGGTAAAACCGATTCCGTCCAATGGATCGAGCAACAACCCGGGCAGGAAGTCGCCTGGATTGGCATCCGGCAACCCGGGCACCTGATAACGCCCGTCCACCTCAAAGGTATGATTCTGGACGCCGGCGTTGTCGTTGAGCAGGTACCTGCTGGAAAACACGTAGGCCGTATCGGAGTAGGCAATGGCCTCAGCCGGGTGGCGAGTCTGAAGAAACCCCCACACGGCCTGATCATGAGTGCCGTTGGCGTAGTTCAAGCCAATTTGCGCCAGTGAGGAAAACACCTCTTTGTCACGAAATACGCGGTGAATCGCACCCAGCGGGCCTCGCCCGACGGCCAAAATGATCGCCGCGTAGTAGGTGTAGGTCGTGTCTTTTTGGGTGGCCCCGCCGCCGCCTTTACCCCCCGACTTTTTCGTCGTGGTTTTGGCGACCGCTTCGAAGTCACTGTAATAAATGAGGTTAGGGCTGATGCGATTACGGCCGGCGATCCAGGCGATCGGTCTGCCACTCGCACTGCTCTGGATCTGCAGCGCGTTGATACGTGTCGCACTGTTGGAAATGGTACTACTGCTGCCCCCCATCGCTGACTCCATATCGGTTAAGTGTGTAATAACGCACGGTGTGGCTGGAGAGCCGCTCCTCGCGCATGTCTGCAAACTCGACGCCGATGTCCCGATAGGCGTGAATGATGCGGTGCTCATCGACCACCACCGCGCCATGGCTGAAGGTGCGGCCGAATTTCCAGACCGCGACATCGCCACGCTGTGGCGTATCGATCTGCCGGCCATACAACTCCAGCCAGCCCAGATAACGCTCCTCACTGCGATGCAGGTGCCAGTCCTGGGCATAAGCCCCGGGATCGATCGAGGGAATCAACCCGGCGGCGTGATACACCTCAATCAGCAACCAGGCGCAGTCAACACCAACACCCAGCAGGTGCTGCCGGTGCTGGTACGGCGTGCGTAACCAGAGCTCAGCCTGCGTGACCACGGCATCACGCTGCAGCACTTCGAACGGGCTCATACCGATGTCTCCGCGACGGGAATGAACGGCATCCCTCGGTACCGCGCTCGGTTTCCGAATTTGTTGGTGCAGGCATCCAGCGTCCGTGGGCAACCCGGGTAAATCAGAAACTGATCACCCGCCACTGGCACACCTGGCAGTCCCAGGATCATCGTCACAGCGCCATCTGCCGTGAAACGGCGTACGGTTCTTGTCACACCTGCATTGGCACCGTTCACAAAACGAATCACGCCCTGGTCGAACCAGCCCTGGGTGGCGGGCACATTGGAGTTCACGCGCAGGGCCGTGCTGCCGCCCTGGACCACACCCACGGTTTCAAACAGGGCACGGTTCACCCCGCAATCGGCGCTGTACACCATGCGCAGGCACGAGGGCTGATAAACGCCCCGGGGCACCTTGGTATCCAGCAGCTCGATCGGCGACTTCACTGTCACCGTCGCCTGCTCGCGATCGGCAGGATCCACCTCCGCGACACGCCCGATAAAACGTGTGACCGTGCCCACCACGGGCGACCGCCAGTCCGCCATAAACGCACGGACGAGATTCAGGGTGGCCCCGTCAAAACCGCCGCCGGCAATGAATGGCAGCAAGGGCTCGCCGAACACGGTGTCGTCCATGCCGGCGGTAAAGGTCACGTTCAACGTGTCGACCTCAATCCCGCGCACCGCACGCACGCCGGTGCGCTTGATCAGCGGCCCGCTGGCCGAGTAGTTCTGTCCCGCATAGAAGATCTGCAAACCCGCATCGGTGTAACGCAGCACCTGGCCGCTGGCCAGGGCAATCGTGTACAGATCCGCCATGACGAAACTGCGCGCCGTGGCCAGAAAGGCTTTCAGTTCAGGTGTGGCATCGATCATGGTTTGATACTCGTGAACGCGATGTTTTTGAGCTCCCAGATCGCGCGATAAGGCTGAGCCCCGTCGAGCGAATCGGCCTCGAAAGCACAGCGAAAATAAAACGCTCCACTCCAAACCAGCGCCGCATTGATGGGCGGGGCCACCGTAAAGGTGATCCGCCCCAGCTCATCCACAGTGAAGGCTGAAATAGGAGCACCACTGACAGTGACGACATCCACATTGACGACGCCGTACACCGGCTCCACCCAGTGACCGATCTCCCGGGAAAGCTGAAATGTTCGCGTGGCGCCATCACCGGTGCCAAAGCGCTGAAGCGTTACAAGGTGATCGCTACGATCAAAGAACAGGAACTCACCGAATTGCCCTTTGCGCTGATTGAAGAACTCAATCAGCCTCGACCACTCATCCAACCCGGGGCGCTTGCGGACGGCGTTGTAACTCAGCTGGAAAGACCACAGCGGCGCCGGGTAGTAAGCCGTTGTCCGGCGTCGACCACTGGCAGCTTTCTGCACACCGGTACTCCACTCAGGTGCCTTTTTTGAAAGCAGGGTTTGCCCGGGAAGGCGCGGCAGAACGCCTACAACCGCCGCGCCCATATCGGGGTAACTGGCGATCCAGCGCGCCGGCCAAAAAGGTCCTAACGACATCTCGCCCCCTAAGTTTTGATGGCGCCGTTGCGCCGCATTTTTTGCATTTCCTCGGCCAGCACCCGGGCACCACGCCGAATATCAGCAGGTGACATCCGGCCGCTGCTGTCGTGGTAGTGATAGCTGTTGCCAGCACCGCCCAACTGCCCTTCCCCACTGGCTGCCTGGCGGATGACATTGGCGTATTGCTTGGGCAGCACCATTTCCTGCTCGTGGAGTTGCGTCATGGGGTTGGTACCGGCAGGGATGTCATAGCCGCCCTCGGCCGAGGCGACGTTTTTCACCAGGCCAAATACGAATGCGCCGGCAGCCACTGCAGCCGCCGCGCCGAGGATCGGTCCAATGATCGGAATGGCCGACATGGCTGCAAAGGCACCGGCCATGGCCTGCCAGGCACTGGCAATGATGTTTTTGATCGTGGCTGCGCCCCAGATCGCTACGGACATAGCCGCACCGCCTGCCTCTGCAGCCGTTCGAACGCCAACACCCACTACCGTCGCACCGGTTTTAGCCGTCTCACCGAACATCCAGGCCATCAACGGCTTGGTGACCATGTTCTCAACGAACGCGGTCCCGATGCTGGTGAAGATCCCGCGTAACAGGCCCTGGGTGCTCATGGTGCCGCTGATGATCCCGGTAAGCCCGCTCGACCAGCTGGTACGCAGACTATCGACCATGTCCGTCCAGTTGCTCTGCGACTCGAAGGTTTGCTGCCTGCCAATCACCGCCATGCTGTTGCGGTGGGTTTGCTCCAGCGCCAGGATCTGCTGCTGGACCTGCTGCAGGGCGACCGGGTTGCGGTCAGGATCCTGCTCCAGCAGCGCTTTACGATCAGCCAATGCCTGGGCTTCGATCGCATACCGTTGCTTTTCGAACTCGGCCTGGGCTTGCAGCAGCTGGCCTTGGGTGATCAGGTTGGCCTGCAGATCCAGCTGGGCCATCTGTTCGGCATGGGTAACATCGGTAAGCCGCGCCTGCTGATCGGCAGCCAGCTGCTGCTGTTTCATGTTGGTGATTTGCTGCTGCTTTTCGCGCTCGACAGCAACCACCTCAGCCGCAGCCTTGCGGTATTCCTGGCTGTCCTGGCCATAAAGTTGCCGGCTGCGCTCCAGGGTCTGCTGAGCGATCTGCAGGCGCGCGTCCATATTGTTGCGGTACTGCTGCGCCTGGGCCTGCAGATCGGCAAAGGCTTGGCCCTCGTCCTGCCGGCGCAACGCATTCAATGACGCCAGGTAATTGCGCTGAACGCTCAACCGTTCGGCCGCGCTCAAATCCGTACGTTTGAGAATGCCCTGCCAGTACTGCATTTCCTGCTGCTCGGAGAACTGCAGGAAGGTGCCCTGCTCGGCCTGCTGTTGGGCGTGAGCGACCTTCTGCGCGTCCAATGCTTCTGCCCACTCACTGACCCGTGACGTGGCCTTCGTCGGCGCACTTACCGGGTCATCCGCTTTTTTAGGGGGAGTTGTGGACTCAACTACTTTTTTCCGATGCTCGACAGCTGCAGCGTATGCCTGCTCCAGCTTGGTCAACCGGGCGACTTCAACGCCGTAAGCGGTCGGACTTGTCCTGCCCTGCTGTGGTGCTTTGGTCAGGGCTGTATTACCGGTCGCGGCCATCTCCGCCACTTTGCGCCGCTGCTCTTCGATGCGAGCGGAACGGGAGCGCATACCCGCGTCGACCTCCTCCAGTTTATTGGACACCAACTGCATGTTTTCCAGCAGCAGGCGCTCTTCGACCAGCGTGGCCTCCAGTTGGGCCTTGCCACCCCCACCGCGCGGACCGGCAATGACGGTCCCTAACATCGCTTCGTAACGCGCGACGTTCGCTGCCACCTCATCAACGGTAAGACCGACTCCCGTCATGCCTTTCAATAGGTTGTTGAACCAACTGGCGGTCTCCGACAGCCGCTTGTTCAGGCTGATGAAGACAGGCTCAAGAATGGTGCCGATGGTGACCTGTAGCTGGTTGCTTTTGGAGTCAAGCTCGGCCTGGCTGCCGGTCAATCCATCTGCCGCTTTGGCAGCATTACCGACCTGGGCCTCGGTCTCTTTCATGATGCCGTTGTATTCGGCCGTGATCTTTTGCGAGTCCGACAACTTGTCACGACTGGTGCCGATGCTCTTGGCGTATTCGTCCCACATTTTGGCGACGTTTTTCGTAACACCAGCGTTATCCACCAGCACCGAGTTTTCGTTTTTCAAGCCCTCGGTGGCCGACACCACAGCTTCCGACATGCTGAGATTGGCCTGCCGGTTGAATGCTGCAGCGTCTTTCAGGCGATTGATCACCGCCACCGCCTGGTCGACGTTGTAGCCACGGCTGAGCAGGTTTTGCAGGGCTTTGGCCGCGTCACCGACGCTGAGCAAGCCATCGGACGCGAGCTTGTTGGCCTCATCCATGGCTCGGCCAATACCGACGCCGGCATGATTGGCCACCGCTTCCAGGCCACGGTATGCAGCCTCCTGTTGGATCGCCGCGTCCTTGCTATCGCTAACGATCTGACCAAGCTTGAAAGCGCCCAGACCGAACACACCCGCAATGCCTGCCGCCACGCCACCGAGGCCCGAGCGCATGATGGTGCTGACGCCGGAGAACGCCTCATTCACTGCTGGACCAAAACGAGCGAGCCGGGTTTGGCTGCCCACCATTTCGGTGTTGATCGCCTTTAGCTCGCGACTAAAAGTGGTCCGTGCCTCACGCATGTTGCGCTCAATGCTTTCGACTGCACGGTCGAAACCTTGGGTGCCGGCAGTGAACTGATATGCAATATTACGATCCATAGTAAGGCCTCAACGCGCAGGCAAAAAAAGCCTCACTAAAGCGAGACTATCAGTGGCGTACTAACTGTTAGTTCTACCTATTGGCGCTCACCTCGGCAGTGCTTTCATTACTAAACCCGAAATGAGAACGAGCAGAACTTCGACAAAATCTAACGATAGCTAGCATTAGTCAGCGCTCTCGTTAAATTGTCAGACGAGCCTCGAATGCAATTTTATGCAACACGCAAACAATTCAAGACCGACCTAGAACGTGAGTATCAAGCGCTAGACTCAGACTGGAGCGAGATGAATGTTCACAACCAAGCTAAAGCGTATGCATGACTTAGATCTGCCAGCATATTTTGAGTTCTCCGGCATGCCTTGTCGCGGAAGAATAGTAGCGGTGATCAACGAAGACGTTTTAGTTGAGATTGAGCATAACGATAAGATCGTGTTTTTGGCTAAGCACATAACTTCTATCGAATTCATCAAGCCCACTACTATCCTAGGTTAACTACTCTGCCTAGTGGAAAAAGCGTCTAGCGCGTGGCGTAGATGTTCGGGTAACTCATCACGCAGATCATCGGCTAGCCCTTCAATGGCGTTTGCGAGATCGGGCGCGGGGGTCGTTTCACTAACCGACTTGTAACCCATATAGCCAGCAACCAAGATATGAACCGGTGGACGGGCACGCCAGTAATCGGTCATATGGCCTACCATGACCATGTCCCAATCACGCCGCAGCGTAACTGGGCTTTGGCCTGTACTGGCGATCAGGTGAGCGTAGAGTTGGCCCCAGTCGAAGGGGCCTGGCCTTCCCCCGGTGCCGGCTCCATGACTTCCAGGCCCGAAGCGCTCATGACCGCATCCAACGCGTCACGCATGTTGCGAAGGTCCAGCAGCGCTGCCACCTCTGCGCGCTCGATGTCGGGGTAGTTACGACGCAATGCCGCGTGCGTGGCATCGATCACCGTTGCGATACTGTCCCGGTCCATGTTGCCGGCCATCACCGCGTTGATCCGCTCCAGCAGCTGCTCCAGATCCCCCAGCGCCAGGGGTGGGATGACGAGCGTTTTCCCTGGAAACGGGAACGATACGCCGGGGACATTCACGACCGTCATTCGTTGGCACTCCAGTAGCACACCTCACCGAACTCATCCGCGTAGCCGGTGAATTCAAAGTCCGGGATGGTGTAGTCGTCCTGTTTGGTGGCGATCCCCAGCTTGTTGCTGACAAAATTCGGCACACGCACGTACACAGTCTTGCCCTTGTATTTCAGGACCAGCTCGCCCTGGAACACCGGCATGTCACCCATGGGCAGGTTTTTCACCGACAGGCTTTTACCCGTCGTAACGGTGTAGCGGTAATCAATGAACACCGACTTGGCCACGTCTGCAGCGGCAAATGCATATTCCCCCGTGGCGGCATCAAAGGTGTACTGCCCAACTGCCGGCGCGCTCAGTACCCGTACGTACGGGATCGCCCCGGCGCCCCGTACCCCAAGATCACCAGAGAGCGTCCCGCCCGCTGGAGGCTCCACGGTGATGGTGGCCCCTGCCGGCACCACTGTGGGCTCCGTGGAGTGATGAACTAACACCTGGCCGGTGGTCAGGGTCTGCCCGAACACCAACTGATTCCACTGCAGCAGGCTGATCTGTGCGGACTTGGCCTTGCCCGTCAGCTTGCCCTGGCCCCGTGCCGCGTCGACCGCAAACTGCTCGCTGCCGAACAATTCCTTGGAATCAAACGACAGATCCACCGATGCTTCTTGCATGATGCCCAACAGGATGGGAGTCGGCGCGGAAATGGCATTGCCATAGGCGTCCATCAGCGGAGTGGCGTAAAACAACCCGCTGCCGAATGCGATTTGCATAATGTGTTCCTCAGTAAAAGGTAGGTCCGGCCGTCAGGTCGCCGGTGTTGCACAGGTAGGTGAAGCGGTAACGCACCATGCAGTTGCCGGCGGTGTTGTCGCCCTCGTCTTCAATCCAGTCGATGTAGAAGCGCTGCACCCGATCCGCCTCCTCAAAGGCGTCCTCTGCCATCAGGACCGCATGCACGGCAACCTTGACCAAGTCGGCGACCTGATCCCAGGCAGAACCTGTGACCGTGTCCTCCCGGGCGATGATTTCCACCGTCAGCTCGAACTGGTTGCGATCCACTGCAGCGCTTTCGCGCTCACACGTTTCAAGGTCAGGGCGCAGCACGATCGCCGGCGTCATGTCCCGTTTGATCGCCTCAGTACGACTGCGGTACACCCGGTCTGCCGCCAAGGTAGCGGCGGCTAAAATCAGCGCCTGCGCCTTTGCGACGATGCGTTCTTGAATCGAGGGCATGAGGGTTAAACCTTGGTGAGGGAGGCCAGGCTAAAGGCGCCGTCATCGATCATCCGGCGGTCACGGACGCGAAAATTCACACCGGCGACGGTGATCAGTTTGGGGTTGTCGATGCCCAGGCGCTCGGCCTCGGCGGTGATGATAAGGACCTCGTAGCCGGTGGACTGGCTGTTGGTGCCACCCATACCGTGGATCTCGTCCGGCATATCCCGCGCGGCCAGAAACGGCTGGCCATCAACCATCCCGCCGACGTCGAAGTCCTCAAGGAAGCCCCTGAGATCTTCGTCAAGCATCGGGGCTCACCTTGACGGGCTTGCGTCCGCCCTCACCTGCAGCGGAAGGTGCCGGTGCTGGCTCGACCACCAACGCTTCCAACTGGTGGCGAAAGCGCTGGGCCACGTCATCAGGCAACTCGATCACGCCCCCCGGACCGGTCAGTTTGTCATCTGGCCCGCGAAAGGAGCCGGATAGCACCGTGTAGGATTTATTCGGCATTACGCTCTCCTGCGACCTTGTCCAGTTTCGACAACCGCTGCCCCAATGCCTTGTCCGGTTCGCCGGGGATCACAATCACTTCCCCGGCTTTGAACTGAACAGGCGACACAATGGTGTAGCGGCCCTTCTTGTTTGCGACCGGCTCCAGGTTGTGCGCACGCGCACTGGCCTGGGCCGCATTCAGGATCAGTTCACCGCCATAAAGGGTGATCGTCTGTTCCACACGGTATTTCGGCATATCAATGCCCTCAGTGAGGTGTCAGGCCGAAAGGCTTACGCCACCAGTTGGTTAAGAACGGCGTACTGCCATCGCCCAAAACCCACATTGCGCCAGGTGTCGACACCGTATTGATGGGCATCGTTGTCGAACTCGAACTCCGAGCCTTCGGCCTTGGCCTTCATGGCCACGTCGGTCTCTTGCTGACGGATGAACGCTTTCAATCGACCGTCCGTGCGGAAGGTCACGAACTTGTCGACCCAGGCGTTGAGGCGCACGTTACCCACCACGCGGACAACCACGTTGTCCGGCATGACAATCTCGCTGATGTTGGTACCGCGCGGCACGCTGAGCGCCGTCTGCGCAACGCTCAGCAGGTTGAACGGCACCATCACCAGAAACTCGCGTGCCAGTTCGTTGATGGGTTCGCCCTGGTCATCCTTGAAGCTGGTCAACTGGGTGACCGACCGGGCAACTGCCTGCTGAAACTCCTCAACGCTCGGACGACTGGGCGTCCCGTGAAGTGTTGCTGGCAGTTCGGAGATGTCGGTGGTGATCTTGTTGGACTGTACGCCGCTCTGGCCTTCTTCGTGGTCGGTATCGAAGAAGTACTGGCCGTCATAGCAGGTCTGGCTTTCACCGTTGAGCAACAGCACCGACAGCAGTCGCGCCCAGTGCGCGTTGGTGCGATCGGCCAGTTCGCCCAGGCGGATGCGCAACTGTCCAGTTTTGTCGCGGCGCAGCTCGGTGACCAGCACTTCGAGGGTGGCCTCAAAATGCAGGTTTTCGATTTCGAGATCAGCGCTGATAAAGCCCTTGGCGTGACGCCCGCCAATCCACTCACGCAAGGTCGGCACCATGCCGATCCATGGATAGGTTTCTTTGGCCTGGTCGGAGTCGAACAGGTTGGACACGGCGTCGATCCAGTTCGACCCCACATTCTGCTCGAGCAGTTCGTAAAACATGCCGATGATGGCACGGCTGGAAAGTACTTCAGCACCCATGGGTGATTCTCCTGAAGAAGGATACGGTCAGAGAAAAGTTTGAAAAAACGGGTTGAGTGATGCGTCAGGCCGCTACGGGGATGGCCTGGGCGGTGAACTTGACGATGCCGACGCCGGTGCGCACGAAACGGTGAACATGCCCGATCAGGCTGTTACCGGCGGCGGTGAGCAGAAACGTGCCGCTGTCGCTGGCATACACCGGCTTACCGATGTCGGTGATCGCCAGCGCAGTGACGGGCAGTTCAACTTTGCCCTCTTCGCGAAGACGCACACGCGCTGCAGCAGCGGCACCGATTCGATTGTCGACGCCGCGATCGGCGAAGCCCACGAATAGATCCCCTGCCGCCAGAGGTCGCGCAAGGCCGTTAGCCGCGACAACGCCAACCGCCGAGCCTTCGAAAATCTGCACGCCGGCCGCAACGGACAAATCGTTAATTTCCCCGATCTCGTAAGCGCGGGGGGTATCGAGTGTATTAGGCATAGGATTCTCCAGAGCCATGGGTGGAAAGGGGTTACCCGGTACTTACTTTTTCAGAACCTTGACCAGGCCCCGCTCGGTGGCCTTGCGGTAGCCGTGATAGGCCTCGAAGGTGCCAAACTCGGCGCGCAGCTCCTTGTCGCCGTCCCAGGTCGCCTTGGCGCGTTCCTCTAGCGGAGCCTCTGGATCCTCCTTCACCGCCTCAGGGGCTGCCGGCGGCGTCAGCACGTTGGGCACCGGCGCAGGCGCCTGGGTACGAATGTCGACCAGAGCACCGGCGCGTTTGGTTTTTTCGGCGCCGATAACCTGCGCCGCCGCTTCGGCACCGGTGGTTTTGCCGTCGAACTTGAGCGTGGCAATCAGCTCTTCGTGTCCGGGCAGTGCGGCGGCTTCCACCGCCTGGATGCGTTCGCACTCGGCGCGGGCGCCGGCAGCTGCACCAGCGGCGTGCGCGTCATGTTCCAGGCTGGCCAGCAGCTCGGCATGATTCGCGGCCAGGTATTCGCGGTTGATAACGGGTTTGTCTGCAGTCGGCGCGGGGGCGTTACTGTTGGTGGTGGTGGACATAGGTTTTTCTCCAGAAGAACTGCTGTTGAACTCGGCGATGAGTTGTTCAAGGGTGGATTCACGGTCAGCCATGCCCAGTGCCACGGCATCGGAGCCAATGCGCATATCGCCCTGGCCGAAATCGGCCAAAACGGTTTCAACAGTGAAACCGCGATAATTGGCGACGTCCTCGACAAAGATGTCAGTCAGCCTGTCAACATGGGCCTGGGCCACCGCCCGCCCTGACTCGGTACCGAAGTCAGGACGCTTTTTCGGGCTCTGGCTGCTGACGATCTCAAAATTGCCGTCGTCGTCGCTTTTGCGCACCGTCAGCACCGTGCCGATGGAGCCCACTGCGCCGGTGCGGCTCATGACGATTTCATGGGCTGCTGCGGCTATCCAGTAGCCAGCGCTGGCCGCGTTACCGGACACATATGCAACCACCCGCTTGGGCGAGGCGCGGATCATCTGGCCGAATTCAGCGATGCCGCTGGCAATCCCACCCGGGGTGTCCATTACCAGGATGATGGTGTCGGTGCGCGGATCGTCGACGGCGGTGGTGAACTCCTTGGCCAGCACATCCAGCGACGTCGCACCGGACAGCGCCGTAAACAGGTTGGCGTAGCGGAACACCGGGCCGGTGACGGGCAGCAATGCCACATTGCCGCGCTGGGTCACCGCGCGGCTGTTCTGCAAGGGTTTGCCCTGCCTGGCCTCCAAGGCTTCCGGGCCTTCATGCTCCCGGCGGGCGATGGCGGTGATGGTCTGCAGCATGTCCGGGGTGATGGCCCAGGGCTCACGTGATACCAGGTCGAACGCCGTCACCCGGTGCACGGGAGGTGCATCGGTTGCTTTGTCGCTCATAGTTAGGTCCGTTCAGGAAGATCAGGATTGGCCGCAGGCTCATCCTCGGGGCGAGCCGTTGGTGACACGGATAGGCCGTCATCACGCCTACGCTTCACTTCAAGCGCACGCTGTTCGTGGTTCTCTTCCCAATCGCTGCCGTCGTAAAGCATGGATTCCTTGGCGAGGGTGCTGACGCCAATATCGATGCGCTTTTCGGCAGCATTGATGTCTTTGAGAGGATCAACGGTGCCAGGACCATCACCCACCCACAGCGACCCGCTGTACGCATAGCGCAGCAACGGGTGGTCGAAAAACCCGGGAGCCTCGATGTCTCCCTGCGCCACCGCCTCTTCAAGCCAATGCTCGTAAACGGGCTGGCAGAAATGTTGACCCAAAAAATCTCGGCAACCGCGAACGAATTGCCAAGCCTCCATCACCGCAGCACGGGCGGCGGTGTAACTGGCGGTAAAGTGCTTGATCAGCACCTCATAAGGCAGCTCCAGGGCCATGCCAATCTGCCGGAGCATGGCGAGCACGAACGGATCGAATGCCATGTTCGGGCGACCAGGTGATGCGGTATCGATCGACGCACCGTCGTCCAGCTCGGCGACAATGCCGCCACTGAGTGAGCCGTCCCAACCGCCCTGGTCCCGCCCGGCGGGTTTATCACCACCGACAGGGGTGTTGCCGGTAACGGCCGATGCCAGAGGGCTCAGATTGCCGCCCTGCCCCGGCTTGATGAACACGGCGAAGAACGCAGACACCACCGCCGCTTCCAGCTCGGCATCGGTGTAGCGGTCCAATTGCTTGAGCTTTTCGATCACCGGCGCCAAGTACGGCACACCGCGTGGCTGGCCCACCCGACGCCGCCGGTACACATGCAGCAGCACCCGACCGCCGCGCTCGTTGAAGAACGGGCGGTCATCCCAAACGCGCTCTTTAACGCCCAGCGCCCCCGGGTGGCTGCGCAAAATATGAGCCTTGATCGGTGCACCATCGGTGTCACGCTCAATGCCGGCCGTGAGCGCTTCCGTGTCGGCCTTGTTGCTAGGGTTACAAACCCGGTCGGCCTCAATCAGCTGGATACACGCCGAGTAGTGCTGGCCGGGTTGTTCTTTGTGCGTGAGCAACGTAAACACGTCACCGCTGCTCAGCACCGATCGCCAGGTCAGATCCTGCAGACCATAGAAATTCTGCTCGCGGGTGATGTCGCAGCTGGTGGTTTCCGCCCAGGACTTGAACAGCGATTCCGTTTTGCGCTGCCACTCCCTGGCCTGGTCTTCGTTCCAGCCCAAAATCGAGCGATTGACCACTGACTTGAGTGCCAAGCCGGTGCCTACCGTTTTAGTCGTCACCGTATTGATCGCACCGCCCCCGATGGGGTTGTTGCGTTCTAGATCTCGGCAGCGTTCGCGAAGCGTGGGCAAATCGGGCAGCAGATCTGCCGCCGCACTGCCTGCCGTCGGGGTCCAGGCGCTCAGCGAACGCTTGGCCTTCGACGCGCCGCTGTAACCGCCCAAGGCAGTCATGGTCAGCCGGGCGTGCATGCGCTTGGCGCCGCGCTCGGGGCTTAGCCAAGTGATGGCCTTATCCAGCAGCGTCGGCTCTGGCACTTTCGGCGCGCGGCTCATCGCGGCGTAATCCCACGCAGGACGATCCCCCGAGGGCGACCGCTCTCCAGGCGATCAACTTGCTGTTGCCAGTAGTCGATCGTCTTGGTGATTTCGGCAAGATCGGCGTATTCCAGTTGCCGGGTGCCGATACGGTAGCTCTGCTTTTGGCTGACCTTCATGCTCGCATCGAGCCAGGCTTGCAGCTGGCCCTGCGCTTGTTCCAGGGTGATAGCCATGAATTAATTCCTGCGTTGGGAGAGCACGCGCATTGCACTACGGCGCCCAGAAACAACTCTCCCGCCAGAGGGCGGGAGATCGGGTGGTTCGACTGGTGGTGCGGGGGCCGGACTGGTCCCGTCCGTTTCTGAATCGGGATCTGGCTCGGATTGATCCGGCTCGGGCGGGTCAAACAACGCACCTTGCCGGATCTGTGCATCGAGCCCAGCCCAGTCATGCTCGCGCATTAAGTGCGTTTTCAGGGAGCGGGCCGCGTGCAACGCATACGTCTCGCAGTCGGTACCTTCGTTCGGTTGGCCGGCCTTTTTCTGCCAGACCTTGCGGTAGTGGTGACGCCGGCTGGGCGCCTTCACTTCGGCGGTGATTTGCCGGAAATAATCCGGGCGCACCGTTTTGTAAAAGTGCATCCGACCAGGGCCATCACCGGTCAATGGCAGCCGGCCCTCAATCCACAGATCCTTGGCCCGCGAGGTACCGACAATGTAAGGGCGCAGACCGTACTTCGAGGCCTTTTGCTCTTTGTCCGTATCCACACCTTGCCGAGGCGCACTGAAGATCTCCATTCGTTCATCGGCACGGGTATCGCCACGCTCGCTCGCGCCCTTGATCGCCATCACACCGTTGCGCTGATGCTTACGACAGAACGCATACGCCGCGTCTTGGGTGATGGTGCCGTCCGAGGTATCCAGCGAAGTAGCCATCACCCTCAGTTTGGCACCGCAGGCATGTGGAATCGGCGCAAACAGCAACTTTTCCAGATCCAGCCAGACGCCCAGGTTAGGCAGTACCACCTCGCCGTAAATCTCGCCCCAGTAGATCAGCCAGGATTCCTCGCCTCGGCCCCAGGCCCGCATCACCACCGCCAGGCGATCGTGCTGCACGTCGACACCGGCGGTGATCACCAGGCCCCCCATGGGCACAAACATTTCCGGGTAGTCCTCCGCTCGCTCAGCCAGTTTATCGGCCTCAGGCAGATCGGATTTGTACTCGTAGGCACGGCCTTGTTTCTGGTTAACGAACTTGATCAACACCGATAGGTCGCCCAGCGATGCGCGGTGTTCTGCATTGAGTTTCTCGCGAACAATTTCGGCCAGGTGGGTCCCGGGCAAACATGCGTAGAGTTCGTTGAGTTCAATGAATCCAGCGCGCCCGAAAAAAGGTTTGGTCGGCACCCAACCGCAATAAGGATCGCCCGCGTCAATTGCATTGAACACCGTGTTGCGGATGTTTTCTTTTCGCTGGTAATCGTCCCAAATATCGCCACAGTGCGGGCAGGCGTAGCCAGCCGTTTCCGGATCCGCACGCCCGTAAATCTCGTGGGGCTGTGCCTCCTCTGGAATATCGAGCCACCGAATGTGGGCAAAGTCCAATACGTGAGCCTGGCCGCAGGCATGGCAGATGATCGGCAGTACCCGGCAGTCGGTAAGCGCCAACCGCGCCTCGGTCTTGCTCGCGCCCTTGATAGCAGGCGTCCCACCCACCAACATTTTTGAACCGGGATAACGCTTACCGCGCTCCTCCAGCAGGGCGACCGCATCCCCCTGCCCCTTAACGTCGTCGCTGGTGTCGTCCGGTTCTTCCACCACTGACAAACCCACCGATGACGTGGATTTGACGTTACCGGGAGAGTTCGATGCCACCAATTTAAGAAACCCGCCGGGAAAATTCTTGTGGTCCCAGCGGTTGCCAGCGGTTTTACTGGTATTGACCGGCATCAACTTCGCTACTTTTTTGTTGACGTTGACGCCGAAGAAGATCTTTTCATCGTGAAAGTTTTTGCCATCTTTTTCCCTGGGAAACAGGACCAAGATCGGACGCGGCAGGTGCTGAATCACTTTGAAAAGAAAGCCTATCAGGAACCAGGTCCAGCCGATCTGTGCGGCTTTCATCAGATCCACTTCACGGACTTTTGGATCGTCCAGAGCAGCGGCAACGCCAAGAAAGTAAGGTGTGTATTGGAAATCATAGAGGCCGCGCAACACTGCACCCTCAGCAGGTAAGTGAAATTCGGTACTCAGATACTGCGCCGTCGGGATGTCACGCGGCGGGCTGAACCTCGTCGCTGCTGCCAACAAGCTGCGTGCCAAGGTTTTGCGCATAGCCTGCAATTCGCTCGAGTGTAGGTCCAACAATTTTGTTTACCCCTGCTCGATCTACCGTGACTTTCAGCACGTTGTCGATGTCCTGTATGAGTCGCTCAATACAGCCCAGATATTCAAGATTGGCGTAACTGGCCCAATCGGCCAGCACCTGTTCAGCATCATCTGCCGGGATCAATGTGCGCAACTTTTCGTGATACACCAGCCGCCCATTTGCCGCCTTCATTTCCAGGTCATCAATGCGCGCCTTGTTGAGCCGTTCAAGTTGGCTGCCCCCGCGCCCAGCGGCTTTTTCGCGCAAATCACGGATATAGGCGGTACGAATATCGGCAAGGCTTACGGCTTGCCAGTCCAGGTTCAACCGCTTGAGCACATCACGCGCCGCCCGCTCACTCATATCCAGGTGCTCGGCGATTTCAAGTTGGGTCGGCATTGGTCTGGTCCTGTTACTCAAGGGGAAGCGGAACCCCCTATGTCGGGTTGAATCTGCAAAAAAGTCGGGGTTCGAATTACCCCAATGGCCCCGCGGCCTGGAAGGACCCATTGATTTTGGGTCGCAGGTCGACCTGTCAAGCCAAAACCCCGACAAATCATTGAAAAATCGCCACTTTTTTAGGAGAAATGCACGAAGCCGACAAGAGGTCAGCCTCGCTCCATCTCCCGTGCCAGGGCACGTCGGAACAGCGGCTCGAACTCGGCCTCGGCGACGCGATTGGCTACCCCGTAGAAGTCAAAGCGCCGCTGATACGTCGGGCGCTTGACGAAGATCAGGATGGGCCGTGCCCCGCTGCCGATCCGCTGCCAGATACCCAAAGGGCCGGTGCCGGTGCCAGGCCGACCCACGAAATAGTCCGGTGCGTTGCGGTTGCGGCGTCGGCTGCGCTGAGTGCGGTTGGCCATGAAGCCCGACACCCGCTCAGCTGCTCCGAGTGCAGACAGGATCTGCACGATCTGGCCGCGACTGATGTTGCCGTTGCCATCCATCCTGGCACGCCGACCAGGGACGGCATACATGTCCGCTGGCATCAAGCCGTAGTGGATCAGCGCTTTCTCAAATCGCTTATGTGGCCGGTTGCCACCGTCAATGTGGACCGGCAAGTACTTGGACGCGGGCACACCCGAGCTGGCTTCGTCCTTGATCCACACACGGGCAAACAGGCGGCTGGTCGTGGCACTGCGCTTGAAGACCGAGTTGAGCGTCCACCGTGTGGGCCTATCGAACACTCGCTCAAGCTCGGCCTTCTCAGCTGCCTGGACGCGTTCGGCGGTGAAGGTCAGCGCTTTGGCAGCAGCTATTGGCACCTTCGACTTGCTGAGCCCACGCATCTCCCTGACGATCTTGTCGATGTTGTCACGCATCTCAAGTCGCATCATGGTCATTGCCTCTGGATGGTTATGGTCCAGCTTCACCGTTGGCTTGTGCTTCACGCAGCCCCAGGCGCTTGGCCGCCCAGCGCTCGTACAGCCCGATCGCTACGTCTGCGCCTGCCATGGCGGTGAGGCATCCCAGTGCGCCCGAGGTCCAGATCGACATGCCTGCCGCATACAGCAGCATGATGGCCGACACTCCGCACACCACGCAGGCACCGGACCGAAGGGCCAATCGGCGGATCAATGCCCAGCCACGCGTCCCTTCCTTGTCCGCTCGCCACATCTCGCCCGACACACCGCCCACCAGGGCCAGGACGATCACTAACCAGATCGGCATTTCTGCCAGCGCTTGCTGTTCGTTCGTCATTGGCCTACTCCGTAAACGAAAAAGCCCTGCGCTAGGCAGGGCTCAAAAACGTTGTTGTCTAGTGGATGGGGAGTTCACTGCTACGCGAACTCAACCTTCTGCTTCTGTCGAGATAGTTATATCCCGCATTGGTGACGCGCTGGATACGTATATCCGGAGCTTCCCCTTCAACATTGATACAACCCAAATCTACAAGCAGCTCGATATGGCCATCCACGACTACACCGGACCAATGGACACACTCGGCGCTGGAGAATTTGCTGCGAATATCCTTGCCCGATAAATCGAGCTTCCAGTCATCGGAGTCCTTGATGCAGACGTCTAAGATTTTCACCAACAGCCTCTGATCTCGTTCCATTTCTCAGTTCCAAAGGAAAAATTGTCTGTACGAAGTAGTACGTCTGAGGAGAAATGAAAAAACCCGGCGCAAAGGCCGGGTTTTTGGTGAGATCGCTGTTTGCGTACCTCTTTGAACATGACTGATTTATACCCCTCCAGTCCGGTGGCAGCAAGAGCTCAGCGCTGCCACCCTTCAATCAACGGCAATACACCAGCAATCAACGGACATATAACGTTACTGGCTCTAGCGCCGCAGGCATGGACCCTCCTGTCCCACTGATTTCAAGAGAGGCGCGACGTCTGAAACACCGATAAATCAAAGCGGCGCCCCTCCGTCCTACTATTTATTACTTTTTCCATGTAAAGGGAGAATTAATAAACGCTGCGCGTACGCGCGCGCGTATGTGGGTGTGTGCGTCACATGCGGGAAAGATGCAAAAACGGTGGGACGGTGGGCCATCATCAATTAACACGCGGCGCGCAGTTGACCCACCCGCCAAAACACTAGCAGGCCGCACAGGGACGCGCCGCGCCATCAAGCTACGCGCTCCAGCAGCATGCCTGCGATCTCCAGATGTGCCGAGTGTAAGCGCGCATAGAACTGCGTTCGACCACACCCGCAGTGCGCCCATTTCTGGCGTTCTACGCTTTCACGGTTCAGGTAATGCTCTTGCACCACTTGGGCCAGATGCCAGGACAGACGCTTGTTTACGATCACCTCAATGTCTGCACTCCATGGCAGCAGAATCTTCGAACCGCCGCGTGTGCCTCGAATCAATTCCCCCCGGCAATCGATCAATTGACCCAACATACTGTTGGCAGATCCGTCAGGGCCACCGCCACCGTGCATGTCGAGCGCCCACAATTTCAACATCTCATCCATTTCCGGGATCAAAATGCGGTCTCCTGCCTGGGTACCGCCGACCCTCGCTTCCACTCCGGCGGTTTCACATACTCATAGCTGCGCACACCACGCACACAGTTACCCTTGCGCCGGCGGGGCCAATTCATCCGATGCATAATCTTGCCGATGCGCATTTGCTCGGGTCTACCCCAGTGGCTTGGATCGATGTTAAGCGCATGCTCAAGCAAGTGCGCGCCTGTCACCGTATCGCCAATATGCTTGTCGGCCAGGTAGCCGACCACAAGGTCTTCCCACATATCGGCCTGATAACGCTGATCCTGCTCAGCGGCAAAAACATCAGCCTCATCGCGCTCCACCCACCATATGTCACCCGCGCGAAAACAGGCTAACGCTTCGGCCCAGAGTTGATCACGGTCGGCTCGCAAGCCCTCAAGATCCACTTTGGTACACATCACCGGCCAGTAACGGCGGTTGCCCGTATCGTCCTTCAGGTACTCATCCTGGTTGGTCGTGCCGATAAAAACGCTCTGCCGGGGAACATCCAGCATCCGCCGGCCATAGCTCTCGCGGTAGGTATCGATGGGCGATGAGACAAATTGCTTGGCCTTGGTCGACTCTGCCTTGTTCAGTGAGTCCAGCTCGGCCATCTCCACAATCCACTTGCCCCGGATCGCCTGATAGGCGTCTTTGCTGCTCAGATCAAATGACGTATCCATGAACCACTCGCCGCCCAATACCCGCGCAGCGGTGGATTTCCCCTCGCCCTGCGAGCCTTCCAAAATCAACATTGAGTCAGCCTTGCAGCCAGGCCGACACACGCGTGCCACCGCAGAAATCAGCCATCGTTTGCCCACCTTGCGGGTGTACGAACTATCCATAACACCCAGCCGATCCTGCAACCAACGCTCAAGGCGTCGCACGCCATCCCACTCAAGGCTTTCTAGATACTCACGCACCGGGTGGTAGGCGTTGTCATTCGCCACCGCACTTACAGCCTCAACAACGTGGGCAGTTTTCACCCGTAGCCCGTAAACATCAGCAAGCCACAGTGCTACCCGGATGTCGTCAAGATCGGTCCAGTCCCCCTTACCCCCGCCATACGGAGGCGTGCGCAACTTGCGCGTCTTTGAACTGAACGAATCCCAGGCGATTACTCCGGCCCAGCGTTTATCGTTACCCAGAATCAATGCCACGTTGAACGGGTGTACGATCAATCCTCCTTTTTCAGAGTACTGCAGCTTCTCACGCCACCCCTCATCGGTAGAAGGTCGAACCACCGCCAACACCTGGCGACGCACCGTGTCCATGCCCTCAGCACAGTGCAAGTCGTTAAAGTCCGTCCAGCCGTCTTCCCGGTCGTTGTCGAATACCGGCATAACCACCTGCCCACCGACCACAACCGACGCATTGCCAGCCTTGATTACCCCCGCGTTATACGGGTGCCCATTCACTACAGTCTTCCAATCATCATCTGCGCAAAACACCAGCTGCCGGCCGGGATACTTTGTGCGCATGGCTTGTGCCACCGGCAGCAGGTTGCCGGCATCAAAGCAAATGCACACCGTCAGTGAGGTCGCCATGTGCAGGCTGGCGCCGGTCGCGTATCCCTCAGCGATCAAAATCACATCGCCCGGTTCGGGCTCTGGGCCGATCAGGTGAAATGAGCCTTCCTTCGCCAAACCGTACGGCCAGTAGGTTTTGTTCCGACCCGTAGCAGCCTGCTTTTCCGGGTACAACACTTGTAGCCCGACAATATCGCCTTTCACATTGCGCATCGGCACGAAAGCAGTACCGCTCTTCGCCTTGTAACGCAGACCAATACCGACTACCCGCTTGGTATCCAAGTAACGCGAACCACCCTTTTCAGATAGGTGTTTCCACATACCAGCAGCGCGCCGGGCGGCAGTGCGGTGCTTTCGGTGCTCAGCCAAGGCGGCCTTGCGCTGACCCTCCTCGGCCCTGGCGCGCATCACTGCTCGATCTTCAGCGCTTAGCCGCCCGCCCTTAGGCTTGATCTTCTGCCAGCTGCCTTTTTCACCCTGACGCCAATCGCCAAACGCGCCGCAATACAGTGTTTTTCCATCCCCCGTCAGATGCTCATAGATCACATACCAACCCGTTTTCTCCGGGGCCTTGTCACCGTCGCACTCGCAACGCGTTCGCTTACCAATCACCAATGGGGTTTCTGGTTTAAGCCCGTAGTCCTGCAACTGGGCCAACACATCATCGAGTAGTTCGTGATTGGTCATGCCCGTACCCCACGCTGGTCTGCCAGCTCCTGGCAGTCAGTGCAGCGCGTGCAGCCGCGATCAAGCATTGCCAACCGCCGAGCCTCTAGGATGACATCCCCGCAGTCCACGCACTCGAGCGTACATTGACCTGGATTGGCAATAGGTCGGGCGGCCATGGCCACTGCGAGATTAAGAGCAATGACGTTATCAGCAACATCTGCGTTGTCAGACATAGGTCAGATCCTCCGCATGCATCTTGCGGAGTACCGCGCGCAACTTGAACACAGCCTGCACCATGCGCTCGGCCAGCAGTTCAAACTCAGCCAGCTCGTCATCGTCCAATTTGTCATCGGACAATGAGGTCGATACATGCGTGGCTAACTCCCCCTCACGAGAAAGCAACTCGCCAATGCCTGCCATTAGCGACTGCGCCGTGTCGGTGTCGCTCAACTCAGAAACGTCGATTCCCACCCAGCCGATGGGATGCAGCAACGCATCTACAATGCGCGGATCGCGCGTGGCATCTAGCACCAATTCAAGATCGCCAATGTTAGGCGTGTGGCTGGTATTGGTCAGGCTCAGCTTATGATTGAGGGTGGTGGCGTTGCCGCCGTCGATAGCGGCAATGGCAGTGGCGCCGCCCGGATAATCACGTGCGGCGTGGAGCAAAGCTTGCGGTAGAGTCAACAGCGAACGCCGTGCGCGCTCATTGGAATTGAACTGTTTACGGTTCATGGCAAAACTCCAAAAACTCTGCCAGTGACCGCTGCATGCCTGTTTGGTACAGTTGTGCTGTGGTCACTCACAGGTGGTCGCATGCAGCCGGTTGCTCTGTGGTAGAAAACCCGGCTGCACCCCGATGGCAAGGCACACGCTCCGCATGTGCCCTTCCGTTGCAGCCTGCAGACCGTGGTGGGTTAGCAGGCAACCCAGGGCATCCGTGCCTTGAGGGGTGGTGGAACGGCGCGTTGTATTGGTTTGCTCCGCGCCGCTCTGCCTTTTACTTCGTTAAGCGGCCTGCTGGCTTGACGCTTTATCTGTCGCCCTGAGCTTTCCATCTGTAAGCACTTGAACCTGATACTGGCGTGACTGCGGCGGCTCAGAGCCCCATTGCGATACTGCAGCGGGGGAGACTTTCAGAGCCGCAGCCACTTTAGATTTCCCTCCGAAGAAGGCGATTACTTCTGTCGTGAGCATGGTGCTCTCCTGTTTGCCTGCCCAATACAGTAAGTAGACTTAACTTATTTGGCAAGCAAATGAAGGACTCCAAACAAAGTAAGCCTTAAGCTAGCTTAATGAATACTCCAGCAGAAAGAATCGCATACGCCATTTCCAAGTGCGGAAAGAAAGCCAGCGTCTTGGCCATAGAGTCCAACCTGAGTGCTGCCAGAATTAGCCAGTTAGCCCAGGGAGACGGGAGCCTCAAGGCTGAAAATCTTTTCCTATTCGCACGCGCTACCGGGTTCTCAGCACAGTGGCTTGCCGAAGGCATAGGGGACAAATATGACGCCGGCGCCCTCGAGGAGGGCCATGTGCTGATTCCCCAATTCACCGCCAAGGCGGGTGCAGGCCCGGGTCACACAAACCACCACATAGAAGACCTCGGCGGCCTAATGTTTAGGAGAGACTGGCTTACCCGAATGGGCTTGAAGGAAAAGAACCTCAAGGTCATCTACAGCACAGGAATGAGCATGTTCCCGACCATTGCTGATGATGATGTGCTGCTGATTGACGAAGGCCAGCGGGAGCCATTGAACGGCAGAATCTATGCAATTCAGCGCCCAGACGGAGACATCAGCATCAAGCGCTTAGTCCACACGCTCACCAACGGTTGGATCATTCGAAGCGACAACGAGGACAAACGCGCCTATCCGGATGAGAGCGCTACCGACACAAGCATTGGTCATCTACTCATCATCGGACGGGCCGTATGGCACGCTGGAGCCCTCTAGCTGTAGGTCTCTTAACAAAATAGATTAAGCAGTCTTGACTTAAAAAGTTAAGAGAACTTTAATTGCCTCACTCTCCCACCACAGAGCGAGGCAATCCCCATGCAAACCGCAACCTTGCACGTACTCCCAACGTGCCCACCCAGCCGTATTTTCGAGGTGCGCCGCCTAGCCGTAATCCACGGCTGCACCTTCGCACCCACCAAACGCAAAGCTGCCACCAGCCACATGCCAGCGCCCTTCAATCCAGATGATGGAGGGCGCGCAGCATGAGCAGACTGTCTCTCAATGCCGGTGCGTATATTCGCCTGCAGGCCCAGGTAACCCTTAGCGGCACCTTCAATCACACCCTTCACTCGCGTGATGGCGGCCAAACCGTAACGGCTAAGGTCGAGATCTATCAGTGCACCGCCGGCATCACAGTATTGGTGCAGATCTGCGGGACGCTCAATTCCGTCACCCTCGATAAGCACCGCAAAAACAACGCCACGCGTGTCGCTAGCTTCATTGAAGGTATCGCGAACGGCCTCAACCCTACCGGCGTGCCCGATGTAGATGAGCATGAGGCTGTCGGTGATATAGAGGCCATCCTACGTCTGGCAATTCGACGTGGGCGCGGCATTTACCATCTGATCGCTGACGAACTGGATCCCTCTGTACAGATCCAGCGCAACCCACGTGGCGGCTACATCGCCAAGCTTGAACTCGACGCCGCCGGATGCGTGCTCACCCTGCCCGCGGACAACCAGCGCGCCTACGCAATCTTGGCTGAAAACCTCAACCAATTCCTGCAGGGCTACCGCAATAGCCTCGCAGCCGCCGCGTGAGGTGTCGTCATGAGCCTATCCCTCAAACGCGTAGCGGAACGCCTAGGTTTGGGTCACCGCGAACTGATGAAACGCATGCGCGACAAAGGCTTGCTGGATCAACACAACCTGCCAACCAACCCTGCCTTGACCAAAGACTTTTTGGTCACCCGTGAGAGTCGCTGGTTTCACGAGAAGCATGGCATGCAATACAAGCGCACCACGCGCGTGACCGACATTGGTATTTCCTGGCTGGCCAGGCAGATCGGTATTGAGCGCCCAGCCCCACCCGCCGTGCCTGACCCGCGAGAAGTCGCGTAATGAGACAGCCTGAAGCATGGCCGCGCCAGTACGCCCGCCAGATCACGGCGATGCGAACCCGAGAGGAACGCATTGCCGCGCTGGCAGAAGTACCGGAGCACCTACGCGATCTGGTACGCACCCACGTTGAGATCGCCTGGAACCACCCCCGAGGGAACACACATGGACCGCAAGCTGATTGACACCCTACTGATCGAGCTGCTGAACCTGCCCGAAGAACGTCGTACGCCCGAAAAAATTCTGGCCAACCTCACACTGGCCGCCACAGCCGCCGGCGTTTCCCTCACCATCACCGGCGCACCGCTGCAAATGGAGCACCTACAACTAGCTGCAGCTCTCGACCAGCTCGTCATTGATCTCGGCCCCAACTACCGGGCGCGCGCCATGCTGCGCCTTGGCTACGGTATTGAGGGAGTTGAGCTAGGTGCCGTGCTGGAACCGCTAGACAGCACCTCTCCACTGCCGCGTTTCGTGGCGTTCGGCAACACAGCGCGCACAGCCCTGGCAGCTATAAACCGCGATATTCGAGCCAGTAACCAACCCCATGCCAAAGCAGCGCCGCACCGTAAGCCCGGAAAGCTGACGCTCGCCACGCTCAAGGCCCAAGTAGAAAAGGCGAATGCAGCATGACGGCCTCCGTACAGCGCGAACTGCGCCTACCGATAGCGCCCAGAAGTCAGACCGTTGACCTGTTGTACCGAACGCTCGGGGATCTGCTCGTACCCGTCGAACAGGTCCGTGAACGCTACTTCAGCAATCTCAACCAGGACAACTTCACTCGTGCACTGACAAGCGGCCGTGTAGCGCTACCCATCACCACTCTGGATACCAGCGCCAAGCGCCCCCGCTTTATCGACATCCGCCATCTGGCCATCTTCATTGATACGCAGGCCGATGCCGCAGACGAGGAGCTGACAAACGCTCAACCCCAGCCAGACGAGCGATGACTCTTTTACCGACACACTTCGATAACAGCCGCACCACCGCAACCGCTGCACCACCAGCTAAGCGGAACACAACAGAAGGAGCAAACCACATGACTGCATTTGAAATTTTCGCATTGATCAGCTTCGTAATTGCACTCGCCATTCTGTATTGGGTCGGGTACCGAGGCGGCTTAAAGGACGGCTGGAGCGAAGGCTACGACGACGGCCACGCTAAGGGCTACATCCAGGGCATTGAGGAGGGCGAGTCGTCGTCCGCAACTGCTCTCGAAAACGCCACACGGCGATGTGAGCGCCTGGAACTGATTTTGATCAGGGAACCCCAGGACCGTCAGATCCTGACGGCCATCGCGGGGAAACTCAAACTGGCCGCCGATTTCTTCCACGCCATCAAATCGGAAGGCCACGCGACTCAAGCACTCATGTTGCGCGACCACGCTTTGAGCATGGCCGACGAGTTGAATGCCTTCCGCCAGGAGGATGTGACATGAGCCGCGCCATCCCGATGCTGCGGCTGACGCCTCAAGCCGCTGGAACGCTACAACAGCAATACACAAAGGCGATTAAGGAACTGCACGACATAACTCGCCGCAACCGAGAGTTCGACCGTCAGTTGAGAGCGCTCATCGGCTACAACAGACTGCGCGATCTGCACAAAGCAACAGACGACGCCCTGCTGCTGGCCGACCTCGTGAAGGAGGCAGCATGAACTGGATCCTCACCCACACCGGCAAGCGTTTTGACCTCTTCGAACCTGACGCCGACATGATCGATCCACGGGATATTTCCCACTCACTGGCACACCTCTGCCGCTTCAACGGGCACACCCGCGAGTTCTACAGTGTGGCGCAACATAGCTGCATCGTCGCCGAGCTGGTACCGGAAGAACACAAGCTCGCTGCCTTGCTCCACGATGCGCCAGAGGCGTACCTAGGCGACATGACCAAGCCACTTAAGCAGTGGATACATGCATACCAAGACTTCGAAGACTGGGTTTGGCAACGCGTGTGCCAGCGCTTCGACATCGCTGCAGAACTTCCTGCTTGCGTTCACCAGGCCGACTTGATTGCGCTGGCCACCGAACGCCGCGACCTGATGCCAACCGATCTGGCTATCTGGGATTGCTTGGTAGGCATAGAACCCAGGACTGAAACCATTCGGCCATGGCCTGCCGCAGAAGCCCGACTCACCTACCACCAGCGCCTGATGGACCAACTCGCCATCGAACACCGGAGGAACGCGGCATGATGGAATTACAAAGTGAAACCCTCACCGACGAGGAGCTGGCCACCATCACCGGCTATCAGATTCCGTCCAAGCAGGTCCATTGGTTGACCGCAAACCACTGGGAGTTTGTTCTGACAGGCGCTCATCGTCCGATAGTAGGCCGCATTTATGCCAGACTGAAACTGTCAGGTGTCAAACCCTCCGCTGCCAATGTCGTGACTGAAACCTGGTCGCTCGATCTCGCAAATGTGAGCTGATTAATGCGCCAGAAAGGTACAGCCAATCGAGATCTGCCGCCCCGGATGATACGGCGCATTCGCAAGGGTAAGACTGGAAAGACTTGGACGTCGTATTACTACGACGGAAGGACTGCCGACGGGAAGCGGAAAGAAATCCCACTCGGTACAGACCTCGATCAGGCCAAAGTGGAGTGGGCCAGGCTGGAACGCAAGACACCACCCAAGCCCAATCATCTGATGAGCTATGTATTTGATCGCTACGAAAAGGAAATCATCCCGGGCAAGTCGATTCGTACCCAGTCCGACAACCGCAAAGAACTCAAGCAACTCAGGAGAGCATTTGAAAGCGCCCCCATCGAATCGATCACGCCTCAGGTAGTAGCCCAGTACCGTGACGCTAGGACAGCCAAGGTGAGAGCCAACCGTGAAATCGCCCTGCTCTCCCATGCATTTACCATTGCACGTGAATGGGGGCTGACGGACAAAGCAAACCCTTGCTTTGGCGTTCGCCGCAACAAGGAAAAGCCACGGGACTATTATGCCGGTGAAACCGTATGGAACGCGGTATACGCGCAAGCGGTACAGGAGCTCAAGGACGCGATGGATCTAGCCTACCTGACCGGCCAACGTCCCGCCGACGTGCTCAAGATTGCAGCCACCGACTTGAACAATGGCTTTTTGCTGATTGGTCAGGGCAAGACCGAAAAACGTCTCCGTCTTCGTTTGGAGGATGGCGGAATCCAATCCGGCCTGAGTAGCTTTATCGACGACCTGCAAGAACGCAGAGCCGTCAATGGAATTCGCACGTCAACCTTGATAACAAACGCTTCTGGACTTCGAATGAGCCATCAGATGCTGCGTAATCGATGGGACGATGCACGAGAGAAGGCAGCAATCAAAGCGTCAGCTGATGGTGATCCCGTGCTGGCAACGAGCATTCGTCAGTTTCAATTCAAGGACATCCGGCCCAAAGCTGCTAGCGAGATCGAGCTAACGCACGCGAGCCGCCTACTAGGTCACTCCACAGAGGAAATGACCAAGAAGGTATATCGGCGAGTAGGTGAAATTGTGAAGCCTACGAAATGACCCGTTGCTACTTGTACGATAGGCAGAAAACGGCCAAAAAGCAGTCATCTGGTTGTGTTGGAAAACTAAAGGATTGAAAAGCCCGAGCGGACGACCCACACTTCATTGATCTGGACATGCATCCAGCGTGGATAAAAAACCAGTATCAGAATTGGATTAAGGCATAGTAGCGTTACGCCTCTACTGTCCCGATCGGGTGAATGTACAACGGAGTAGGGAAATGGATTTTGCAAAACCTTTAAACGCAAGGTTATTGACGGTTGATCAGCTTCGCTGTTGGATGTAAATGTTGCGAGATCAACACCCACAACATTAAACATAGTGATTGCCTCATGCAACGCATATGAGTTAATACAATTTATCTGTCCGCAGGTGCTGAGATATGTCTGCTACATGGAAGAACTTAGAAGAATACGTTCGCGCGATCGCCTCACTAAAGTGGGGGGCACCTTGCAAAGCAGAACATATTGATGGGGTGGATTTTGATAGTGTTATTCGCATCTCCGATGATGAAGTTATCATTATAGAAGTAACTACTGAAAGAACCCTTCAAAAGGTGCGTGATGACCTCAACAAGATAAAACCTACGAAAATCAGATTAGCAGTTGAGGGTATAATCTGCCGAGCTTACATCGTATTAGAAGATGAGCCTACCCTCAGTATGATTGAAGCCGGCAAAAGCAGCCATATAAAGGTGTGTTCGGCCGATGAGTTTAGTAAAGATTTTTTTGATTTCGCTTCCTACGACACTTTGCGAAAAAGATCTCCTTTTGGAAGTGCCGTAGATTCAAAGACAGGTGCGAATGATCCTCGCGAATTCATTCATGTTCGGTATTCTGAAACAGATGGCTCAAAAAAATACACGGTAGAAAATATTGCCGCAAGTTTGCAGCGCGGTCAAAATATTGTACTGACCGGAGATTATGGGACTGGTAAAAGTCGGTGTGTACGTGAGGTATATGACTTACTAAGAACGCGAACAAGAGAATCAGGCGCTTACCCTCTGGCAATAAATCTACGAGATCACTGGAGCAGCTCAAGCGCGTTAGAGGTTATAGCAGGACACCTCGGCATTATCGGCATCGGTAGCTCTATAGATAATGTCATTCGACTCCTTAACTCTGGAAAACTCATCCTACTACTAGACGGGTTTGATGAGATCGGCACTCAAGTTCACGACGCGAGAGTTGAAGACAGAAAAAGCCTTCGACGAAGAGCAGTACAAGGCGTCCGCGATTTAATTACTCGTGGAAAAACGGGAATACTAATAACCGGCCGCTCTCATTTCTTCGATAGTAGCGAGGAAATGCTAGAAAGCCTCGGTTTATCTGATGGATCTAACACTGAGTGTATTGAGGCGCCGGAAGAGTTCTCAGAAGATGAAGGAAACAAATACCTACAAACAATCGGCATTAAGTCCCTTGTGCCTGAGTGGTTACCTCGGAAGCCGTTAGTTTTCCAGCTCCTCGTTGAGCTAGACCCGGCAGACGTTAGCATTATATTAAATCGCCAGCATGGTGAGTATGAATTCTGGGGTACCTTTATTCACGCAGTTTGTAGACGTGAGTCTAGTGGAGTGGGCGGTTCGATCGCCCCTCAAACAATTCACGCGATTCTTCATAGATTAGCGTCCGTTACCCGTTACTCAGTCACAGCCAATGGCCGACTTTCCCCTAGTGATATTGATACGGCCTACCAAGCGGTAGTAGGATCAGTTCCAGACCAAAGTGGTCGCCAACTCCTTTCAAGAATGTGCACCCTCGGCAGGATAGAGCCGGAGTCTCCTGATCGACATTTTCTTGATCTTAATGTTCTTGACATCCTTCGTGCGGAAGCACTTGTGGCAGACGTTATTAATATGAAGGATATACACGATCAAGTTCAATGGTGCCAATCACTTCGGCATCTTGGGGCATTTCATGCCGCACAAACAATTAGAGTTTTCGACCTGGAGCAGCATTGCTTTTCATATATAAGAAAAAATGGCAATAGCCGAAATACAAAAAAGCTTGGCGAAATAGTTTCAATACTAACAGTTTTTGGTGGAGATCCTTTGGATTTTCAGTCGCTTCAGTTGTCTGGTTCAGTCTTCCCAGTGTTAAATCTTAGTGCTCGAGTAATAAAAAATCTGGTAATCAAGGACTCCGAAATTGAACATTTATTCCTTGGGGGAACACCAATAACAGTACAAGATGGCGTGGTGATTGATGGATGCATTGTTTCACACGCACTTGGGGTTTCAGATTCACAAGGCTTTCCAGCCTGGGTTACAAACACTGAAGCTTTTAACTACGAGCGCATTTCCAATGCCTCAAGAATCAAAGAAAGCGTACTACCTCCAGCTCAAAAATTGTTTCTTTCTATAATTCATAAGATTTTTTTCCAGCCTGGTGGTGGAAGAGAAGAAGCATCTCTGCTAAAGGGTGGTTACGGCCAAAAGTTTAGCCCAAAACTAGTAGATTCTATTATCAAAATGCTTTTGCGGGACGGCCTTATAGATAGAGCCAAGGGAGATGATGGCTGGGTATATAAACCTATTCGTAGGTATACAGACAGAATGAATAAAATTCGTTCTGAGCTAACTCTTTCCGAAGATCCGATCTGGAAAGAAGCGTCTACCCTAAAGCAATAGAGATGTAGTTACCGTATATTGGTACTCCGGCCGAAAGTAAGAGAAAGCACGTCGGTTACCTTCCTACTATGCGGTCATGCCATTAGTTTCAGGCATAACTGTTAGTTAAAACACACGGTTTGCCCAAGTAGTCCTCAAATTCACCGCATAGACCGTCAATGCCGCTCCCTGGAGCGTCGTTGACGGACAGTATCAGTCTCGGTCGACGGGAGGAGCCGTGACTAAATGAGTTCAGTGCTTTCCATCCTGAATGGTCAGTTCTCGGGAGAGGCTGACTGACCGCTAATGGCCGTGAGTACACGTTTAGGCTCCTTGGCCTCAAGAACAATCCCACGCTCAATCGAGGAGAGCCATACCGATAACGGTCTCTTGAGTTTCCCAAAAAAGGTAGAGTTGCGGAAGCGATCCGAAAAGTTGCGGAAGCGATGATCAAATCGCAGGCAATAAAAAACCCCGTAGACCATTGATCTACGGAGCTTTAAGAGTGGAGGCCGAGGTCGGAATCGAACCGGCGTAGGCGGATTTGCAATCCGCTGCATAACCATTTTGCTACTCGGCCTCAAACGATCAATGCCCTTGCCGCTGACATTCACCGTATAAAAACTTGAGTGGGCCATAGAACCCTGCCTCTACTCTAACTCATTGAATACATTGAAGTTTTTAATGCTTCGTTGCGTTCGATGGGCGCCATTATGTACTCATTTGCTTTTGCCTGCAACCCCTTGATTTCAAAAATATTTCGTATTGGCATCAAGGGGTTGCGCGTCTGCCCTACTCCTTGATGAGCTGCTGCTGGTACTGCGGGTCGGCCTTGATCTGGGCGTCGGTGAACGGCAGTGGGCGGAGTTTTTTCTGCGCGAAGGCTTGGGTCTGGTCCTTGGCGTAGGGGGATGCCGGGTTGCTGGACAGGGAAAACGCGAGCACGCCCTGGGCGTGAGGCCCCTGGTCGTCGAAGGTGACGATCTGCAGGTAGCTGCTGCCGCTGACCACTTCGCGCTTGCCGTCGGCCCGGGGCACGGTTTGCATGGCGTTGTAGATCCCCAGCGCTTGCGGGCCGCCGTGGATCGGGGTTTGGCCGCTGACCTGGATATCGCCCCATTTGCTGTCGGCGTTGAGGCCGAGTTGGGCCACGGCTGCGCTGGAGGCCAGCATGGCTTCGCGCAGGGCCTTGGCCACGGGGGCGCGCTCGATGGCCAGGCCCCGTGGGGTGGTCAGGGGTTGGGCCGGGTCGAACGCGACGCGCCAGGCATCGGGGAGTTGCTGCAGGTCTTCAACCAAATTGATGAAGTGCACCAGGCCCAGGCCGCTGTCGAGGTTGGCGCGTCGGTCCCAGTCGTTGAGGCTGGTGCACAGCGACTTCAGCGCAGTCGCGTCGGTGCCGAGGTGTTTGGCGCAGAATTCCAGCAGGTCGGGCATGACCTGGCCGGCCAGGTACACCTCGTTGTCCATGACCATGTTTTGCAGGTCGGCGACGCTGATCGGTTGCGCCTCCAGGGATTGCAAGCGTTGCAGGGCGAAGCGTGCGCGCGGGCCGAGGCCGATGTGGTCCTGGCTGATCACCGGGGAGAAGCCGGTCAAGGGCGCCTTGGGGTTGGCCAGCCACGCCGAATCGTTAGAGTGCTGCACGTAGTCGCTACGCTCCAGCTGCGGCAACTGGTCGGCGGGGAAGATGCCGGCCTGGGCGGCACGCGGGTCGACGTCCCAGGCACAGGCACTGCGGGCACCGTCGAGCATGATCATCTGCAGGCCGGCACGCGGGTCGCTGCATTGCGCCAGTTTGGCCGCGCTGACGTTGGGCACCACCGACAGGTTCATGTACAGGCTCTGGCCCTGGTCATCGGCGACCAGGGTATTGACCCACGGGATGCCTTGCAGGGTGTGCACCGAGGTTTGCAGGTCCTTGAGGCTCGTGGCACGGTTCATGGCGTACCACTGTTGCAGGACGCGGTCGTTGCCCAGGTTGGCATCGCGCAGGCTGAAGGCGTGGTGAGTGTCCCAATCCAGCTTGCCGGGCCATTGCACCACGGGGCCGAACTGCGAGCTGTAGACCGAGTGGGTTACCGGCGTCACGCTGCCGTCCGCTTGCCTGGCCTGGACCGTCACCGAGGTTTTTTCCAGGGGGATGGATTTTCCATCCAGCATATAGCGCTTGGAGTCCTTGGGATCCAACGTCAGGCGATACAGAGTGAAGTGCTTGGACGTGTCCACCGTATGGGTCCACGCCACATGCTGGTTGAAACCGATATTGATCACCGGCAGGCCGGGCAGCGCGGCGCCCATCACATCCAGCTGGCCGGGGATGGTCAGGTGCATTTCATAAAAGCGCATGCCGCCCACCCACGGGAAATGCGGGTTGGCCAGCAACATGCCACGGCCATTGAACGAACGGTCGCGGCCCACCGCCACGGCATTGCTGCCGCGATCCAGGCTGAAGCGCTGTTGATTGGCGGCGGCCAATTCGAATGCCTTGGCGCTGGGTTGCACACTCGCGGAGGCCTGAGGCGGCGCGGCGCCGACCAGAGCTTCGGCGAACTGGCCGACACCGCCCTCCACCAACAATCTGCGGGTCAATTTCACCAGGTCTTCAACCACCAGCGGCCGCACCCAGGCCGCCTGGCACTGGGCGGGTGCGCCCTGCTCTTTCAGGTAACGGTTGTAGCCGGCCACGTAGCCTTGCATGCGCTGTTGGATCTGCGGGCTTTGCGCCTTCCAGAAAGCCGCCACCGCACCCGGTGTATTCAGCCAGGTGAAAAACACGTCGCTGGCCAGGTTGTTGCGCTCTTCCAGGGTCGACTGCTCGGGGCCGAAGTACCGGGCCCGCTCGCCGTTAACGGTAACCACTTCATTGGCCAGCAGGCACAGGTTGTCCTGGGCATAGGCGTAACCGATACCGAAGCCCAGGCCACGCTCGTCATTGGCGCGAATATGCGGCACGCCGAAACTGGTGCGGCGGATATCCGCCGACGCCTGCGTCGTCGACTCCCGTGCCGTTGCAGCCAGGCTCACCCCCAGCAACAGCCCCGTCACGCACACCCTGGCCAACCCATTGGAAATAATCACACAGACTCCGCAGTCAAATTGAACACCCTCACAGGGGTAACCACCCCACCGTAAAGACGCAAAAAACCGGGAGAAATTTAACCCTGGAGCGGGTTTATCCGAGGCGCTGCAGATGTGACAAAGCCGATACCGACAAATTTTCTACATCACACCCTTCATGATTTTGCACGCTCGTTCGTCTTATTGACTAAGAGCGCCATCATTTTCCTGATCAGGCTCTGATAAGGAGTTTTTGCATGTACAACCCGCAAGTGCCCACGGACGGACATTCACCCGCAGCCGACAGCCAATTTGGCAACGGCGCCCAAGCGTTCGGCAAAACCCCCGAACAGCAAGGCAACCAGCGTATTCGCCACCTGCTCAAGTGTTTCGGCCTGCGCACCAGCCTGATCCGGCTGAAGGTCATCGACGCCCTGCTCACCGCCGCCGACAACCAGCGCACCCTGGGGGTACGTGGCGTGCACAGCCATTTGCTGGAGCTGGGGATCCCGTTGTCGTTCCTGAGTGTGCGCGAGGTGCTCAAGCGCCTGTGCAGCGAAGGCGTGATCACCCTTAACGCGGATAAAAGCTACAGCCTCCATGAAGAGGCTGCCAAGGTACTCGACGCTCGAAGCTGAGGCGGACCTTAAAGCTTGACCTTGCGGCGCATGATGCCGTTGATCACCACCACGACGACCGCGACGGCGATGGCGATGGTCTGGAACGTCTTCTCACTGATAAACCCGATGTTCTGCAGGTAGGACAGGCCAAACATCGTCGCCAGTACCGCCAGGGCGATCAGGATCGAGTATTTCAAGCGTTGCTTTTGGGTCATGACGGGTTCCTGAACCGGAAGAATGTATTCACTGTGTATCGCCGAACACGCCAGGCACATACCCGGCGACGGGATGCACGGGGTCGACAGGGTCTTATGTTACAGGTGATGAAAAGCTTTGGCTCCTCCGGTGTGCCGCTCACCCCGACGGCGGTGGGCCGCCGGGCTCAGGCCATGCCTTCACTGGCTCCCCCCATGCACCCACCGCTGATGCAACCCGCGTGCAAGCGCATCCAGGGCAAACCCCAGCAGCCCGATCAGCAACACCATCGCCATCAGTTCCGAATAGGCCAGGCGATCACGGGTATCCAGGATGTAGTAGCCAAGCCCCGCGCTGACCCCGAGCATTTCGCACGGCACCAGCACGATCCACAGGATCCCGATGGCCAGCCGCACGCCAGTCAGCACGTGCCCCACCACGCCGGGGATGATCACCCGGCGCAAGGTTTCCCAGCGCGTGGCGCTCAGGCTGCTGCTCAACTGCAGCCAGCGCGGGTCGAGCTGGCGCACGCCGGCGGCGGTGTTGAGCATGATCGGCCACACCGCAGCAAACGCCAGCAGGAAGTAGATCGGTTGGTCCCCTACCCCCATCAGCATCACCACGATGGGCATCCAGGACAGCGGCGAGATCATCCGCAGAAACTGGAAGGCCGGCGTGGTCGCCGCTTCCAGGTTGCGCGAACTGCCCACCAGCAGCCCCAGCGGCACCCCCACCAGCAAGGCCAGGAACAGCCCGACGAAGATGCGCTTGAGGCTCACGACAATATGCAGATACAGCTCACCGCGCCCCAGCAATTCCCACAGGCTGCTGAAGGTGGCGGCCAGCGAAAAGCGCGCCGCCAGGCCGCCCCCATCGCCCCACACCTTCACCCCCAGCCACCACAGCAACAACAGGCCGGCCAGGCCACTCAACCCGAGCAACCAGCCCGGGACTCTGCGGTTGTTCAAACGCCAATCTCCTCGGTCCGCTCAAAGCCCTCGGGCAAGCCGAAGGTGCCCATGCCGCCCACCGCTTCGATGGCGTTGCGCACAAAGCGGTCATCCACCAGATCCTTGGCGACAAAGGCCGGGTCCAGATCGGCGAGGAATTTCTTGTCCCCCTCGATCAGCGTGTCCTTCAAACGTCGCACCAATTCCTCGGTGTAGCTGGGGAATGGATAGGGCTGGAAGTCGATGCGGTGCTCGTCCCAGTCGGCATGCCGGATCGCGCCATCGGCCAGGTAGGCCGCGCGGTCGGCAGCGGCTGGCGCCAGGACTTTGCTCAACACCGGCTCGGCATGTGGCGTGTAGCGGTTCGGGCCGTCCTTGGACAGCAGTTTCACCGCCTCTGCGCGGTTATCACGGGTCCACACCTGGGCCTTGACGATCGCATTCACGACTTTCTGCGACCACTCCGGGCGATTGTTCAGGTCGTGTTCGTGCATGAACACCACGCAGCACGCGTGATTGCGCCACACGTCACCGGTAAACCGCTGCACACGCCCGACCTTGAGGTTCTCCGCCAGGGCGTTGAACGGCTCGGCGACGATATAACCGTCGATGCGCTGGCTGGCCAGGGCCGGCGGCATGTCCGAAGGCGGCAGCACGATCAGGTTGACCTCATTGGCGCCGATCGCACTGCCGGCGGCACGCGCCACCGGGGTCAGGCCGTTGTCGCGGAACAGTTGCTGCACCACCACGTTATGGATCGAATACCAGAACGGGATCGCCACCGACTTGCCGCCCAGTTGCTTCACCTCGGTAATGCCTGGTGCCACGGTGAGCCCCGAACCGCCCACATGGTTCCACGCCACCACCTTGGCCGGCACCTGGCTGCCATAGCGCGCCCACACGGTCATCGGCGACAGCAGGTGAATCACGTTGACTTGCCCGGAGATAAACGCCTCGATCACCTGCGCCCAACTGCGCAGCAATACCGGGCGCTCGGCCTTGATGCCTTCGGCTTCGAACAGGCCGTTGTTATGCGCCACCAGCAAGGGCGTCGCGTCGGTGATCGGCAGGTAGCCGATGCGCACCGGCGCATCCGGCTCGCTGGCGGCGCGGGCCTGCAGGCTGCCCAGCAGCGGCAAGGCGCCGGCGGCACTGAGGACTGCGGAAAGTTTGAGAAAGTCACGGCGCGAGTGGGTCAGGTCATCCAGGCACATGGCTGGGCTCCAGCAGGTCAAGGGGTTGGGGTTGAGGGCGGCTCGCCTGCCGTAGGGTTTTAAGAATCTCGATGCGCAGCGCGCCGATGGCTTCCACCTGTTCTTCCCGTGGTTGCGGCAGGTCGATGCGCCATTCGCCCAGCGTCCGCGCCGGGCGGTTGCCCAGCAGCAGGATGCGGTCGGACAACAGCAGCGCTTCGTCGATGTCATGGGTGATCAACACCGCCGCCGAACCCTGCTCACGGTTGACCTTGAGCAACAGGTGCTGCATATCGGCACGGGTCACTTCATCCAGCGCACCGAAGGGCTCATCCAGCAACAGCACCTGGGGCTGGCGTGCCAGGCAACGGGCCAACGCGGTGCGCTGGGCCATGCCGCCGGACAGCTGCGCCGGAAATTGCTGGCGGGCGTGCTCCAGGCCAACCGCCGCGATGGCGTGGTCGACGCGCCGGCGGCGCTCATCAGCGCCGAGGTGCGGCTGGCGGGCGAAATCCAGGCCGAACGCGACGTTCTTTTCCAGGCTCAACCAGGGCAGCAGGCTGGGGTCCTGGAACGCTACGGCGACACGTGGATGGGGTCCGCTCAACGGCTCGCCCAATACCTGCACCTTGCCATCCTGGGGCGCCTGCAAGCCGGCGAGCACCCGCAACAGGCTGGACTTGCCGACCCCGCTGGGCCCCAGGATCGACACCACTTCACCGCGCTGCAATTGCAGGTCGAAGCCTTGCAGCACCGGGCCGCCGGCGTACCCCAGGCCAATGCCCCGGGCACTCAATACCACCGGGCTCACAGGTTGGCCTGGCGTTGCAACTCGGTGCGCAATTGCACCAGGCTGGGCGTAACGATCGGCACAAACGCCGACTCCCGCCAGCGCCGCGCAAACCCACTGCCATGGGCCGTGAGGTAGGCCTTGCCGCCGCTGGCCTGCAGTTCCAGCTGCACCGCGCTGGCGGCGGTTTCGGCCAGGCCGATGCGCAACTTGAACAGCGCCACCGGCTCGGCGGCGAAGCGCCCGGCGAGCAGGCCATTCTGCAGCTCGGTCACCAGGTGATCCAAGGTCCCGCGCAACCCTTCGAGTTCTTCGCGCAGCACCGTGCGGGCCGCGCCCAGGTGATGGGCGACTTCCGCCAGCGAGCGCCGGGCCAGGCCGATCGACATACCGCACTGCAAACCCAGGAACGCCGGGCGCACGGCCGGCAGGAACTTGCGTGCATCCTCGTGCAGCAACCACTCGCGACTCAGCTCGACACCTTCCAGGCCCAGGGCTGCGGTGTTGCTCGATTGCAGGCCGAGCAGTTCCAGGTCGCCGGAACGTTGCAGGCCAGCCACCGAATCCGGGATCGCCAGGATAAACGGCGCGCCGCCGCCGGCATGCTCGACCGCCGCCGCCGCGACAAAGCCGTTCTTGCGCAGGTTGGTCACCCAGTGCAGGCGACCGTTGAGGGTCCAGCCGTGATCGGTGGGCTCGGCGCTGATCTGCAGCGTCTCGATGCCCGACAGGAACTTCATGGCATTCGACAAACCGGTGGCCCCCGCCAGCCTGCCGCTGAGCAGGTCCGGCAGCAATTGCTCGCGCAGCCGCTCATTCGGGCTCTGCAGCAGATACTCGATAAACGAGCGCTGGCCCCAGCACACAAACGCCGCCGCCAACGAATGGCTGGCGACATGGGCGATGGCCTCGACGGCGCCGGCCACATCGCCGCCCAGGCCGCCGAAGGCTTTTGGCACACCGATACGCAGTATGTTGGCCTCTGCCAGCCGTGGCAGCACTTCCTGGGGATCGCAACTGCCCACATCCAGGGCCTGCGCTTGAACATCGAGCCAACGGCTCAAGATCGGGTCAAGCATTCATGTTTCTCCTTGTCAAAGCAGCAGGGCCACCTGCTCTTCAGCTGGCCGGTTTTTCCCAACGGTATTGCGCCAGCTCCGGGTTCAGCGGGGTACGGGCAAACACGTTAGCGAAGTTGCACAGGGTTGCCAGGCTCACCCCCAAAATAACTTCCAGGGCCTGGCCTTCGGTGTAACCGGCGGCGCGGAACGCCTCGAAACCGGCATCGCTGACATCGCCACGGGTGGCAATGACTTCCCGGGTAAAGGCAGCGAGTGTCTCATAACGGGCATTGGGCAATTCGCCGCGCTGGCGCAGGGCGTCGATCACCTCTTCCGGCAGCTTGGCCTTGTTGCGCGCCACGGCGGTGTGGCCGGCGACGCAGAAATCGCAGCCGTGGGTAGTGGCGGCAATCAACTGCACCACTTCGCGATCGGCCAGGCTCAGCTCGGCCTTGGCGTTCAGGCCCGAGACGGTGATGTAGGTTTCCAGCGCCGCCGGGGCATTGGCCAACACGGCCAGCAGATTGGGGATGAAACCCGAGGCTTTCAGCGCATTTTCCAGCAGCGGCTTGGCGGCGGGTGGCGCGGTTTGCGGGGTGAGCAGCGGTACACGGGACATGGAGCGGTCTCCTGAGGGTTCGTGTATCCAGTCTGTTGGTTATAAGAAATCCTCTCAATAGGCTAAAGTAGCGATTACTTGCTCTTGAGTCTTTCCATTAGATGAATTCTTCCAGTGCCCTTGTCGATTGGTTATTAGACAGCCTCGAACTCAACACCAGCCTGTTCCATGTCGGGCGCTATTGCGGCGATTGGCATGCCAGCACCCACGGCCTGGCGCGAGCGAGTTTCCACCTGATCGTGCAGGGCGAGTGCTGGCTGCATATCGCCGGCGAACCCACGCCCGTCGAGTTGAACAACGGCGACGCGGTGTTCCTGCTCCGTGACCTTGAGTATCGGTTGTCCGGAGAAGCCACGGCGGCCGGCGCGCGGGAGTGTCCGCGACGCCCGATGCTGCCCCTGGACAGCAGCGCCAGTGACGGCGTGGGGCTGGTGTGCGGGTTCTTTCACTTCCAGTCGGGCTTGTCGGCGATGATCGTCGATACCCTGCCCGCGTGGATCGTCCTGCGGGCCGGCGACCCCTCGCTGACGGCCGCCCGCAACCTGTTCGAGCTGATCCTGCAGGAGTGCCAGCGCGACCCGGCGCCTTCCGCGGCCTTGCTCGAGCGCCTGTGCCACCTGTTGTTCCTGTATGTACTGCGCCAGCAAGTGCTCGATAACAACCAACTCGGTGGCCTGGCCGCGCTGGGTCGCCAGCCGGCATTCGCGAACCTGCTGGAACACCTGATTGCTCGCCCGGCAGACGCCTGGACTCTGGAAAGCATGGCGGCCTGCACCGGCTTGTCGCGCTCGGCGTTTTTCAAGCGCTTCACTGAATTGTGCGGGCAGTCGCCCGGCCAGGTGCTGCTGATGATGCGCATGCGCCACGCCTGCCAATTGTTCAAGCAGGACCAAACGGTCGCGGATGTCGCAGTGGCGGTGGGTTATCAGTCTGTGGCGGCGTTTACCCGAGCCTTCCACAAAGTGACCGGGCAGCAACCCGGCGCTTATCGCAAGGCCCAGGCCTAGCGTTGCAAACCGGTGCCCGGCCGACCACACAGCTCAACCAGCCAATCCACAAACACCCTCACCCGCTGTGACAACTGGCGATGGGGCGGATACAGCGCCGTCAGCGCCATTTTCGGCACCGGCAACTGCGCCAGCACGGGCACCAGGCGGCCCTCGGCCAGTTGCCGCATCGCATGATAGTGCGGCGCCTGAATCAGGCCATAGCCGGCTTCGCACGCAGCGAAATAACCATCGGAGCTGTTGACCGCCACGCGCTTGGGCAACTGGATCGAGTGCACGGCGTTGTCGACCAGGAACTCCAGGCCGAACCGCTTGCCACTGGCCGTGGAGACATACTCGACCATCTGGTGATTGGCCAGGTCGTCGAGGCCCGCCGGTATGCCCATGCGCTCCAGGTACACAGGACTCGCCAGGGTCAACTGGTCCATCATTGCCAAAGGCCTGGCCACCAGCGACTCATCCAGGGCCGGACCGCCGCGCAGCACGCAATCCACACCTTCGCGGATCAGGTCCACCGGGCGGTCGTTCAGGCCGATGTCCAATTCGATCTGCGGATAGCGCGCGGTGAACGCCGGCAACGCGGGAATCACAATCAAGCGCCCGATCCCCGAGGGCATATCCACGCTCAAGGTGCCGCGTGGGTTCTGGCGGCGGGTGGAGAACACCGCCTCGGTTTCCTCCAGGTCGGTGAGCAACTGTACGCAACGCTGGTAATACGCAGCGCCGTCCAGGGTGGGGCTGACCTGGCGCGTGGTGCGCTGCAGCAACTGCACGCCCAGGTGCGCTTCCAGTTGCTTGATCAGGATGGTCACCGACGCGCGCGGCAGTTGCAGGCTGTCGGCGGCCTTGGCAAATCCACCCAACTCGACAATCCGGGTAAACACACGCATGGCGTTAAAACGATCCAAGGGCCGACTCCAGGAGGATTATTTAGAAATTACCAATAGTGATAGTGCTTTTAGCCGGTTTATCCAGGTTTTGTCGAGGGTAACAATGGCGTCCTACCTCATCAGGAGCTGCACCCATGCACACTCGTCAACTCGGTAAGAACGGTCCCCACGTCAGTGCCATCGGCCTCGGCTGCATGGGCATGAGTGACTTCTATACCCCCGGCACCGACACCACGGAGGCCACTGCCACCCTGCATCGCGCCTTGGAGTTGGGCGTCAATTTTCTGGATACCGCCGATATGTACGGCCCCCACACCAATGAGCAACTGATCGGCAAAGCCATTGCCGGCAAACGTGACCAAGTGTTCCTGGCGAGCAAGTTCGGCATTGTGCGTGACCCGGCCAATTCGGCGGTGCGTGGAGTGAACGGTCGCCCCGAGTACATTCGCGATGCCATCAACGGTACCTTGCAGCGCCTGGGCGTGGACACCCTGGACCTGTACTACCAGCACCGAATCGACCCGCAGGTGGCCATCGAAGAAACCGTCGGTGCCATGGCCGAGCTGGTGCAGCAAGGCAAGGTGCGTTACCTGGGGCTGAGCGAAGCATCCGCCGCCACGCTGGAGCGCGCCCATAAGGTGCACCCGATCAGCGCCCTGCAAAGCGAATATTCCCTGTGGAGCCGCGACCAGGAAAGCAACGGCTGCCTCGCGGCCTGCCAACGCCTGGGGATTGCGTTTGTGCCTTACAGCCCGCTGGGCCGAGGTTTCCTGACGGGCGCACTGAAAAGCCCGGAGGATTTCGATGCCGATGACTACCGCCGCGCCAACCCACGCTTCCAGGGCGAGAACTTCGCGAAGAACCTGCAACTGGTCAAGCAGGTTCAAACCCTCGCGGCAGACAAAGGCGTCACTGCCGGGCAACTGGCGCTGGCGTGGGTGTTGGCACAAGGCGACTTCATTATTCCGATTCCTGGCACCAAGCAGCGCAAGTACCTGCAGGAGAACGTGGCGGCCGTGTCGATCCGACTCGGCGCGGCTGAACTGGCGGCACTGGAGAGGATCTTTCCGGCCGATGCAAGTGCCGGCCTGCGCTATCCCGCAGAGGTGATGGCCATGCTGGATATCTGACGGCCAAGCTCAAGGGGCACCCGGTTTGCGGTGCTCCGACGCCAACACGTTTAGCACTAAAGCCCCTCCGGGGGCGGGGAACCTTCTCAGTCGGAGTTCCACGTAATAGCAACCCTGATACGTAATCAGGGTGCCCTTACACGCACACCCAAGAGGACATGCCGATGCTATCTGCACTTGCCCATTCCCTGACATCCGGACTCTACGCCCAACTCCCCCAGCCTTTCGCTGAAACAAACGCTTCGCACTTCACCCCTCCCACCGACCTGACGCCAGGCATCGTGAACCGCCGCACCCACACGCTGCTTGTCGACGGTGACACCAAAATCAGCAGGGTCGTTGACTGGAACCCAGATGACCTCAAGGGACCGAAGATCCTGACCAGTTATCTCCACGTGGAAACCGGTAATGCCGCCGACCGTATCCACGTGCGCAGTTGGTCGGTGGACAAGCTGCAGATCTTCATCAACGATAAACCGCATTTAGTCGATATCAATACAAAGGAAAGAAGCGAGCACGAGCTTTTCATCGACAGCCACGGCGGTGACGACACGGTCATCATCGACGATGACGTCAAGCTTCGCGTGAGCGTGAAAGGCGGCGACGGCAACGATTATCTCCAGGCGGGCGGAGGTCGCAGCAGGCTTTTCGGAGGGGCTGGCAACGATATCCTGCAGGTGGGCAGCGGCCTGGGTTATGCCGAGGGCAACGACGGCGATGACACAATCATGGGAGGTCCCGGCAATGGCGTAATGTACGGTAATAAAGGCAAGGACCTGCTCATTGCAGGCTTTGGCCCCTCCACCAGGCAGACCTATCTGGACGGTGGCGACGACAACGATGTACTTCTTGCAGGCAGCGGACATACCGTTGCACATGGGGGCAATGGCGATGACGTCCTTGCAGGGTACGAGCGCACGACCTTCTACACCGGCAAAGGAAACGACACTATCTGGAACAACCAGCCCAAGGACCTTATCTACGCCAAGGCCAGGGATGGTTTCGACCGCACCAGGGGTTCGACTTTCACCGAAGTGAAGCCAAGCAATGCCGGCAACCTGGGATTCAGTGTAGAAACTCCCCCTGAGACCCCGGAGGAGGACGCACAGGCTTTCAAGCAGCGCGTCGCCGACGATTTTGAATTTCTGCGCAGTTCACCCATAGGGCAACAAGCACTCAAACAAATGGATGAGCTCGCGGTGGCAAATGGCGGCAAGGTTACCATCAAGCCGATCGGTAACGGCGGTACCCAATACGTTCCTGGCAGTAGTGAACTGGATGAATTGACGCCCGAGGAGCGCGAAAGCGCAGAAGCCGGAACCTACGGGCATATCACGGATGGCGTTCCCGGTTTCCGCGTCACTCGCGGCATCATTCACTATGACCCGCCATCTATTATCGAAAACGCCGAGCGTACCCACACAATTGTGCCCGTAACCGGTCTCGCCCATGAGATAAACCACGCCTACACCTACGCAACCGGTACAACCGAGCATGGGTACACCCGCGAAGCGCCGGGGGACGACGGCCTTGTCGAGAATGGTGAACGTCAAGTCATCGGTTTACCCTACGTTGAAGAACCTTCCGAGGACGGCACCCCTCCCTCGACATCAGCGCGTGTAACCAATCCGAAACACTTCACCGAGAACGCCCTGAATGCAGAAATGGGCAAACCCTTGAGGCAGTCCTACTTATGGACACCCAGCCCTCAAGGTCGCGGCGAGTGATACAGCGCCGGCAAGCCAGGCATTGATTCGATAAGCGGTAATCCCCATGGCGAGGCAACTGCTGGCCTCGCCATGTTAAAAACCTGATTTGGCACCTCCGTACCTAAAGCTCTTCCTCGCCAAGCCGATAGCCCTACGAAGCTCCAAAACAGCCGCGTCGATAATAAACGCTTCGTAAGGACGACCCCCATGCCCCCACTGCGTTCCATCCAAGCCCGCTATACCCTGTTCCTGGTGCTGTTCGTCCTGGTGTTGTTCGTGTTGACGGTCGTCGGCATCGGCCAACTGGTCGCGCCCACGCTGCGCCATACCGAGGAACAGGTGGTGCTCAACCGCATCAGTGAGGTGGCCGAGCAGATCCAGGGCGAACTCAACAAGGTTCAGTCCCAGCAACGCACCATCACCCAGACCATTCCCCTGCTCGACAGCGATGCCATCGACAAGGTCCTGCCGGGCCTGGTCGACCAATATGGTGAGCTGAAGGTCTTCGGCGGCGGTATCTGGCCGCTGCCCAACCAGCGCACGCCGGGGCGCAACAAGCACAGCACCTTCTGGCACCGCGATGCCTCGGGCAAGCTGGCAGTGAACACCTTCTGGAACAGCGACCCCGCCCCCAACTATTACGACCAGAGCTGGTACAAGGGCGGTCTCGCGTCGCCACGCGGCCAATGTGCCTGGGCCGCGGCCTACAAGGACGACGCCAGCCAGGAGCCGCGCACCAACTGCGCCATGGCGATCCAGCGTGACGGCGCGGCGTACGGCGTGGCCACCATCGACGTGACCCTGGGCTTCTTCAACGAACTGGTAGCCAGCAAGGAAAAGGACATCGGCGGGCAAATGCTGATCGTCGAAGGCGATGGCAAGATCATCAGCAACAGCACGCGCCTGAGCAGCCCGGTGGTATTGAAGAACATCAGTGAATTGACCGGCACCTCGGCCTTTGCCGCCCAGGTCAGCAAGGCCCTGGCCCATCGCGACCAGGCCTTGCAGCGCAACGAGTTCGACAACCAGGGCGTGGCCAGCACCTTCTACATGCGCCCCATCGAAGGCACGCCGTGGTTCCTCGCCACCGCCCTGCCCACCTCGCTGATCACCGCCCAGCGCGATGACGTACTCGGCAGCCTGGCCCTGTTGCAGATCCCCATGGTGTTGCTGCTGGTGCTGCTGGCGGTGTATGCGATCCGCCAATTGGTGCAGCGCATGAAAATCCTGAAGACCAACATCGACGCACTGTCCACCGGCGATGCCGACCTGACGCGGCGCATCACCATCCGCGCCGAAGACGAACTGGGCGCCATCGGCCATTCGGTGAACCGCTTTATCGTCTACCTGCAAGACATGATCGGCGAAGTGACCCAGGCCACTGGCGCCATGTCATCGGGCCTTGAGCAATTGCAGCACACCTCGGCCCACACCAACAGCATCCTGGTGCGCCACGCCTCGGAGACCGACCAGACCGTCACCGCTATCACCGAAATGAGCTCCACCGCCGATACCGTGGCGCAGAACGCCGCGCAAACCGCTTCGTTCACCCAGCGCGCCAGCGAACACGCCGACCGCTCCCGCGTGGTGGTGGGTGAAGCGTCCACCAGCGTCAGTGCGCTGATCGGCGAGGTCGCCAGTGCCACCCACACCGTCGAGAACATGCGCCAGGACGCCGCGCGCATCACCGAAACCCTCGGCGTGATCGGCGCGATTGCCGGCCAGACCAACCTGCTGGCCCTCAACGCCGCGATTGAAGCCGCGCGGGCCGGCGAGCAGGGTCGTGGTTTTGCGGTGGTGGCCGACGAAGTCCGCGCCCTGGCGGCGCGTACCCAGGCCAGCACTTCGCAGATCAATGAAATGCTCGCACGCCTGACCACCGGTGTCAGTTCGTCGGTGGCGGCCATGGAAAACACCCAGGCCAGTTGCCAGTCGGCGGCGGATGCCACGGCACGGGTGAACACCGGCCTCGACGAGATGGCCGGTTCGGTCAGCCATATCAATGACCTCAGCACCCAGATCGCCACCGCTGCCGAACAGCAAAGCGCGGTGACCGAGGAGATCAACCGCAGCATGGTGCATATCCGACATATGGTCGAAGAGCTGGTGCAGAGCGGCCATGCCACGCAAACCAATACACAAAGCCTGCTGGACGCCAATGGCCGGGTGATTGCGTTGATGGGCCGGTTCAAGGTGCGCTGATAAATGGCTGAAACACTCCCGTGCAATGTGCGGGAGTGGGACTATTCTGACAGTTCACAGCCACACAGGAGGTGTGCCATGCGCGCTGTCGAGCAGTCGGTCCGCTTGGATCGGATCAGTCAGGAACGTTTTATCCAGGCCCCTATCGATGCCGTCTACGACTATGTGACCCAACCGGATCGCTGGCACGAATGGCACCCCACCTCCCTCGGTGCCGACACCGGCACCAGCGGCCCCCTCCCCGCCGGCGCACGTTTTACCGAAATGATCGACTTGCTGGGCGTGCGCGTGCCCATGAGCTACCGCGTGCAGATCGCCCGGCGTCCCGACGAGTTCAAGACGGTGTTCACCTCACTGGCCGTCGACGGCTCGATTCATTACTTTTTGCAGCCCTTTCGCGACGGCACCCTGTTCAAGCGCGTGCTGACCTATGAAACCGAATTGCAGTTGGCCAGCCTCCATGAACGCATGATCGAGCTGTCGGCGATTGCACTGGACCGGCTCAAGCAGCGGATGGAAAACTCGCTCTCCGTATAATTTTGAAACATTAACCCGACGTCCCAGGGATAAAAGCACGGAGAATGCCCGGCTTACTGCCCGGTATTGGACGAGACCTCCATGAAAATCCCATTGCGATTGGCCCTGCTTTCAGTGCTGTTCACCACCACCCTGGCCCAGGCCGCCGACCTGATCCCCATCGATGTGCACCGCGACGCCAATTGTGGCTGCTGCAAAAAGTGGATCAGCCACCTGGAAAGCAACGGCTTCAAGGTCAAAGACCATGTCGAAGCCGACATGAGTGCAGTCAAGCAACGGCTGGGCGTGGCCCCGCGCCTGGGCTCGTGCCATACCGCCGTGATCGACGGCAAGTTCGTCGAAGGTCATGTGCCCGCCGAGCAGGTACTGGCCTTGCGCAAGCGCGACGACCTGCTGGGTATTGCCGCACCGGGCATGCCCATGGGTTCGCCCGGCATGGAAATGGACGGCCATGCCGAGGCCTATCAAGTCATCGGCCTGACCCGCGATGGCCAGGATGTGGTGTTGGCGGACTACCCGGCGCACTGATCGGTGCCGATGGGTTACCTGGGGCTGTTTCTTGCCGCATTCGGCGCGGCGACGTTACTGCCCCTGCAATCGGAAGCGGTGCTGGTCGGCCTGTTGATCAGCGGGCACTACAGCCTGTGGCTGCTGCTGGGTATCGCCACCCTGGGCAACGTCCTCGGCTCGCTGGTCAATTGGTGGCTGGGGCGCTGGGTGGAGCACTTCAAGCAGCGTCGCTGGTTTCCGGTCAGCGACAAGCAGCTGGAAAAGGCCCGCCATCATTACCAGCGCTGGGGGCACTGGACGCTGCTGCTCAGTTGGCTGCCGGTCATTGGCGACCCGCTGACGTTGGTGGCCGGGGTGATGCGTGAACCGTTGTGGCGGTTCCTGCTGCTGGTGACCCTGGCCAAGGGCCTGCGATACGCGGTGCTCGCCGCCGTGACCCTGCAATGGGTGTTAATCCCCCGTTAATCCCGCGCAAACAGCATCCGAGCATTCTGTCCGGAGCCCCGCCCATGCCTCTATCCCGCGTTTTTTGCATCGCCGGCCTGCTGACGGCCGGCGCCGCCCCGGCGTTCGCCGCCAGCTATGGCCCTGAGCTGCAAGGTTTCCAATACCCCTATCCCCTCGAACATTTCCAATTCCAATCCCAAGGCAAAGCCCTGCAAATGGGCTACATGGACGTGCCGGCCAAGGGCCAGCCGAACGGGCGCAATGTGGTGCTGATGCACGGCAAGAACTTTTGCGGCGCCACCTGGGAAGGCACGATCAAGGCCCTGAGCGACGCCGGTTATCGGGTGATTGCACCGGACCAGATCGGTTTCTGCAGTGCCAGCAAGCCCGACCACTACCAGTACAGCTTCCAGCAATTGGCCCTCAACACCCATCAATTGCTGGAAAAACTCGGCATTCAAAAGGCCACGCTCATAGGCCATTCCACCGGCGGCATGCTCGCCACCCGTTACGCGTTGATGTACCCCGAGCAGACCGAGCAGCTCGGGCTGGTGAATCCCATCGGCCTGGAAGACTGGAAAGCCCTGGGCGTGCCCACGCTCAGCGTCGACCAATGGTATGCGCGAGAACAGAAAGTCAGCGCCGAGGGGATTCGCAAGTACCAGCTCAATACCTATTACGTCGGACGCTGGAAGCCGGAGTACGAGCGCTGGGTAGACATGTATGCGGGCCTGAGCAATGGCCCCGGCCACGCGCTGGTCGCATGGAACTCGGCGTTGATTTACGACATGATCTTCACACAACAATCTGCAATGTATACATCTGACTCTTTGGGATGAAAGAGCCCGCACTTGGCGGGCTCAGGCAACAGCATCAGTCACATCAGTGTGGCTCACACGTCATACGCTCTCAGGGCAAACCGAAACAGCGTACAAGAGGGTTTCCCTCACTGCGGGCTGGGATTCGTGAGTGAGATCAGCGCTTAGCTTCAACCGTGCACGGTACGCAGCTACGTTTGCCTTAGCATCGCTTCCGACGACAATCTTGAAGTGCTCGACAGCCCGACCTACGGAATCCTGCACCCTGACCTTAACGTCCTCACCGTCGTAAGCCTTAACACTCAACACTCGAATCTCGTCAACGTACTGCTGGATAAGACCTTCCTCTACATTCGCCATCATTCGCTCTCCATGTCATTGAGTTACGATCTTAGCATTCAGATACTGTAATTAAGAGGTAAACATGAGCATCACCGGAAATTTCATTACCACAATCAGAAACAGCGAGCAAGCGCTAGAGTTAGGCAAAGACATGGGTGAGGTCGCTATTGATGCCATTTTGGCTGACAAGTTTGGTGTGGACGGGGCACTAAAAGACATCCCAATTCTTAACGTCGCAGTCAGCTTATATAGGGCAGGCAATAAAGTGACAGCTTATTTCTTTGCCAAGAATATGCTGGCGTTCCTCCTTGAGGTGGACAAGGTTCCTGCAGCAAAACGAATAGAGTTTTTAGATAAAAACTGCGCAAATGAGGAAGGTGTCGAAAATGTCGGTGAGGTAGCACTGATGATTCTTGATAAAATCGACCATCCACGCCTTGCAACCATGTTAGGCAGGGCGTTTGCCTTACTAACAGTTGGAGAGATAATTCAACATGAGTTTGACATCTACTGCCACGCAATCAAGATAATGAACCCGTACATATTGCAGCAGATGAAACAAGCCTACCAAGTTAGAGGAATGATAGCCATGGACCTTCCAGCAGCAAATCTCCTTGCAAACTACGGCCTGATTAGACTAGAAACCGAGGGCGTATTGGCACGGGTTTCAATTGGAATACCACACACTTTAGAACAAAATAGTTTTGGACAAAAATTCTATGACCGTATAATTATCGGCAGAGCCAGCTACTGAGATAATGGCAATGCCAGAGGTCTCTAATACTCCCGGATACGGTTTGATAGGCGAGCTTCGACAATATCGCTGTCCATGATCGTAAGCAGGCCATGACGCTCTAAGTCTCGCCAGAACAATACAACCGCCTCCACCAGAGAACGTAGCAGCTCAAATGAAAGCATCAGATCGGTCACAGGACGCACACCATAATGCTCTTCAAGGAGATGAGACGAAGCAGGCCAAAGCTCTGGATTCCTCTTCCGAAGAGCCCGAGCAGCTTTACCTTCACCATGACGACACACGTTGCCTAAAAGCATAAGCAGGTCGAGCTGGGGGTACGACTGGAATTGTGGAAGCTCTAAACCTCGAACCCTCAAGAAAAGCTCATTGAACTCCGCCCCCCAAAGGGCTTTCTCTGCTTTCTCTATCGCCTTTCCAATCGTATCGGGTGCCTGATCATTTGGCACCCCAAGGGTGACGAACTGCCGTGCACACCCAGACATATATGTGCGTATTTGCTGCTCCCATAGAGACTGGATGCCAAGACAAAATGCCATAGCTGTCCTCTGCTCCAATACAAAGTGGTCAAACGCTTGTAGGGACTTAATAAAGTCGTCTATGTCAGGACGTGCCATCAACTCGTCCCGCCGATGATGAAGGGCATAAAAGGAAGGCTGAACAACAAGTTCCAAATAGTCCTGTACAACATTGCCATAGTTATTGGCATACACATCGACAACGGAGTGCTTCCACGGATGCGGGCTCATAACATGGACACCATCACCTGTGCTTTAGGTAATAGGCACGACCGGCGGGCGTAAGCTGGAAATATTCCCCACGCACACCGCTCAACCCTGTCGAAAACCCCCGGGCCATTAACACGTCAATGGCTGCAAGAGCTTCAGTATTCGAGATGGACATCACAGAACTAATCGAAGGCAGCGTCGCTAGGACATCTTGGTTAGCGAATAAGGCTAAAGACTCCAACATGTCAAAAGCGTAAGGGGGTAGCTTTGCATCATCGGGCGCTGGCGGCAGTTCAGAAAGCTGCCGTAAAAGAGCGGCATTGGATTCGTTTAGATGAGCCTCAGAAACCTCAAGCGCCCTTATCCTCTGACTCTTTTCGTAAAGCTCGATTTGAAGCGATGAATAACATTCATCTTGCTCAAGATATCGCTGCTGACTCTCAGCTAATTTATGTTGAGCGATAGCAAGGCGAACATCGACCGTAGGGCACTCTCGAAGCCTAAGCCTAAATAATAGAAGCCCTGCGACAGCTAAGCTCACCAAAACGGTAATCAACATCCACAAAGGAATGGCTAGATCAGTCGACAGCAAGCCAGCAATTCCACTCAGCTTTTCAGGCATCCAAGGAGGCAACTGCCCATTTTCAGTCACGTATCCGATGAAAGACTGACCGACAAGGACAACAATGGCAATTAATACTGCTACCAGCTTTTTCCAATGCCCCTTGATATCCATAAACGCCCCAGCCCCAAAAATGCTGAGTGTACCAGACGAGGGATGGCGCATTGCCTTGATAGCAATGAGTAAACCGGGAAAATACCCAAACCCAGCCAAAAGCGTTAGTGATAGCGGTATCCTTGAGTTTGATTAGGGGTGGCTCACCAGCACAATCCTCAGACAAACAAAAGCCCTCACAAGGAGGGCTCAGGGGTGATGCAGATTGAAGGCTATTTCTTAGGGGGTTTAACAGGGTCACAACGAAAGACTACCGTTTGGTCTCTAGTCTTACCCTTATCCTCTCTCATGGTAGTGGTGAGCAGCCCGGCAACATTGTTGCACTCGCCAACCTCAAGGAAGGCACCCCATGTCTTTTCTATGGGGTGGCCGTTTGACCCAATCATCACGCTAACCAACAGGGCTTTAAACATCACTCGTCTTCCTTGATCTCTTCACACCGGTACGTGGTGCTTGTATTGCTCTTAGTGAGCCTTGCACCTTCACTAGCCCCAAGGTTGAGGGAAGTGGATAACAGGACGCAAGTTGTATAGTCGTAGTATTTGGCCACAGGCATTTCAGGCTCAGCTACACCAGCAGCGTTAACAAAAACGCTTAACATCAGCCCCTTAAACACCACTTATAAATCCTCACCTACTTCAACAGGCTTGGCAGCCATCTTGGCACGCTTGGCAGCTAGCTCAGCCCTCACTTTTTCCAAAGCACGATGTTCAATAGCCTCTTGATTTTCAGACAGCCACCTATCGTATGCAGCAGCCTTCTTGGCCAGGCATTCTTGGGCATACCACTCTTCAAACTGGCTATCAATGTCGTCAACAGCAGGCTTGGAACTAACTCTGATCCCTTGAGGCTTCGCCCCTGTGGGAGCTTCGCCCTTTGCAGCCTTCACCCAGTTGGTGCAAGTGAAGTAACCCGGCATGGGAAACCCTCCCGCTGTCTTGTCCTTGATCCAACCAAGAATGCTTCTAGGCTGTTCCTCAAGGTAAAGGGCCATGAATGCCTCTTTATCGCAGAAGCGTGCATCTGTAGACAGGTAGCCATACTCGGTGAGCCACTTCTGTTTACGTGAATCATCAACCACCAATCCATCAGGTTGTGGGTACTTAACGCCAGCCATACCAGAATCTCCAATTTTCGTTAAGTGTTCAAGCTACGTTCTCAGAACGTCTCTGCATCCAAATTGTGCCACTTGCTATAGCTGGGGTTATCACCCAGACAATGTGTACTAAACATCACGATAACATTGCTCATGCTATCAGTACAAACGTATTCCACATGACAGCCATCACCAACCCTCATTATCTGACGTACGTTCTTCTATGCATACCGACAATCGCCGTGGGAAAGAGCCTCTTTTCTATAGGGTTTCAAATCCCGCCGCCAAAAATAATGGGCACTTATGTTGGGCTTTGTTTTCTGACTGGAAAATATAATGTGGGGTGTGTTCGAAGGGGTGTTGATGGGTGTTGGGAAAGCCGGTTTTGTACGGGAGCTTCTTAACAACAAACAAGAGGGCGATTTTAAAAGCCAAGCAATTATAAAATAATAGGCAAAACCTATATATGCCTAACCACTCAATAGCTTTACCCTATCAATACAAACCCTTCATATGAGCTCACCTGAGAGCACCCCTCCCTCAATACCTATCATCCCTAGGCTCACACCCACAAAAGCCACCAGCACCACCACATAACCCCTGTGATGGGGCATACGCCCTAGGGAGTGTCACCCCTTGGAGAAGGCAACCCCAATAGCAGCCATCAGCCTAGCGACTGTTGTAGGGCTCCACATGCCACCCCTTGAGGTGGGCTTACCCTTGGAATTGAGGCAATCAGCCAATGCTTGGAGTGTGTTGGCACCTTCGAACAGACAGGCTTTCACGTGAGGGGCAATCTCTTTGTGGTGGGTGTTCACCTTGGGGGTGTTCACCTCTGGGGATTGTGCCCTGTCAGCCTTCGCCTGACGTGCTACAGCGGCGTTAGCGGCCCTACGCCCCACCTTGGCTAAGCTTTCTTCACATCCATTGTCAGCACGTTCCTGTAGAGCCTTGAGAGCGTCCTTTGTGCGCTGACTAATGAACTTACGTTCTTGCTCTGCTAGGGCTGCAAACAAGTGAAGCTGAAAAGCATCAGCTTGAGGCATTGTCGCAACCTTGAAGCTGACACGCTTCATTAGAGAGGCGATGTGTTCAACATCACGGCTCAAACGGTCTAGCTTGGCTACAACCATTGGCAAGCCCTGTGCAATAGCCTGTGAGCATGCTGGACGATCTGTAGGAGGGATAGAGCCAGACACTGTGTCCGTGTACTCACCTACCACAACCCAGCCATTAGCCTTAGCTGCCTGCTCTACATAGGAGCGTTGAGCCTCAAGCCCCAGACCAGAGTCACCTTGGCCCTTTGTAGAAACTCGGTAGTAGGCAATGACATTCATGATTGTGCACCAGAGTTGTTGTTTGTTGGCACATTGTACATTGAGCGTTAGCACATCTCAACATCTACACGACCGTTTAGAGAATGTAAATTGTGATATTGGCGATTGTGGCAACCAGAGAAGTGATGCACATGTCAATAGGCTGTGCACTACATGTTTATTGTTGGATGATTGTTGTTGACAAGGAAAACTCTTCGTGGGCGAACAACACCCCTAGGAGAGTCTCCTATTTGAAGCTCTTCACCCTTTCGCATGAAAGAGGAATGATTCCCATTATGGTTTTTTATTTACCAAAAGGTGAAATATTGTGTTGGCGTAGGGACATGCTTAGTGTTTCTGCTGCTGATATGATCATTATTGAAATTATTGTGCAAAAAGAGTTGCCAAAGCGAAAGCATCCTGCTTAACAACGCACTATGTTTCCAACATCACAGGATTTGTCACCAATGGGACATTCCTTGGACATAATACCACTCACAGCAACATCACCTCTTGAGAGTCATCACCCCACAAACAGACACAACTATTGATACAATAGATCATTCTCAGATAATAGATAGCATGCTAATCATTAGCCGCCTACACACATTGGACACCATTGCACAAAGATTGAATCTGTTAGAGGGTAATAACATGTCGTAAACGACATAGAGTGATACAGGCTCTCCGAAGGAGAAGAGGAAAGAATCTTGGTAGGGTTTTATGTGTATGGATTTTATTGTTCAAGACTTCTGTAGCTAAAGACTTTTATAACACATCACACCTAACAAAGATCACTCCTAACAAGAACATCAAGCCCCTTGGGCTCTATTGGTGCATAACCCTTAGACCTTCGGTCTAGGAGGATCACTCTACAAGATGATTACCCTTTGACCGAAGGTCATAGAGTTACCCTTTGAACGAGCCCCATGAAAGACAGGACACCGTTTCCCCCTTACGATAAGGGATAGGCAAACGGTTATGTTTATGACTAATAGCAACGACAAGAGTGGGGAGCTTTTGGGCCAGGAGCGGCGGCGCCGCTGGAGCCCGGAGCAAAAACTGGCCATGGTTCGCGAGAGTCTTGAGCCAGGGCAAAGCGTTTCGGTGGTCGCTCGACGCAACGGCATCAATGCCAACCAGCTGTTCCTATGGCGCAAGTTATATCAGGACGGCAGTCTGTCGGCGGTCAGTGCCGGTGAAGCCGTTGTGCCCGCCTCGGAGTTGAGCGATGCGCTCAAGCAGATCCGTGAACTGCAACGGATGCTGGGCAAGAAAACGATGGAAGCAGAAATCCTCAAAGAGGCCGTGGAGATCGCCCGGTCGCGAAAATGGATTGCGCACTCACCCTTGTTGCCGGGGGACGACCAGTGAAGCTGGTCAGCGAATGTCTCGGTGTGGCGCGCTCGCAATTAACGGTTCGAATCAAGCAATCGGTATCGCTCAAAGTACGGCGCCGCAGGCCTGTGGACGATGCTGATCTGGTGGTTGAAATCCAGCAACAGATCAGCGAACTGCCCAGCTATGGCTACCGTCGTGTTTGGGGATTGCTGCGTCGTGCCCGTGAAACCCAGTCGCTGCCGGCGATCAATGTGAAACGGGTTTACCGGGTCATGCGCGATCACGACCTGCTGTTGGCGCGGCGCATCAAACAGCCCGGCGTGCCGCGTCGGCACGAGGGTCGTATTGCGGTGCAAACCAGTGATACGCGTTGGTGCTCGGACGGCTTTGAGTTCCGCTGTGAGGACGGCGCCAAACTGAGCGTGACCTTCGCCCTGGATTGCTGTGACCGCGAAGCCATCGGCTGGGTCGCGAGTCCGACCGGGTACAGCGGCGATGACATCCGCGACTTGATGCTGGAGAGCGTAGAGAAACGCTTCGGTGATCAACTGCCTGCAACGCCGGTTCAATGGCTAAGCGACAACGGCTCGGCGTACACCGCCGAACAGACACGCCTGTTTGCTCGACAGATCGGTTTGCAGCCGGTGACCACCCCGGTGCGCAGCCCGCAGAGCAACGGCATGGCCGAGAGCTTCGTGAAGACGATCAAACGTGACTACGTTGCGCACATGCCCAAGCCGGATCGAGAAACGGCGCTGCGCAACCTGGCAATTGCCTTCGAGCATTACAACGAGCAGCATCCGCACAGCGCCTTGAACTATCGCTCACCGAGGGAGTTCAGGCGCTTGGCAGCAGCATCAATTTGACGGGGAGTTGGTGTCCGGTTTTGTAGGGGCAAGTCCA
>NZ_CVTH01000087.1:422518-516900 GCF_900005955.1 Pseudomonas sp. 8 R 14 | reverse complement strand
GGATCAGGCCATTGGGGTGGTAATCAAGTCGGTAGGTCTCGCCGACCTCGTTTTCGATCTCGGTCAGCAATAACCGCACGTTGTCGTAGCGGTAGTTGACCTGAGTGCCATCAGCGTTGATGCGGCGACTGATCAGGTGCAACCCGTCGGCGTATTCGTAGCGGGTGACATGCCCCAGCTCATCGCGTTCGGCGGTGATTTTGCCGTAGGGGTTGTAGCTGTATTCCCGACATGCACCGCCTGGTAATACGACGCGAACCAAGCGACCCACGCTGTCCCACTGATACTGGGTCAGCGCGCCATGCTCATCCTCGCGGGCAAGCTGCCGGCCAAGATCGTCATAGCGATACCGCTTGATCCCGCCGTTGGGCAACTGCTCCTCAACCAGTTGCCCCCGCTCATTCCACACCAGCCGCTGACAACTGTGATCCGGGTACCAAACCCCAACCAGTTGCCCGTATTTGTCGTAGCTGTAATCCGTAACATGTCCGTCGGGATCGATCTTACGAATGACGTCGCCCTGGTCGTTACGCTCGTACTTCCAGACCGCCAGACCCCGCCTTACAACCCGTACGAAGCCATTGTCATGCTCGTAGGACGTCGGCTCATCATCCCCGGGAAACAACGCCACCAAGTGTCCGGCGTCGTCGTACTGATACGCCGTCACCGCCCCCAGCGGATCCTGCTCAACCGTCAGCCGGCCTTTAGCGTCGTAGGATTTGAAATGCTGGGCACCGTCCGGATCAATCCGCTGTACCAGCCGCGCCCGGTCGTCATGGACATACACTTCCTGACTGCCATCGGCGTTGTGCAGCGTGACACGGCCGTCGTCCCCCCAGACATACCGCGTATCCATCTGCGAGAAACTGGCCCAATGCCGAACACATCGCGCCGTTTTGCCGGACCGTTCCCACGCCCAAAAGAAACTCGCCCCACCGGCCAGTCCACGTTCAAGAATCACGTGCTGATCGTCGTAGCGATAAACCTCGCTTTCACCTACCGCATTGGTCGCCGAGACCAGTCGGCCAGCATCGTCATAGGCGTAGGAAACAATGCTCTGCTCAGTAATCCAGACATACGGACCACGGTCTTCGGCCCGCTGCACCTGGTAGTCCACCGCCACGATGCGGTCCGATTCATAGCGCAGGAACAGCGCACACCCCGCACCGTTATCCAGCCGCTCGATACGCCCCAGAAAATCCCGAGCAATCCGCAACCGGTTGTCGTAGGCATCACTGATCGAGACCAGCACACCGTCGCGAAAGTGATAAAACCGCGACGCCTGGGACAACACCAGTTCGTCCGGCGATGCGCCCAAATAGATTGCGGCTTCGGCCAAGCTGTTGGTGATTGCAGGCCGAGCAACGGTCGGCATCGGAAACGAAGTACTGCGGTTCTCATGGTCCGTCCACACCACCGAATCGCCTGAAACAGAAAGCCGATGCGCCAGCGAATGACTCCAGCCAAAACCCAGCCCGCCATCCACTTCCACCGCACTGGTGCGATATAACCGTGTCCACTCGAACGGCAAGATCCCATCCAACGTGCCGTCGGTGAGGGTGAGCAATTCCTCCCCGGTAACCATCGACACGGGGCAGCCGTTGGTGACGGTCTTATCCGAAGGGGCCGCCGCATCCCCGTTCGGGTTCTTCCCTGAAACGGGCACATCATCGACAGGCTCCTGCCTGACCAACACCGTCTGCTGAGTCTTCCTGCGAACCGCCGGCACCGGGTTCGAAACCACATGCTCCCCAACCTTCAACGGCGCAACCGGTACAGTCTTGATCGACGTCGCAGGGCCACCCAGCAGAACCGGTTTGGCGAGCTCGACATGCTCATCCATGGGCGATTTTCCGAACTGCCCAGCCATGCGTTCCAACCATCGGCGCGCACGTTGAGACTTGATGCCGCCCAGCACGTTGGTACTTATTCGAACCGCCATCCCCATCCCGGCAGTGGCGAGACACAGCAACAAGTTGATCAATACGTCGGCGCTGATTTCCCCGAGCAACTCGTTCATATAGGGCGGTGGCAACAGACGCATCCAGCTGACCATTGCCGACAGATAGATGAACAGCAGCGGCTCGTCGCTGAGCACCAACAAGCCCTTGGCGAGGGCGTCGGCGCCGAGGCTCAGCAGCTTTTCAAGTTCGTCCGCTGACAGGTAGTGCAACAGTTGTTCGGCATAAGCCAGCGGGTCGCCAAGCCACTGAAACAGCTGCTTGACAGTGTCCCAGAGTGAATAAAGCGCTTCGCCGAAGCCGCGGGCATAGGCTTGATGCAGGGCGAGGTAGCGCTTGGGGAAGCTGGCTTCGGAGTAACCCTTCCACAACGGTTCGAAGGTGGTCTCCCATTCACTGCGCAACCAACTGTCCAGCGGGGCGATAACCGACTGATAAGAGGCATACAGCGCCTTGAAATGGTCTTTGGAGACGTTGGGGTAGAAGCTGACCCGGTACTGCTGGTTGCGATCACACTCGGTGATTTCGAGGATGCCGCTGGGGCCGATGGTCTTGTGGATCGGCTCGCCCAGGGGGCCGCCCTCTGGATCGATGCGTTGCACCATCACGGGCGTATTGCCAATGGGCACGAACCGAGCGCTCTGGAACATATGCACCAGGGTCAACGTGCCGTTTGCCTGGCACATTGCGGTCGTGCTGCTGGGAAGGATGGCGCGGTTGATCGGCGCGATGAGCGCCACTTCATCCCCGACCTTGAAGACCTGTTCGATATCCAGGGCCGAAAAGCTAAAGAAGCTTTCCGCCCAGGTCTCGTAGGTATTGAGGCAGCGCCCGAAGTCGCTGAGAACGGATTCGACGTCCCGCGTCTTTGAATCCATGGCGGCCAGCACCAGGTAGCCAATGGCTTGGCGGGTCACCTCGATCATGAAACAGCCCCTTCAACCGGGGCTTTAACGAAAACCACCATCTGCAATCCCTCGCACTGTGTATTCAGGCGAGGGACTTTGCAGCGGTTTTCAGGGCAGGGGAGTAGCGCTTATCCGGCGCTTACGTGGGGCGTTTCGACAATTTTTGTCTTCTCCCGCCCCAGCACCAGGCTGCACAGCGCCGGCAGAAACAACAGCGTCAACACCGTGCCCACCACCACCCCGCCAATCAGCACGAATGCCAGGGACGACCAGAACACCGACAACGTCAGCGGAATAAACGCCAGCGCCGCCGCCAGCGCGGTCAATATCACCGGCCGCGCGCGCCGCACCGTGGCCTCGACAATCGCCGCGTGGATCGCCATGCCATGCTCCTGGTTCTGGCGGATCTGGTCGGTAAAGATCAACGTGTTGCGCATCAGGATCCCGCCGATCCCGATCAAGCCCAGGATCGCGTTGAACCCGAACGGCTGGTTGAACAGCAGCAAGGTCGGCACCGCGCCAATCAAGCCCAGCGGCGCGGTGGCGAAGACCATGAACATCACGCCGAAGGAACGCACCTGGAACATGATCACCGTGAGGGTCAGCAGGATCATGATCGGGAACAGCGCCGCCAGCGCAACGTTGGCCTTGGCGCTTTCTTCCACCGGGCCGCCGATGTCGATCCGGTAACCGGCCGGCAGCCGGGCGATCAGCGGTTGCAGGTCTTTGTACACGGCCATTTCCACGTCGGGCGGTTGCACGCCGTCGATGATGTCGGCACGCACTTCCACGGTGCTCGCGCGGTTGCGGCGCTTGAGGATCGGCTCTTCCATCACCGCCTGGAACTGCCCGACCTGGGCCAGGGGCACCGACGTGCCGGCGCTGTTGGTCAGGGTCATGTTGTTGAGGTTGCCGAGGTTCTCGCGCTGGTTGCCCTGGGCGCGGGCGACCACGGACACGGTGCGGTTGCCCTCACGCACTTCGGTGATCGGGTTGCCGCTGAGCAAGGCGTTGAGCTGGGATTTGACCTCGTTGGGGGTAAAACCGAGCAGGCGCAGGCGGTCTTGATCCAGCACCAGGCGATAACCGCTGGTGCGCTCGCCCCAATCGAGAAAGGCGTCCTTGGTCAGCGCGTTGGCGGCAACGACCTTGCGCACGTCCTCGGACACGCCGCGCAGCACCTCCACATTCGGGCCGGACACGCGGAACACCACGGGGAAGGGCACCGGCGGGCCGAACAGCAACTGGGTGACCCGCACCCGCGCCGCCGGAAACTCACCGGCCGCAATTCGCTCACGCATGCGCAGCTTCAAGGCGTCACGGGCGTGAGAGTCCGGCGTCTGCACGATCAGCTTGGCAAACGCCGGGTCCGGCATTTCGGGGTTCAGCGACAGGAAGAAACGCGGTGCACCACCGCCCACATAGGTGTCGACCATGCTGGCCTGCGGCTCTTGCAGCAGCGCCTTTTCCAACTGCGCCGCCACCGCCTCGGTGCTCTTGAAGGCACTGCCGGGCGGCATATACACCTCAAGAATCAGCTCGGAACGGTCGGAGTTGGGGAAGAACTGTTTCTTCACCACGGCCATGCCCAGTACGCACAGTACAAAGGCAGCGATCACCAACCCGGTCACCAGCCAACGCCTGCGTACGCAGGCTTCGACCAAATCACGCAGTTTCTGGTAATAGCGCCCGGCGTAAATCGCGTCGTGGCCACCGGGCACCGGTTTGATCTGCGGCAGCAACTTCACACCCAGGTACGGCGTGAACACCACCGCCACCAGCCAGGACGAGATCAGCGCAAAGCCGACGATCCAGAAGATATTGCCGGCGTATTCCCCCGCACCGGACCGTGCAAATCCCACCGGCAGAAAGCCGATGATCGTCACCAACGTACCGGTGAGCATCGGGGCCGCCGTGGAGCTCCAGGCGAAGGTGGCTGCATGAATCCGGTCAAAACCTTCCTCCAGTTTTACCACCATCATTTCAATGGCGATGATGGCGTCATCCACCAGCAGGCCCAGGGAAATGATCAGTGCACCCAGGGTAATGCGGTCGAACTCACGCCCGGTGAGCAGCATGATCACAAACACCACCGACAAGGTCAGCGGCACCGCAGCCGCCACCACCAGGCCGACGCGAAAGCCCAGGGCCAGCAGGCTGATGAGCATCACCACCGCCAGGGCAACGAAGAATTTGAGCATGAATTCATTCACCGCCAGGCTGATGTTTTTCGCCTGGTCGGAGACTTTGGCGAAGTTCACGCCCAACGGCAGGTCCGCCTGGATCCGGGCTTCCTCGGCCTTGAGGCTTTTGTCCAGCTCCAGACCGTTCCAGTGTTTTTCCATGATCACGCCGAGCATCAGCGCCGGGTCGCCCTGGTGGCGGATGCGGTAGCTGGGCGGGTCTTCATAACCGCGGCTGACGCTGGCTACATCGGCAATGCGCAGCACGCGACCGTTGACTTCCAGGGGCACGTTTTCGATCAGCGCCAGGCTATCGAAGGCACCGTCGATACGGATATAGGCGCGCGCGCCTGCGGTTTCGACAAAACCTGACGGGGCCACGGCGTTCTGCGCGGCGAGGGCAGCGAAGATCTGCTCCGGCTTGATCCCCAGGGTCGCCAGGCGCTCATAGGAGAACTCGACAAAAATCCGCTGGGCCTGCTCGCCGAGGATATTGACCTTCTTCACCCCCGGCAGGTTGAGCAGGCCCTGGCGCAAGGCCTCGGCCATCTGCACCTGTTGCCGATGGGGCAAGTGCTCGGCCTCTAGGGCGTACAGGGCGAAGTACACATCGGAATATTCATCGTTGAAGAACGGCCCGATCACCCCGTTGGGCAGCCTCGCGGCTTCATCGCTGAGTTTTTTGCGCGTCTGGTAGAACAGCTCCTGGATTTCGCTGGGGCGCGTGGACTCCTTGTAGGTCATGCGCATCGACACAAAGCCTGGCTGGGCGATGGTCTCGACGCGGTCGTAGTAGTCCAGTTCCTGCAGGCGCTTCTCCAGGCGGTCGGCCACCTGCTCCTGCATCTCCTGGGCAGTGGCGCCGGGCCAGGCGGCGGTAATGGTCATGACCTTGACGGTAAACGAGGGGTCTTCGGCGCGTCCCAGTTTGCCGAACGAGAAGATCCCGGCGGCGAGGATCGCAATGATCAAAAACAGCGTGACTGCGCGGTGCTTGACCGCCAGTTCCGAGAGGTTGATGCCGCGCATGCTCATTGGTCCTGTTTGCGGTTGAGGGCCAGCACCTGGGCGGGCAACAGGCGCACCGCGTCGCCACCGTGCAACAGGTGCGCACCGAGGGCGACGACGACCTGGCCGGGGTTCACGCCGCTGTCGAGCAGGGCGTCTTCCTGGCCGAGGCTGGCGACCTTGACGGCGGCGAAGCTGACCTTGTCATCCGCGCCGATCAACCACACACCGGTGCCTTGCCCTGCATCGTGCAAGGCGCCGATCGGTACGCGGGTTTGTTGTGCCTGGCCGTCGCCTTGCAGGCGCACGGTGATGGTCGAGCCGAGGGCGAAGCGCTCGACGTTACCGTGCAGCACATAACGGGCGCGGTAGGTGCGGGTGGTGGGATCGGCGCTGGCCGACAGTTCGCGCAAGGTCGCCGTCACCGCCTGGTCCGGGGCGCCGAAGGGGAAGGCCAGGGCTTTTTGCGCGGCCTGGTCGCGCTGGTTTTCCGGCAGGTTGACGATGGCTTCGCGGGCACCGTCATGGGCCAGGCGCGCGACGATTTGCCCTTCGGCGACCACTTGGCCGCGGTCCACCCGCACGTCGGTGATGATGCCGTCGCCATCGGCCTTGAGCACCGAATAAGTGCGGCGGTTCTCGATCTGACTGGCGTCGGATTGCGCCGCGGCCAACTCGGCCTCGGCCACGCGCAAGTTAGTCGCCGACTGGTCGAAGATCTGTCGTGACACGGCACCGGTACTGGCCAGGCGCTGGTAGCGGTTTTCATCGTCACGGCGCTGACGCAGTTGAGCCTGGGCGGCGTTGACGCGGTTTTTCGCCGAACGCAGGGCCAGCTCGAAGTCGCCGATGTCGAGCACCAGCAGGGTGTCGCCACGGGAAACGTGCTGGCCGGGGTCGACCTTGCGTTCGATGACCTTGCCGCTGACCCGGAAGCCCAGGTCGCTTTCCGTACGCGCAGCCACCACGCCGGTATAGGCGCTTTGCTGAGTGCCGGCGGCTTCGACCTTGGCGGCGAGTACCGGACGCGGTTGCGGCGCTTGGGCGGCGGTGTCGGCCTGGCTGTTGCAGCCGCTGAGGATGATCAACAGGGCCAGGGGCGTGAGAAGGCGCGAGGGGAGAGGGATCATGTCGGGCTCCGGGGATTACCATTGGGCAAAAAATTATGGACATAATTTTTTACGCATATTATGGTCGAAATATAAATAAATCCAGCCTCGGATAATCCCCATGTCGAACGCCCCGGCCCCATCGCGAAGCTTGTTGTTTTTACTGGTGGCCCTGACGGCACTGGGTGAAGTCTCGACCCAATTGATCATTCCAGGCTTGGGTCTGATCGAGCACGCCCTGTTGGCGCCACCGGGTTCGGCGCTGATGGCACTGTCGGCGTTTGTCGCCGCCTTTGGCCTGGGGCAACTGCTGTTCGGCCCGCTGTCGGACCGCATCGGCCGCCGTCCGGTGCTGATCGGCGGGCTGTTGCTGTATGTGCTGGCGACCTTGTCGATGCTGCTGGTCAATGACATCCAGCAATTTATCGCCGCTCGCGTCGTGCAAGGCCTCGGCGCCTGCGCTGCGCTGGTACTGGCGCGTACCGTGGTGCGTGACGTGTGGAAGGCCGAGGCGGGGCCGGCGCTGGCGCTGACCATGATCGGCATGCTCTACGCCATCGTCGTCGCCCCGATGGTCGGTGGCCTGCTGATCAAGGTGCTGGGCTGGCGTGCGCCGATCCTGCTGGCACTGGTGATTGGCAGTGGGGTGCTGCTGCTGGCGCTGCTGTTCTTTCGCGAGAGCAACCACTTCCTCGACCCCAAGGCCGGCCACTGGCGCACCCTCGGCGGGCAATACCTGGACCTGCTCAAGGGCCGCCAGTACCGCGCGTTCGCCGTGGCGCTGGCGTGTACCTATGGCGCCATGTTCGCGGTGATCGCCGGTTCCTCGGCGGTGTATATCAATCTGTTGGGCTTGAGCAGCCTGGAGTACGGCATCAATTTTGGCCTGATCGTGTCGATGCTGATCATCGGTTCCACCTACACCCGACGCAACATCCAGCGCCTGGGGCCGCAACGGATTGTGGCGATGGGCGTGACGCTGGTAGCCATGGGCGGGATTGCCGCACTGGTGATTTATGCGCTGTTTGGCCTGTCGGTGCTGGGCCTGGATATTCCCATTGCGCTGGCGACCCTCGGCGGCGGCCTGGTATTGCCCGGGTCTGTGACCGGAGGGGTCATGCCCAACGCTCACCGTGCCGGTTTGGCGGCCGGCTTGATGGGCTTTGCGCAGATGTTCGGCGCGACCTGCAGCGGCCTGTTACTGAGCCATCTGCGTGACGGCAGTGCAACACCGATGATCGTGATCCAGGCGTGTTTTGCCGTGACGGCTTTCGCGGCCTTCCATCTGTTGCGTGAGCGCCGTACCGCAGAGGTCGCGGCGGCTTGAGCTGTCACACTTTGTCCAAGTTATTCGGGGCTGGATGATTACGATTCTCTTTTGAGTCTAATCCGAAGGTCTTCGCCCATGCTGCCTGCTTTTCGTTTCTCGCCCCTGGCCCTGCTGGTTGCCGCCAGTCTTCATGCCCACGCCGATGAGCCTGTTGCACTGGAACTCAATGATGTAGTGGTGACTGCATCCGGTTTTGCGCAAAGTGCGGAAGACGCACCGGCCTCGGTCACCGTGATCGATGGCGAGGCGCTGCGTCGCAAGTCCTACCGCGACCTCGGCGACGCGGTTAAAGATGTGGAAGGCGTGACCGTCAACGGCGGTGCGAATGAAACCGACATCTCCATCCGTGGCATGCCGGCCGACTACACCCTGATCATGGTCGACGGCAAGCGCCAGAGTGCGCGGGAATCGCGGGTCAACGGCAACAGTGGCTATGAACAGAGCTTCGTGCCACCCGCTGCGGCCATCGAGCGGATTGAAGTGGTGCGCGGGCCGATGTCGTCGCTGTACGGCTCGGATGCCATCGGCGGGGTGATCAACGTGATCACGCGCAAGGTCTCACCGACCTGGGGCGGCTCCATCGGGTATGACTACTCGGCGCGTCAGCACAGCGACCAGGGTAATGCACGCCAGACCCAGTTCTACCTCAGTGGTCCGCTCAAGGAAGATTTCCTCGGTTTGCAGGTGTGGGGCCGCTACCTGGATCGCCAGGCCGATGACGACATCGAGCAAACCAATGGCTTCAGCAAGGCTGACCACCGCGACCTCACCGCGCGCCTGGCCTTCACCCCCACTATCGACCACGACATCCTGCTGGAAGCCGGCGCCACGCGCTTGAAGAATGGCGACGGCATGAGCGCCAACTGGGCCACCCGCGAACAGGAAAACAACCGCGATCACTGGTCGCTGTCCCACCAGGGCCGCTGGGGCTGGGCCACCTCGGACATTGCCTTGTCCCAGGAAACCTCCAGCCGTGAAGGCAAGGCGACACCGGCGCAGACTGACATCTACGGGCGCAAACCCGAGATCAAGAACAGCGTGTTTGACGCCAAGCTGGTGGTGCCCACCGCCCATAACGTCAGCACCGTGGGCGTGCAATGGAATAAAAGCGAGCTCACCGACTGGAACCAGGGCCTCGGTGACCGCGTCGACTATAAATTCTCGGTGGTGCAAAAAGCCCTGTTCGCGGAAAACGAGTGGTCGATGACCGACAGCTTCGCCCTGACCACCGGCCTGCGCCTGGATGAGCACGAAGAGTACGGCGCCCACCTCAGCCCGCGGGTCTACGGGGTGTGGCGCGCCACCGAGCAGTGGACGTTCAAGGGCGGTGTTGCACGTGGCTTTAAGGCCCCCGAGCTGCGTGCGGTCGTCGAGGATTACGCCTACCTGCGCCGCAACCGCTTCGTGATGTTCGGCAACCCGGACCTCAAGCCCGAGACCAGCACCAACTATGAAGTCTCGGCGCTGTGGAGCAACCGCGACAACCTGTCCGGCGGCGTGACGCTGTTCTACAACGACTTCCAGGACAAGCTTTCCACCGTCACCACCGACCGGCGCTGGAACGGCTACACCATCATGGAGCGGGTCAACGTCGACAAGGCGATCATCCAGGGCGTTGAGCTCAACGGCCAATGGGACATCAACCCCAGCGTGCTGCTCAAAGCCAACTACACCTACACTGACTCCGAGCAGAAAAGCGGCGCCAACAAAGGCGCGCCCCTGGCCCTCACCCCTGAGCAAAAAGCCAATGTGCGTACCGAGTGGACCATTAACGATCGCACCCAGGCCTGGGCTTCGCTGAGCTACTACGGCGAGGAAACCGGCAACACCATCACCACCGACGAACCGGCGCCGGGCTACACCACCGCCGACCTGGGCGGCTCCTATGACGTGAGCGATTCGTTGACCCTCAACGCCTCCCTGAACAACCTCACCGACAAGCGCCTGGACGATGAAACCTATGGCACGGTGAACTACGGCCGCACCCTGTGGATGGGCGCCACGCTCAACTTCTAGAGCGCGGTGGGCAATCGCACCACCGCGCACAGGCCGGCCGGTGGGCGATTCTCCAAGACCAGTTCACCGCCATGGGCCTGGATGCACGACCGTGCAATCGCCAGGCCCAGCCCCACGCCGCCGTCACTGACACCCCGTTGTACGAAGGGCTCGAAGACTTTGCTCAACCACGCCTCGGGTAGACCTTGGCCGTGGTCGAGAATCTCGATGCGCAGCCAGCCGTTGTCCTCGCGAACCAGGCTCAGGTCGGCATCGCCGGCATGGCGCAGGGCGTTGTCAATCAGGTTGGTCAGTGCACGTTTGAGCGCCAGCGGGCGGCAGGTCAGCAGCAAGGACGGTGCGCCGGCCCAGGTGACGGGCTGCTGAAGGCGTTGGTAACGCTTGGCCAGGTCATCCAGCAGGTCGTTCAATGAAGTCGTAGCGGTAGGTTCCTGCACCGTGTCATCGCGCACGAAATTCAGGGTTTCACGCACCATGGCACTCAATTCCGCGAGGCTTTCGAGCATGTCATCGCGGGCTGCGCCGGGCTCCAGCAATTCCACTTGCAGGCGCAGTTCGGTGATCGGCGTATTCAAGTCATGGCTGACCGCTGCGAGCATCCGCGTGCGGCCTTCGACATGCCGTGCGAGGTTGGCCTGCATGGTGTTGAAGGCGGCAGTGAGGTCGCGGGCTTCCTGTGGGCCGGTTTCCGGCAGCGGGGCGATCCATTCACCGCGGCTGACGCGCTCGGTGGCCTTGGCCAGGGTCTTGATCGGGCGCACCACGCGGGCAATGAAAAACATCACGATCAGCAGCACCGGCAGGGTCGTCACCGGCAGGCTGTAGGCCAGGACGCGACCCCATTCATAGGCGCCGGCGGGGTATTGCACGGCATTCAGGTAGGTACCGTTGGGCAGCGGCACGCTGCTGCGCAGGCGCAACGGCGCCCAGCCGGCGGGGCTGAACACATGGGTGCGGGCGTCGGCGCCGCTGATGCGTTCCAACTGCATGCCGATGGCGGCGCTGTTATCCAGCTGTAATTGGCGCCGCAGCTCGTTGGCCAGGCGCTGTTCTTCCGGGCGTTGCGCAAACGGCGCCACCTCCGGCGTGGGGCCGATCCAGAAGCGCGTGTCGTCGGTGCTCATGCCGGCCAGCAGGTGCGCGGTTTCACTCGAGGTCAGGTCGATTGCCGTGTGATGGGCAATCCCCAGGCGTTCCAGGCTGAAACTGCGCGACAGCGGGTGGATCAGGCTGCCGGTGCGCTGCAGGAACAACATCGCAATGGCGTTCGACGCCAGCAGTGCCAGCAGCAACAACAGGCTCAACTGCCGTGCCAGGGTCCGCGGCCACAGCCGGTTCAGGGCGTGCATTCGCTGACCTCGGCGGCCAATAGATAACCGCCGCCCCAGATGGTGCGTAACAGTTCCGGGGTGGCATCGCCCTGGGCCAGCTTGCGGCGCAGGCGGCTGACTTGCCGGTCGATGGCGCGGTCGCTGACATCGCTGTCGGCGGCGGCGGTGAGGTCGATCAAGCGTTCGCGGGGCAACAGGGTGTTGGGGTGGGCGAGGAACACTTGCAACAGCCGGCTTTCGGCAGTGCTGAGCTGGATGGCCGGGCTGCCGTCGCGGCGCAAGGTGGCGCTGGTCACACTGAAGTGCCAGCCGGCAAACTCATAGGCCCGTGCGCCAGTGCCGGGCGCGGTGGGGCCGGTCGCGCGGCCCTGACGGCGCAGCACGCTGTTGATACGCGCCACCAGCTCCCGGGGCTCGAACGGCTTGGTGACGTAATCGTCGGCACCCAGGTCCAGGCCGCGTATGCGGTCGGCGGCAGTGTCGCGGGCGGTCAGCAGGATCACCGGGGTGTTGCTGCGCCGATGCAACTGGTTGCACAACTCAAAGCCATCGCCATCCGGCAGCAGCACGTCGAGCACCACCACATCGAACGCCTGGGTCTTGAGCAATTGCCACATGCCGGCCGCGTCTTCAGCGGTGCGCACCTCAAAGGTGTAACGTCGCAGGTACGTGGCCAAGGGTTCACGAATCTTGCGGTGGTCATCCACCACCAGTACGCGCGGTGCGGCAGGCGCAGGGGCAAACGGCATTGCAGCCCTCGAGGGTTGAGCGGGAGAGGGCGGATATTACTACGAGTCATTATCATTAACGCTGTTTTTGTGAGGCTGCAGTCGTAGATCGTCCTGCCGGTAGGACGATCAAGGTTATTTTTACCGTCTAGCGCCGAATTGCTGCGAGTTTTAAGGTGTATGCACTTTGGAGGACTACCATGAAAAAACTCATCGGCATCTACACCAGCCCTCGCGCCCATTGGGTCGGCGACGGCTTTCCCGTGCGTACGCTGTTTTCCTACGACTCGATGGGCAAGCACATCAGCCCATTCCTGCTCCTGGACCACGCCGGGCCGGCCGATTTCAACCCGACAGACCAGCGTCGCGGCGTCGGCCAGCACCCCCATCGCGGTTTTGAAACCGTGACCATCGTCTACGATGGCGAAGTCGAACACCGCGATTCCACCGGCGCCGGCGGCAAAATCGGCCCGGGCGATGTGCAATGGATGACCGCCGCCAAGGGCATCCTCCACGAGGAGTTCCACTCCGTCGCCTTCGCCCGCAGCGGCGGTGCGTTGGAGATGGTGCAACTGTGGGTCAACCTGCCCGCCAAGGACAAAATGGCCGACGCGGGCTACCAGACCATCGTCGACGGCGATATCCCCGTGCTGCCCCTGGCCAACGACGCCGGCCACCTGCGCCTGATCGCCGGTGAATTCGCCGGCACCCAGGGACCGGCGCGCACCTTCACGCCGATCGATGTGTGGGACCTGCGCCTCAACGCCGGCAAGCCCGTCACCCTCGACCTGCACGCCGGGCGCAACACTGCCCTGGTGATCCTGCGCGGCACGGTGCTGGTCAATGGCGAAGACGTCGCACGCCAAGGCCAACTGGCGTTGTTCGACCGCGATGGCCGCCAACTCATCCTGGAGGCCAACGACGACGCCAAGGTCCTGCTGCTCAGCGGCGAACCGATTGACGAGCCTATCGTTGGGCATGGACCGTTTGTGATGAATACCGAGCAGGAGATTCACCAGGCGTTTGCGGATTTCCAATCGGGTAAGTTTGGGCGGATGCAGGCCTGACGGATCACCTGAAAACCTGTGGATGCAGGTTTTCAGGGGTGAGTTGAGTGGTGGTGGCAAGCCGACTTGTTGTGGTGAGCGGGCTTGCCCCGCGCTGGGCTGCGCAGCAGCCCCAATAAACTCGACGCGGTTTTCCAGACGTTCCGAGGCAGATGGTTTCAGGGCCGCTTCGCGCCCCAGCGCGGGGCAAGCCCGCTCACCACAACAAGCCCGTTCACCACCGTTGCGCAGCAATACATTTTGTTTGCGCAACCCCCATTTCATGCGATCTTCCCGTCATTCGCCCTGGAGTCGCCTGGATGCCCTCATTTATCGCTGATCACCCGATGTTGTGCGCCGTGGCGCTGATCTTTATCGACATCGCCGTGTGGCGCCTGATCTCTGCCGACCTGGCCAATTGGAAGCTGGCTGCGCGGTTGGCGATTTTTGCCGTGTTCAGTGCCGTGCTGTTCAACGACGGCATGAACCCCATGCAACTTGCGCCCTATGCCGACAGTACCGCCTTGCACCTGGCCGCCACGGCCTTGCAGATCGGCTGGTGGCTGTTTGCGGCGCGCACGCTGACGGTGTTGCTGGGCGCGGTGATGATGCAGCGGGTGGGTCACACCGGGCGATTGTTGCAGGACCTGATGGGCGCGGTGATTTTCCTCATCGCGATCATCGCCGCCATGGCCTACGTGCTCGACCTGCCGGTCAAGGGAGTGCTGGCCACCTCCGGTGCGGTGGCGATCATCGTCGGCCTGGCGTTGCAAAGTACCCTGAGCGATGTGTTTTCCGGGATCGTGCTCAACACCACCAAGCCTTATCAGATCGACGACTGGATCTCCATCGACGGTACCGAAGGGCGGGTCACCGACATCGACTGGCGCGCCACGCGCCTGCAAACCTCCCAGGGCAGCCTGGCGGTGATTCCCAACTCCCTGGCGGCCAAGGCCAAGATCATCAACTTTTCGCGCCCGGCGGATATGTTCGGCCTGGCGGTCAGCCTGCAGGTCAGCCCCCATGCGCGCCCGCAAACCGTGATCGAGGCGCTGGAGCGTGCGATGCAGGGGTGTCGGCCACTGTTGGCCAAGCCGGCGCCGAGCGTGGCGTTCAAGACCTCTGCCAGTGGCGGCGTGGAGTATGAAATCAGCGGCTTCGTGCCAGCCATGGCCCTCAAGCGCGAGGTGCGCAACCAGCTCTATGACCTGGCGTTCCGGCACCTGCAAGCGGCGGGCGTGGCTGTGCTGTCCGCCACCGAAAGCAGCGCGCCGCCGGCCATGTCCGCCGCGCGGGCGTTGCTGGAGCGTTCATCGATTTTCTCCACCCTGCGCCAGGAAGAGAAAGACACCTTCAGCCAGAACATGACCCTGCACACCTACCGCGCCGGCGAGATGATCCTGCCGGCGGGGGAGGTCAGTGATCATTTGTTTATCGTCGAGTCCGGCGTGGTCTCGGTGATGTTGACCAAGGGCGGCCATGTATTCGAAGCCGGGCGCATGGGGCCGGGAGAAGTGATTGGCGAGGCCGGGATCCTGTCCGACCAGGCCGTGCTGGCGGACTTTTCCGCCAAGACGTTCTGCACGCTGTACCGCATCGAGAACGAATACCTGAAACCGTGCCTGGACGCGCGCCGCGACATTAGCGAGGCGATGAAGGCACTCTTGGAATTCCGCCTGCATGCCGCCCAGGTCCTGACCCAGGACGCGCCGGTGGTGCCGGTGAAGAAGGGCTTTTTGCAGTGGCTGCGCAAGCGCGGTCTGTGAGAGGCGAGGGCCTGGAAGTCCTGTACTCGAGGTCGAATGATCGCCAATGTGGGTTTTCTTGACTGTCTCTGACCACGTGAGGGCTCGACCTTGATTCGACTCACCGACTACATCGCCAACCTTGCTCAATCCCCCCTGGCCCCGTGGGCCGGCCTGGCGCCCTGGGCCCTGGTCGCCCAGGCGCCGGCCGTTGTTCGCCAGATGCTCGCCGAACTGCCGGTCGACGAGTACAGCGTGAAGGACGAAGTCGCCATCCACCGTACCGCCATCGTCGAACCCGGTGCCTTGCTCAAGCCGCCCCTGATCATCGGAGCCCATTGCTTTATCGCCAGCGGCTCGCTGCTGCGCGGTGGTTGCTGGGTGGATGAGCACTGCATCATCGGCCCCGGCGCCGAACTGAAAACCACCTTCATGTTCAGTGGCAGCAAGCTGGCCCACTTCAACTTTGTCGGTGATTCAGTGCTGGGCCATGGCGTCAACCTCGAGGCGGGAAGTATCGTCGCCAACTACCGCAACGAGCGGGACGACAAGGAAGTGCTGGTACGGGTTGACGGGGTATTGCAGCGCAGCGGCTGCGACAAGTTCGGCGCGTTGCTGGGGGATCAATGTCGGATCGGCGCTAACGCGGTGCTGGCGCCTGGGGCGCTGTTGGTGCCAGGCAGTGTCGTGGGGCGTGGGCACGTGTTTGATGCCGAGGCGTCTGTATAAACGCGAAGTTGAAAAGATCATGGTGTCCCGGCACGATATTAAATAGAATGAATCTCATTTGAGACTCAATCGCGCCGTGCAGGTTGTTGCCATGAATGATGCTGTTGTCCCCACGCACGCTCCTGAACTGACGCTATCGAGCTTGTACCGTGACCATCGCAGTTGGCTGGAAAGCTGGCTGCGGCGACGCCTGGGCAATGCCTGGGATGCGGCCGACCTGAGCCAGGATACGTTCCTGCGGGTGCTTGCCAGTGCGCAGCCGATTGCGCAGATGCAGGAACCCCGGGCGTACCTGGTGACAGTGGGCAAGCGCCTGCTGGTGAATTTCCATCAGCGCCGCAGCCTCGAACAGGCGTATCTGAATGCCCTGGCTACCTTGCCCGACACCTGTGTGCCGTCGCCCGAACAGCGCTGGCTGGTGCTGGAAACCCTGCAAGCCCTGGATGAATTGCTCGACGGCTTGCCCGTGCTGGTGCGCCGTGCGTTTCTATGGAGCCAGCTGGAGGGCCTGGGTTACCGCGAGATTGCCGAGCGCCTTGACGTGTCCGAACGTACGGTGAAGCGCTACATGGCCCAGGCCTACGAGCATTGCCTGCTGGTGGAGCTGTGAGCCGCGACGTCGCGCGCGCCGCCGCCCAGTGGCTGGCGCTGCTCGAATCCGGCGCGGCCACCGAGCGTGATCACGCCGCCTTGCAGCACTGGCGCGACAGCCATCCCCAGCATGAACAGACCTGGCAAAGAGCCCAAACCCTGCGCCAGCGTTTCAGCGATTTGCCCCAGGCGCTCGCCATGGCCAGCCTCGACCGCCCGCAACCGGGGCGACGTGCCGTGCTCAAGCGCGCCCTGGGGGTGGCGGCGCTGGTGCCGGCGGCCTGGCTGATCAGCCGCCAGTTGCCCATCGAAGCCTGGCGTGCCGATTTGCACACCGCTACCGGCGAACGCAAACGCCTGCCGTTGGCCGAAGGGGGCAGCCTGCAACTCAATACCGCTACAGCCGTAGACGTGGACCTGGCACAACGGCGCATCACCCTGGTCGACGGTGAGCTGGCGCTGAACGTTCCGGGTAAGGCGGCGATGACGGTGCAAACCCGCTACGGCCAATTGCTCGTCAGCCAGGCCGAGGTGTGCGTGCGGCAACTGCCTTCCGGCTGCCTGGTGTCGGTGCTCAAGGGCGCGGTGCAGGTGCGTGATTTGCGCGCAAACCTGGCGACATTGCAGGGGGGCCAGCAAGCGCCATTGAAAGCCGCCGGGCTTGGCGCCTCAGTGCCCTTCGATGTGCTGCAATTAGGCTGGCGCGACGGCGTGTTGACCGCACAGAACCAGTTGCTGGGGGATTTTCTGCGCGAGCTGGAACGCTATCGTCCGGGCGTATTGCGTTGGGATCCCAGCCTGGAAACGCTGCGGGTGACCGGCAGTTTTCGCCTGGATGACACCGACCGCATCCTCAGCCTGCTGGCCTCGACCCTGGGGTTGGAGATGCAATCTCGGACCCGTTATTGGGTGAGCCTGCGCAAGGCGGCATGATGCGGGTTTGTGGCCAGCCTGCTTGCTGTGGTGAGCGGGCTTATTGTGGTAAGCGGGCTTGCTGTGGTGAGCGGGCTTGCCCCGCGCTGGGCTGCGAAGCAGCCCCAATCAGGCTCCCTGTGTTCTGTCAGGTAAACCGCAGCGCCTGGTTTTGGGTCTGCTTCGCAGCCCAACGCGGGGCAAGCCCGCTCGCCACAGGTTAGGAGTAGTCCTCGATCACGTGGGGCGTGGAGGTGCAATCTCGAATGGGTTAGCGGGTGAGCCTGCGCAAGCTTATTGTATGAGCGGGCTTGCTGTGGTGAGCGGGCTTGCCCCGCGCTGGGCTGCGAAGCAGCCCCAATCAGGATGCCTGTGTTCTGTCAGGTAAACCACAGCACCTGGTTTTGGGTCTGCTGCGCAGCCCAACGCGGGGCAAGCCCGCTCACCACAGGTTAGGAGTAGTCCTCGATCACGTGGGGCGTGGAGGTGCAATCTCGAATGGGTTATCGGGTGAGCCTTCGCAAGCTTATTTGGGTGAGCGGGCTTGCTGTGGTGAGCGGGCTTGCCCCGCGCTGGGCTGCGAAGCAGCCCCAATCAGGATGCCTGTGTTCTGTCAGGTAAACCGCAGCGCCTGGTTTTGGGTCTGCTTCGCAGCCCAACGCGGGGCAAGCCCGCTCACCACAGGTTACGAGTAGTCGTCGATCACGTAGGCGCGTGGAGGTGCAATCTCGAATGGGTTATCGGGTGAGCCTTCGCAAGCTTATTGTGGTGAGCGGGCTTGCTGTGGTGAGCGGGCTTGCCCCGCGCTGGGCTGCGAAGCAGCCCCAATCAGGATCCCTGTGTTCTGTCAGGTAAACCGCAGCGCCTGGTTTTGGGTCTGCTGCGCAGCCCAACGCGGGGCAAGCCCGCTCACCACAGGTTACGAGTAGTCCTCAGATCACGTGGGGTGTGGAGGTGCACTCTCGAATGGGTTAGCGGGTGAGCCTGCGCAAGCTTATTGTGGTGAGCGGGCTTGCCCCGCGCTGGGCTGCGAAGCAGCCCCAATCAGCCTCCCTGTGTTCTGTCAGGTAAACCACAGCGCCTGGTTTTGGGTCTGCTGCGCAGCCCAACGCGGGGCAAGCCCGCTCGCCACAGGTTAGGAGTAGTCCTCAGATCACGTGGGCACGCTGCAACTCGGTCAAGGCCAGCGCCTTGAGCCGGGCCAGCAGCGGGTCACGCCGATCCCTCGGATGCGGCAGGTCGACCGTCAGCTCCTGGCGAATGCTGCTGGGCCGGTTGTCCATCACCAGTACCCGGTCACTCAGGTACAGCGCTTCGTCCACATCATGGGTCACCAGCAACAGGGCGATGGCGTGGTGCGCGGCCAGTTGCAGCAGCAAGTCCTGGAGCTTCATGCGGGTGAAGGCATCCACCGCACTGAACGGTTCATCCAGCAACAGCACCTGCGGACGTGAATACAGGCCGCGTGCGATCGCCACCCGCTGTGCCATGCCGCCGGACAATGCCTTGGGCAGCGCCTGGGCGAAGCCCTTGAGGCCGACTTCCTCGATCAATTGTGTGACCCAGGCCCTGTCGTAGCGGTTGTCATCGCTGAAACCAATGTTCTGCTCCACCGTGAGCCAGGGCATCAGGCGCGGTTCCTGGAACACGAACGCCACGTCGCCGTCAGGGCTGCGCAGTTCGCCCTGGAAGTCCTTTTCCAACCCGGCGACGATCCGCAGCAGGGTACTTTTGCCACAGCCGCTGGGGCCCAGCAGGCTGACCGCTTCGCGCGGCTGCAAGGCCAGGCGTACATCTTTCAATACGGTGGTGCTGGCAAAGCTTTTACGCTCCACCTGAATGTCCAATAACGGCTGCGTACTCATTGTTCCGCTCCTTGGCCGGTGAAGGTGTCGCGCCAGGCCAGGCAGCGTTTCTCCAACGCCGCGAGCAGGCCGTCGCTGACCTTGCCCAGTAGCGCCAATACGATAATGGCGGCCAGCACGATGTCGGGCCGAGAGGTTTCCCGCCCATCGCTGAGCAGGTAACCCAGGCCCTTGGTCGCCGCGATCAGTTCGGCCGCCACGAGGAACATCCACGCCAGGCTCAAGCCACTGCGCAACCCGGTAAACAGGCCGGGCAGGGCGGCGGGCAGCAGGATCCGGCGCACCAGGCGGCGGCGACTGAACCCGTACATTTGCCCGACTTCCACCAGCTTGCGATCAATATCGCGAATCGCCGCGACGCCATTGAGGTACACCGGGAAAAACGCGCCAATGGCGATCAGCACAATCTTCGAGGTTTCATCGATGCCCAGCCAAAGCAGCAGCAAGGGCACCCAGGCCAGGCTCGGGATCGAACGCAGGCCGGCGAAGGTCGGTTCCAGATAGGCTTCGGCTTCACGGCTCAAACCGACCCAGGCGGCGAACACCAGGGCCAGGCCGGCGCCGATGGCAAAGCCCAGCAGCACGCGGGCGAGGCTGGCGCTGATGTGTTTCCACAAGGCGCCCTCGGCGAGGTCGGTGAGGGTCACGGCGATCTCGCTGGGCGCCGGCATCTGGTAGGACGGCAGCCAGCCCACCCGCACGACCCCTTCCAGGATCATCAGGATCAGCACCGGCAAGACCAGGCCTTTGAACCGTCGTGGCCAGGCGCTGCGCTGGCTGACTGCGGGGACGGGAAGGGGCAATGCCTGGCTTTTGCTGGTCATCGCGCGCCCCTTATTGCTTCGACAGGGTTTGGCCGAACGAAGGGTCGATCAGTTGATCGATCACCTGGTCCACATTCACCCCGCGACGCACCAATTCCTCGGACACCAGGATCGGCGCCGCCGCCTTCGACGACTGCACATCCTTGGCGCTCAACAACGGCGTGCTCAGATCGGTGCGCGACAATTGCAGCTTGGCCACTTCCAGCGGCAGGCCGGATTCATCCGCCAGCAACCTGGCGAATTCATCGGGGTGCTTCACCGCCCAATCCCGGGCTTTTTCATACGCCCCGAGCACCTTGGTGATGGTCTGTGGGTGCGCCTTGGCGAACTGCTCGGTGACGCTCACCACGCCATAGCTGTTGAAATCCTTGTTGCGGTACAGCAGGCGCGAACCGGCCTGGATTTCACTCGCGGCCATGTGCGGGTCGAGGCCGGCCCAGGCGTCCACGTCACCTTTTTCCAGGGCGGTGCGGCCGTCCGGGTGTTGCAGGTGCACCAGTTCCACGTCGTCTTTTTTCAGCCCGGCCTGTTGCAGGCTGCGCAGGGTGAACAGGTACGGATCGGTGCCTTTGGTGGCGGCGATTTTCTTGCCCTTCAGGTCGCTGACGCTGTTGAGTGGTGAGTCCTTGCGCACCACCAGGGCGGTCCACTCGGCGCGGCTGTAGACGTACACCGATTTGATCGGGCTGCCATTGGCGCGGCTCAACACGGCGGACAAGCTGGCGGACGAAGCGAAATCCACGCCGCCGCTGTTGAGGTATTCCAGGGAGCGGTTGCTGCCCTGGCTCAGGACCCAGCCGACCTTGCTGTGGGGCAGGGCCTGTTCCAGCCAGCCGAAGTGCTTGAGCACCAGGCTGACCGGCGAGTAGTAGGCGTAGTCGAGGTTGACTTCGGCGGGATCGGTTTCGGCGGCATATGCCTGCGCCTGCAGGCTCAGGACGAGGGCGCAGGCGCCGAGTACACGCTGGGTGAAGGGTTTCATGGAACAGCTCCGGACAAGGCGTTGAGAGAAGGCTTTTCTTATATTCAGAAAACTGATTCGGCATGTTCCATCATGCTTTCCAGGAATATGCAGTCTCTATGCCAAGGCCAGCGCTCCCCCGCGTAGATAACGTCTTAACCGTAAATATCGCCTTATCCACATCCGTAGCAGCTGCCGAGCGCAAGCGAGGCTGCGTCAGGCGCGCTGCCGATTCAGGCTCGAGTCGCGGCCGACGCAGCCTCGCCGGGGCTCGGCAGCTGCTACCAGGGGAGCAAATTGTTGATCAGATGTTGGTAAGGCAACAGTGTTCATATGCGTTTATGGAATAAATAAAGAGTTATATATTCCTTTTAATATTCTACGTGATAGCGCACTTTGAGGGCCTGCGCATTCGTGCGGATTGACCCAACAGCCAAAAGGAAAGCCGACATGACTATTAAAGCGATCAACGTGCGCAACCAGTTCAAGGGCGTGATCAAGGAAATCCTGCTGGGGGAGGTGGTGTCCGAAATCGACGTGCAAACCGCGTCCGGCATCGTCACCTCGGTGATCACCACCCGCTCGGTGCGTGACCTGGAATTGAAGGTAGGCAGCGAAGTGATTGCCTTCGTGAAGTCCACCGAAGTGTCCATCGCCAAGCTGTGAAGCCCACCGGATGTGGGAGCGCTGCTCCCACATTCATAAAGTCTGCCTCAGCGCTGCTGCAGCGCACGCTCCATACGTTGCAGACCCTCTTCCAGCAAAGCCCGTGGGCAGCCGAAGTTCAGGCGCACGAACTGCTGGCTGTCGTCACCGAATTCGATCCCCGCACTCAGCCCGACCTTGGCCTGCTCCAGGAAGAACTGCTGTGGGTCGTCCAGGCCCAGGGCGCTGCAGTCCAGCCAGGCGAGGAAGGTGCCTTGCGGCGCATGCATCACCACGCCGGGCAAGCGGGTTTGCACGGCGTCGAGCAGGTAATCGCGGTTGGCTTGCAGGTAGTGCTTCAGCGCGTCGAGCCATTCACCGCACTGGCTGTAGGCGGCGCGGGTGGCTTCCAGGCCCAGGGGGCTGACGCTGTCGACCATGCCGCAGCGGGCCTGGTTGAAGCGCTCGCGGATCCCGGCGTTCTGGATCACCGCAAAGCAGGTCTTCAGGCCGGCCACGTTGTAGGCCTTGCTCGCCGACATCAGCGTGATGGTGCGCTGGGCAATCTCAGGGCTAAGGCTGGCGGTGGGGATGTGGCGGCGGCCGTCGAAGCACAGTTCGGCGTGGATTTCGTCGCTGATGATCAGCGCGCCGTTTTCCAGGCAGGCAGTGGCCAGGGCCAGCAGTTCTTCGCGGGGGAAGACCTTGCCGATGGGGTTGTGCGGGTTGCTCAGCAGCAGTGCGCCGGCGCCGGTCAGGGCCTTGCGCAGGGCGGGCATGGGGGTGATGTATTCGGCGTTGTTCAACTCGAACGGTACTTCGATGCGCGGCAGGTTCCAGTGGCCGGGCGCCAGGCGAATCGGCCGGTAGTTGGGGGTTTGCAGCACCACCGGCTGGCCCGGTTGGACGAAGGCGTGCAGCGCCATATTGAAGCCAGGCTCAACGCCAGGCAGGAACAGCAGGTCGTCGGGCTGCACGCGCCAGGCGTACTTGGCCCACAGGTCGGCCACGATGGCCTCGCGTACATCCGGGCCGGCCACGCTGTAGCCGAGAATCCGCTGGTCGAGGCGCGCGTGCAGGGCTTGCAGCACGGCGGGCGGCGCGGCGATGTCCATGTCGGCGATCCACATCGGCAACACATCGGCCGGGTAGCGATTCCATTTGGTGCTGCCAGTGCCGAGGCGGGGGTGGATCGTATCGAAATCAAAGCTCATGAAGGGGCTCGTGTCAGGGAGGGCAGGCGGGAATGGCGATGATTCTAACGGGATAAAATCCAGATGCCAGCCCCGTCCTTACAGGCCCTGGCTGCCCCGAATCAAGTCATACGCCTTGCGCGCAATGGGGTTCGCCGTATTCGGCCGAATCCACAGGTAATACGTGACCTCCGGCAACCTCGGCAACCCATCCGTTTCGCCCAGCACGCGCATGTCCGGGCCGAGCATTTCCATGCTGCGCGGCGTCACGCCCAGGCCCGCGCGAGTGGCCGCTTTAATCCCGATCAGGTTCGACGCCAGGTACGCCTGGCGCCAGGGAATGTTCGCCCGTTCCAGCGCCTCCAGCGCGTAGCGCCGGTAGATGCTCGGCTCATCCACCAGGATCAGCGGCAGCGGCTCGCTCGGCTGGTGGATGTACTGCGCCGAACAGATCCACCACACCGGCGACGTACGCAGCGCAAAGCCTTCCAGGTTCGGGTCGGCGCGGGTGGAGATCACCATGTCCACCTTGCCCCGGTGCAGGTCGTCCATCAGGAACGGACTGCGGCCCACGTCGATCTCCAGGCGCAGGCGCGGCGCCGAGCGGGCGATATGGCTGAGGATCGGCGGCAGGATGGTGTCGGCAATATCGTGGGGCGAGCCGATGCGCAGCACACCGCTCAGGCTGCTCTCGCGCAGGGAATTCAATGCATCGTCATTCAGCGCGAGCATCTGCCGCGCATGACGCAGCAGTTGCAGGCCGGGCTCGGTCAGTTGTTTTTGCCGGCCGCGCTTCTCGAACAGGCTGACCCCCACTTGCTGCTCCAGGCGCTGCATATGCTGGGTCACGGACGACTGGGTGCGCGCCAGGTGCGTGCCGGCTTCGGCGAAACTGTGGTGGTCGACCACGGCGATAAAGGTGCGCAGGAGTTCAAGGTCGAGGGTCGACATGGCCATTTCCAGGGGCGGTTTTATATCAAGGACGTGAAGTTAAACATTACAGATATTTATGCTTTTCTGAAGATTATTTTTTCGTGGTCCAATAAATAAAGGGTTATGCCAAAAACGAAGGCGGGGCAGATACGGCAAGTTATAACGATATGAGATATTTGCATTTCCGTTGCCCGCGCACTCTCCCTAGCATGCCCCTCCATCAGGTCGGGGTACGCCGATCATTCGCCAGGGGGAAGTCCAATGATGTTCAAGAAATGGTTGCCGGTGGCCCTGGGGTCGATGATCGCCCTGGGCGGCAGTGTGGCGGCGCAGGCCGATGCGACCCTGGACAAGATCGAGCAGCGCCATGTGCTGGTGGTGGGCGTGTTGTTGTCCGGCGGGCCGTTTGGCAGCATCGATCCGGCGACGCAACAGCCCAAGGGCTTGAACGTCGACCTGGCCAATGAGCTGGGTCGTCAACTCAAGGCCGAGGTGCAGCTGGTGCCGGTATTGCCAGCCAATCGCGTGCAGTTCCTGCAACAGGGCAAGGTCGACCTGCTCATCGCCAATATGGAATGGACCGCCGAACGCGGTGAAATCCTCGGCTTCGTGCCGACGCCGTTCTACCGCGTCGGCGGTGCGGCTGCGGTGCTCAAAGACAGCCAGTTCTCCCGCTGGGAAGACCTCAAGGACCAACCCGTGTGCACCTCCCAGGGCAGCAGCTACGTCAAGCCGCTGACCGAGTTCGGCGCGCAGCTCAAGGCGTTCAAGAGCTCGTCCGAATCGCTGCTGGCCCTGCGGGGCAACAACTGCGTCGCGGCGGTGCACGACTCTACCCTGATCAACCCATTGATCAACGACAGTGCCGAATGGAAGGACTACCGCGTCCTTGGTCCGGAGCTCAACCCGGCACCGTCGGTGATCTGGACCCGTCGCGGCGAGAGTGACACCCAGGCCAAACTCGACCCGATCGTCAAGGAACTGCACCGCAGCGGCTGGCTGATCGAGGCCCAGACCCGCAACCGCATCAGTCCGGCATCACCGGCCCTGGTGGAGTTGCAGAAACAGTTCAAGGGTGCTTGAGCCGGCAATGGAGATGAGCCATCTGCTTGAGCTGTGCGTCGATTGGGCCGCGCGTATCGGCCTGAACTACACCTTCCTGCTCGACGCCTATCAGCGCGGCAGCCTGGTCCAGGGCGCGCTGACCACCGGCCTGCTGTGCCTGTTCACGATCCTCGGCAGTCTGCTGGCGGGGATCACGCTGGCGGCGATGCTGACTTCAGGCAACCCGTGGCTGGCCAAGCCGGCGCGGGTGTTTGTGGAAGTCACGCGCAACACGCCGACGCTGGTGCAGCTGTATTGCGCGTTCCTGGTGTTGAACATGCTGTTGACCCAGGCGGTCGGCGCGGCCAACCCGCTGACGCCGTTCGCCTGGGTGGTGATCGTGATCTCGCTGCACAAGGGCGCGTTTCATGCCGAGGCCTTGCGTGCCGGCATCGAAGCGGTGCCTGCCGTCACGCTGGAGGCCGCCAGCTCCCTGGCCTTCAGCCGCCGCCAGTTGCTGTGGAATGTGCAGTTGCCCCTGGCGCTGCGCTTTGCCTTGCCGTCGTTGATCAACAACCTGATTGACCTGGTGAAGATGACCGCCGTGGCCTCCGCGATTGCGGTGGGCGACATCACCTACGCGGCGATCATGATCTGGACCCAGAGTGACAACGTACTGGAGCTGATGCTCCTGATCCTGAGCTTTTTCGGCCTGCTGAGTTTTATCGTCAATTGTGTGGGGCGCTGGCTTGAAGCGCGCCTGAGGATGCCCGGCTATGGCCATTGATTCATTTCCCGTGCTGTCGGCGTTGTGGCAGTGGTCGCCGGCGCTGGTCGCAGGCTTTGGCCAGAATATCCTGATCAGCCTGCTGGCGATCGGCATGGGGTCGGTGCTGGGCCTGGTGATCGGTGCGTTGGCGTTGTCGCCCCTGGGCTTTGTGGCGCGGCTGTGGGTGCAGGTGTTTCGCAATGCGCCGTGGCTGGTGCTGATCTATTTCACTACCTACGTGTTCCCGTTCGAGATTCGTATCGGCAGCAGCTATGTGTCGTTCCCCGATTGGGTCAAGGTCACTATCGGCCTGGCGTTACCGGCCAGCGCCAACGTGGCGGAAATCTTCCGGGGCGCCATCGGTTCGATCCCCAGCACCCAATGGGAAGCCGCGCGGTCCCTGGCATTCACCCGTGGCCAGCTGTTTCGCTCGATCATCCTGCCGCAGTGCTTCAAGCGCATGTTGCCGCCGTGGATGAACCTCTACGCGGTAGTCACCATGGGCACCGCGCTGGCCTCGCTGGTGGGTGTGCATGACGTGATCGACACCGCGCAGATCGCCAGCAACACCGTGAACATGACCGGCTTTACCGTGGTGATCTACCTGAGCCTGCTGGTGCTGTTCTTTGCCTATTGCTACCCGATTTCCCGCCTGACCCAACACCTGGAGCGCCGTTATGCCTTCTACTGAACCCCTGGTGAGCCTGCGGGATGTGCACTTGTCGTTCGGCGCCAACCCGGTGCTCAAGGGCATCGACCTCGACGTGCTGCGTGGCCAGGCCGTGTCGATTATCGGCCCGTCCGGCTCGGGCAAATCCACGATCCTGCGCTGCATCACCGGGCTGTTGCAGCCCCAGCGCGGCAGTATTCGCGTGGGCCAGACCCAGGTCGACAGCCTGGTCCAGGAAGCCCAGCGCATCGAGTTGCGCAAGCGCGTCGGCTTTGTGTTCCAGCAATACAACCTGTTCCCGCACTTGTCGGTGCTGGAAAACCTGGTGATCGCCCCGCGCAAGGTGCTCGGTCGCAGCCGTGCCGATGCGGAAAAAGACGCGCGGGCGCTGCTGGCCAAGGTGCGCATGGAGCACAAGGCCGATGCGTACCCCGGCCAGTTGTCCGGCGGCCAGCAGCAGCGCGTGGCGATTGCCCGCGCCCTGGCGATGCGCCCGGAGCTGATCCTGTTTGACGAAGTGACCTCGGCGCTCGACCCGGAAACCGTCGGCGAAGTGCTGACGGTGATTCGCGAATTGACCGAAGAGGGCATGACCTGCGTGCTGGTCACCCATGAAATGCGCTTCGCCGAAGAGATCAGCGACGTCGTGTACTTCACCGAAAACGGCGTGATTGTCGAGCATGGCAGCGCCACGCAGATCTTCCAGAACCCTGGCAACGAACGCACCCGGACGTTCCTGCGCCATGCCTTGGGCGATTCGGGGCGCCGTGGCCCCATCAACCATGACCCGTACCTGTTGACCCATTTGAGCCGTTACAGCCTGTCAGTCTGATAAGAGGAAAACCGTGATGAGCAACGCAAACCGTGCCGCCGTGATCGAGGCGTTTTTGCAGCAGATCCGCGTCATCAACCAGCGCGGCGTAGACCGCGCAGCCCTGGTGGACATCGTCGGCCTGCTGGAACAATTGGCCGAGCGCCGCGACCTGTTCAACTTCGAAGAATTCCCCGCGCCTGTGCCAGGGCAGGGCAGCACCGCATTCCGCTATCGCCTCAACGACGACGGCGATACGCCGACCCTGTACCTCAACTCGCTGTTGCCGGGCAAAAGCACGCTCCCGCACAACCATGAGACCTGGGCGATCATCAGCGCGGTGGAAGGCCAGGAGATCAACTACGTCTATGCACGCAATGACCAAGGCCACGAGCCGGGCTTCACCACCCTGAGCCTTGAGAAGGAAGTGATTGTGCAGCCGGGCACGTCGATCTCGTTCCTCGGTGAAGACCTGCATGGCATCAAGGTTGAAGGTGAGCAGGCCACGTTGCATTTCCACCTGTATGGCTTGCCGCTGGAATCCCTGAACGGCCGCTACGGTGTGGACGCGGACGGCCGCATCCTCAACTACAACGCTTCGCAGATGGCGCCGTCGATCAAGGCCTATGCCTGACGCGTTGCCGTCACTTTTCTCTTAATTGTTGGGACTTCCATGAGCCAGACCATCACCCCACGTCAACTGCAGCAATGGCTGTTCGATGGGCAGGAAATCGCCGTGTTCGACGTGCGCGAACACGGGCAATACGGCGAAGCCCACCTGTTCCATGGGGTGAACCTGCCCTATAGCCGCCTGGAGCTGGAGGTACGCCGCCTGGCGCCCAACCCGCAGGTGAGGCTGGTGATCTATGACCAGGATGGCGGCGAGGTGGCGGCGCTGGTTGCCGCGCGTTTGCAGGCGCTGGGCTACCGCCGCGCGCATGTGCTGGAGGGCGGTGCCGAGGGTTGGCAGGCGGCGGGGTTGCAGCTGTTTGCCGGTGTGCATGTGCCGTCCAAGGCCTTTGGCGAATTGGTCGAAGAGGCCAGCCATACGCCTCACGTCACCGCCCGGCAACTGGCCGATTGGCAAGCCAGTGGCGAGCCGCTGGTGGTGCTGGACGGGCGACCGTTCGAGGAGTACCGCAAGATGACCATCCCCGGTTCCATCTGCTGCCCCAACGGTGAGCTGGGCTACCGCGTACAGGATCTGGTGCCGGATGAACGCACGCCCATCGTTATCAACTGTGCAGGACGCACCCGCAGCATTATCGGCGCCCAGACGCTGATCAACCTGGGCCTTAAAAACCCTGTCTATGCCTTGGAAAACGGTACCCAGGGCTGGTACCTGGAAGATTTCCAGCTGGAACATGGCAGTACTCGGCGCTATGCCGATCAGGTCAAAGGCGACCTCGCCTCGCAGCGTCTGGCGGCACGGCAGTTGGCGGGGCGGGCAGGGGTGGTCGAGGTGTCAGCGGATCAAGTCCGGCTGTGGGCCGAGGACGCGCAACGCAGCCTGTTCCTGTGTGATGTGCGCACTGCTGAGGAATTTGCCCTCGGCTCGTTGCCAGGCGCGCAACATACGCCGGGCGGGCAGTTGATCCAGGCCACCGACCTGTATATCGGCGTGCGCCAGGCGCGCATCGTGCTGGTGGACAGCGATGGCGTGCGTGCGCCGATTGTCGCCAGTTGGCTGCGTCAACTCGGGCACCAAGCCTATGTGCTCAGCGGTGGTATCGACAGCAGTCTGGCGCTGCCGGTGTTGCCGACGGTGGCGTATGAGCCGTTGCCGCTGATCAGCGCCCAGGCCCTGGCGCTGGAATTGAGCGATGTGAACCTGATCGACCTGCGCCCGAGCATGGCCTACCGCAGGGGCCATATTGCCGGGTCCCGCTGGTCGATTCGTGCGCGGCTCAAGACCGACCATCGTCCCTTGGTGCTGGTGGCGGATGACCCGGCATTGGCGGCCTTTGCTGCCGAAGGCCTGTCGGCCCGGTTGCTCGACGGTGGCTTCGCTGCCTGGGCCTCGGCCGGCCTGCCGGTCAACCAGGATCCGCAGACACCGCCCGACGCCGAGTGCATCGACTTCCTGTTTTTCACCCACGACCGTCACAGCGGCAACAAGGACGCCGCGCGCCAGTACCTGGCCTGGGAAATCGGCCTGCTCGCGCAAATGAGCGAAGCGGAAATCGCCAGCCTCCAGCCGTTGGCACCTGTGTCGCGGGTGCGCACGCGCTTGATCCATGCCGCGCGTACCGAAAAAGGTCATGGCGGCCGCGCAGTCAATGTGCCGATTACGCGCCTGAGCACCGTGCTGTTCGACAACCTGGCGCAGATGCGCGACGCCCGTGCCCGCCGCGACAGCGAGCGGGTGCTGACCTACGGCGCGCGTGGCAACCCGACCTCCCATGCGCTGGAAGACCTGGTCACCGAGCTGGAGGGCGGCTTTCGCACGCGGCTCTACGGCACGGGCCTGGCGGCGGCGGCCCAGGTGTTCCTGGCCTACCTGCGCCCCGGCGATCATGTGCTGATCACCGACGCGGTGTATTCCCCGGTGCGCAAGCTGGCACGTGAATTCCTCCAGCCGTTCGGCATCGAGGTCAGCTACTTCGCACCCGATGGCAAGGGGCTGGAAGCGCAACTGCAAGCCAACACCCGGCTGGTCTACGCCGAAGTGCCGGGCTCACTGTTGTATGAGCTGTGCGATCTGCCGGCGATTGCCGCGTTGTGCAAGCCACGCGACATCCTGCTCGCCGTCGACAACACCTGGGGCTCGGGCTACCTGTACCGGCCACTGGCGTTGGGCGCGGATATTTCGATCATGGCCCTGACCAAATACCTCGGCGGCCACAGCGACGTGATGATGGGCAGCGTGTGCACCACACCAGCGGCCTGGCCGGCGCTGGGCAGGATGAGCGACACCTTCGGCAACGCGGTGAGTGCCGACGACGCCTACCTGATCCTGCGCGGCGCCCGCACCCTGGCATCACGCCTGGATGTGCACGAACGCCAGGCCGTGGACATCGCCCTGTGGTTGCAGGCGCAACCGCAGGTCAAGCGCGTGTTCCATCCGGCCTTGCCCGGGCATCCTGGGCATGGGTTGTGGCGCCGGGACTTCACCGGCAGCAATGGGTTGTTGTCGTTTGAACTGATGAATGCAGACGCCGCTTACGTCGAGCGGTTTATCGACGGCTTGCAGCTGTTCGGCCTGGGCGCTTCGTGGGGCGGCTATGAAAGCCTGGTCACCGTGGCCGACACCGGCGACCGCGACAGTGCGGCCGACCGTGGGCTGAACCCGGTGGTGCGCCTGCATATCGGTCTGGAAGATATGGCGGCGTTGATTGAGGATCTGCAACGCGGCTTTGTACGTGCCGTTCTGTGACCGACAGGTTCTGTAATAAAAACGCCATTGCGCTGGGGATTAAATTCGGGACGGGCTATTTTGGTGCATCTCAATAACTAGAGTAGCCATGGATGAAATACCAACCCTTCAGCCGCACACTGATTGCCACCGCCTTGGTGTTGACGGTCAGCGGCGTACAAGCCGCGTCCCAGGCCCCGGTGGCCGGTGAAAATGGCATGGTGGTGACCGCCCAGCATTTGGCCACGCATGTCGGCGTGGATGTACTCAAGGCCGGCGGTAACGCGGTGGATGCCGCCGTGGCGGTCGGCTATGCGCTGGCGGTGGTGTACCCGGCGGCGGGTAACCTGGGCGGCGGCGGGTTCATGACCGTGCAACTGGCGGATGGGCGCAAGACCTTCCTCGACTTCCGCGAAAAGGCCCCGTTGGCGGCCACCGCCGATATGTACCTGGACAAGGCCGGCAATGTCGTTGAAGGCCTGAGTGCCAAGGGTCACCTGGCCGTCGGCGTGCCCGGCACCGTCTCCGGCATGGAGCTGGCCCTGAGCAAGTACGGCACCCTCAAGCGCGCCCAGGTGATTGCCCCGGCGATCAAGCTGGCGGAAAACGGTTTTGCCCTGGAGCAGGGTGATATCGATCTGCTGCACACCGCCACCGGCGAGTTCGAAAAAGACAAGGATATGCGCGGGATTTTCCTGCACAACGGCCAGCCGATGCAGGTCGGCCAGAAGCTGGTGCAGAAAGACCTGGCGAAAACCCTGAAGGAAATCTCCGCCAAGGGCAGCGACGGTTTCTATAAAGGGTGGGTCGCCAAGGCCCTGGTGGATTCCAGCCAGGCCGGCAAGGGCATCATCACCCAGGCCGACTTGGACAAGTACAAGACCCGCGAACTGGCGCCCATCGAGTGTGACTACCGTGGCTACCACGTGGTCTCGGCACCGCCGCCAAGCTCGGGCGGTGTGGTGATCTGCCAGATCATGAACATCCTCGAAGGCTACCCGATGGCCGACCTGGGCTATCACTCGGCCCAGGGTCTGCACTACCAGATCGAAGCCATGCGCCACGCCTACGTGGACCGTAACAGCTACCTGGGCGATCCGGATTTCGTGAAGAACCCGATCGAGCATCTGCTGGACAAGAACTACGCGGCCAAGCTGCGTGACGCCATCGAGCCGCAGAAGGCCGGGGATTCCCAGGCGATCAAACCCGGTGTGTCGCCCCATGAAGGCAACAACACCACCCACTATTCCATCGTCGACAAGTGGGGCAACGCGGTCTCGGTGACCTACACCCTCAACGACTGGTTCGGTGCGGGCGTGATGGCGAGCAAGACCGGGGTGATCCTCAACGATGAAATGGACGACTTCACCGTCAAGGTCGGGGTGCCGAACATGTACGGCCTGGTCCAGGGTGAAGCCAACGCCATCGCACCGGGCAAGGCGCCGCTGTCGTCGATGAGCCCGACCATCGTGACCAAGGACGGCAAGGCCGTGATGGTGGTGGGTACACCGGGCGGCAGCCGCATCATTACCGCGACCCTGCTGACCATCCTGAATGTCATCGACTATAAGATGAACATCCAGGAAGCCGTGGACGCGCCGCGTTTCCACCAGCAATGGATGCCGGAAACCACCAACCTGGAGACCTTCGCGATCAGCCCGGACACCCAGAAGATTCTGGAAAGCTGGGGCCACAAGTTTGCCGGGCCGCAGGATGCCAACCACTTGGCGGCAATCCTGGTGGGGGCACCGTCCCTGGAGGGTAAGCCGGTGGGTAACAACCGCTTCTATGGGGCGAATGACCCGCGTCGTAACACCGGCCTGTCGCTGGGCTACTAACCACCCCGGTGTTGTAGTGAGCGGGCTTGCCCCGCGCTGGGTGGCGAAGCCGCCCCAATAAAAAACACCGCAGCCTGCCAGACAGGTCGCGGTGTTTGGTTTTAGGGCGGCTTCGCCACCCAGCGCGGGGCAAGCCCGCTCACTACAACAGCTGTTCTACCGCAGCAAAGGCGGCGGTGCGGCGCTCCTCCCAACTCCCCCTGATGACCACCACCGCCTGTCGATGCGCCTGCATCCACGCCAGGCTGTCCTGGAAAAACGCCTGGCGGTCGGCCAGTTCCGGTTGGCAGCGTTGACCGTCGGCGGTCCATTCCACATCATCCGGCGACAGCAGCAGGTGCAGGTCGTAATGCCGCGCCAGCAGTTCATCGTCGAGCCACGCCGGGTAGTCGCCGAACAAGGTCTGGCTCCAGAGTTTGTTGGTCAGCAGGTGCGTGTCGAGGACCAGCAGGCGCGGCTGCCGGGCGCGGGCGGCATCTTCCCAGGCCAGTTGGCCGTGGGCGATGGCCGGAATATCCGCCAGGCTGGTGTCGCGCTGGTGGCGGTCCATGAAATCGCGCACGTATTCACGCACCATCAGCCCGCCGAAATGCGCGTGCAACTCGGCGGCCAGCCAGCTTTTACCGCTGGATTCGGGGCCGGCCAGTACCACCACCTTCATGGTTGCAACGCCGGGTCGGCGCGCCATTCACGCCAGCCTTGCACGGCGATCACGGTGAACAGGGCGTAGAGCGCAGCGGTGAGGTACAAGCCCTTGTAGAGGAACAGCCCGACAAAAATCACGTCCACGGCGATCCACAGCGGCCAGCATTGCACGCGTTTCTGCGCCATCCACATTTGCGCCACCAGGCTGAAACCGGTGAGGGCGGCATCCAGCCAGGGTTGCGCGGCGTCGGTCCAGTGCGCCATCGCAGCGCCCAGCAGCAGGCTGCCGACCGCGCCGATGGCCATGCTGATCATGATTGCCGGCCAACCCAGGCGGGTGACCTGGCGCCCTTGCTTGACCTCGCCGGCGCGGGTCCACTGCCACCAGCCGTAGACTTGCAGGGCGGCGTAGACCACTTGCAGCAGCATGTCGGAATAGAGCTTCACGTCATAGAACACCCAGGTGTACAGCAACACCATCACCAGGCCGATGGGCCAGCACCAGGGGTTTTGCTTGACCGTCAGCCAGACAGCGATCACCCCCAGGGCGGCGGCGAACAGTTCAAGCCCGGACATGGCGGTTCCTTGGGAGAGTGGGAGAGGGCGGGGATTGTAACCAGAGGTGAGCGATCTTCAAAACATCGGAGGGCAAATGTGGGAGGGGCTTGCCCCTCCCACATCTGGAGCGGCGTCAGACCTTGAATTGGCGCAGCAGGCCGTCGAGTTGTTCGCTCAGCCCGCGTAAATGCACGCTGGCCACGTTGGACTGCTCGGCCGCCATTGCGGTGCTGTGGGACAGGCTTGCAGCCTGGGTGACGTTCTGGTTGATGTCTTCCACCACATGGGCCTGTTGCAGGGTGGCGCTGGCAATCGAGGCATTCAAACCGTTGAGGTTGTGCAGCGCCTGGCCGATGGCGGTGAGGCTGGCACCGGCCTGGCCGGCTTGTTCGATGGTCAGTTGCGAGGCGCTGTGGCTGTCGCTGATCACCTTGACCGCGGCTTCCGAGTGACCTTGCAGGCGCTCGATCATCGCCTGGATCTCGGCGGTGGATTTTTGCGTGCGCTGGGCCAGCAGGCGGACTTCATCGGCCACTACGGCAAAACCACGGCCTTGTTCCCCGGCGCGTGCGGCTTCAATGGCGGCGTTGAGGGCCAGCAGGTTGGTCTGGTCGGCGATGGAGCGGATCACTTCCAACACACCACCGATCTGCGTGCTTTCGCTGGACAAGGTGCGGATCACTTCGACGGCCTGGCTGATGGTGGTGGAGAGCTGGTCGATCTGCTGCAGGCTGCTGTCGATATTGACCTGGCCTTGCTGCGCCTGGGCCTGGGCATCGCGCATTTCGCTGGCGGCGTGTTCGGCGTTCTTGGCCACGTCCTGCACGCCGTAGGTGACTTCATTGATGGCGGTGGCCACCAGTTCCATCTGCTGGGACTGTTGCTGGCTGCGGTCATGGGCTTGGGTCGCGTTGTTGCCCAGTTCCGTGGAGGACTGGCCCAGGGCGTTGGCGCACACCTGCAACTGGCTGACGACCTGGCGCAGCTTGGCCGTGAAGGTGTTGAAGTGCTGGGACAGTTGGGTGACTTCGTCGCGGCCGTGGGTATCGAGGCTGCGGGTCAGGTCGCTTTCGCCGCTGGCGATGTTGCCCATGGCGTTCACCGCATCCTGCAGGGGGCGCACGATGCTGCGGGCAATCAGCGAGACCAGCAGGGCCATCACCAATGCGATGCCGAGGACGATAAACGAGGCCTTCCACACTTGGCTGTTGAACTCGGCCTGCACATCGTCCACGTAAACGCCGGAGCCGATGATCCAGCCCCACGGCTCGAACAACTGGATATACGAGGTTTTCGCCACTGGCGCCTCCGCACCCGGTTTCGGCCAGCGGTAGTTGATGATGCCGGCACCCTTGGCCTTGGCCAGGATCACGAACTCGTTGAACACGGCAAACCCGTCGGGATCGCGGATGGCCGAGAGGTTCTGGCCGTCCAGCTTGGGGTTGGCCGGGTGCATGATCATCACGGGGGTGAGGTCATTGATCCAGAAGTAGTCGTCGTGGTCATAGCGCAAGCCGCGCACCGCGCTCAGGGCTTGTTTTTGCGCGGCTTCGCGGGTCATCACCCCGGTGGTTTCGAGGCTGTGATAAAACGTCAGGATCCCGCTGGCGGTCTGGACCACGTGCTGGGTCTGCTGGCGCTTGGCCTGGTACAGGTCGTCGTGAATCTGCTTGAGCATCAGCAAACCCAGGGCCATCAGCATCAGCACGGCGACGATCAGGATCATCCAGAGGCGTCGGCTGATCGACATATTGCGCAAACTGTTCATCGTCCTGTCACTCCGGGCTTTTTATAATTGTGGGCGTCGCATCGACTTTTACGCCTCGTCTGATAGGCTTTCGGCCTGAAATCGCAAAACCTGAGTACTGCCTGATTTTTCACAGAATTTTTGCAGGCCGGCATTGACCATGGTCAACACCGGGCACTTGAGTGCGCTCGTCAGTGAACCATTAAAAGATTGATAAGGCATGCCACAGCGCATGACCTTTGGGGGAAGCATGGATTTTTGGACCGCCATTCAGGCATTGATTCTTGGCGTCGTGGAGGGGCTTACCGAGTTCCTGCCGATCTCCAGCACCGGACACCAGATTATTGTCGCCGATTTGCTCGACTTCGGCGGCGAACGCGCCATGGCGTTCAACATCATCATCCAGCTGGGTGCGATCCTCGCGGTGGTCTGGGAATTCCGGCGCAAGATCCTCGATGTAGTCACCGGCTTGCCCACCCAGCGCAACGCCCAGCGCTTCACGGTCAACCTGCTGATCGCGTTCCTGCCGGCCGTGGTGCTGGGGGTGATCTTTGCCGACCTGATCCACCATTACCTATTCAACCCGATCACCGTGGCCGCCGCGTTGGTGATCGGCGGCATCGTCATGCTGTGGGCCGAGCGCCGCGAGCATGAAGTGCACGCCGAAAGCGTCGACGACATCACCTGGAAAGACGCGCTCAAGGTCGGTTTTGCCCAGTGCCTGGCGATGATCCCGGGTACGTCGCGCTCCGGCTCGACTATCATCGGCGGCCTGCTGTTCGGCCTGTCGCGCAAGACCGCCACCGAGTTTTCATTCTTCCTGGCCATGCCGACCATGGTCGGTGCGGCGGTGTACTCGGGCTACAAATACCGCGACCTGTTCCAGCCGGCGGACCTGCCGGTGTTCGCCATCGGCTTCGTCACCTCGTTCATCTTCGCGATGATCGCGGTCAAGGGCCTGCTCAAGTTCATCGCCAGCCATAGCTACGCGGCGTTCGCCTGGTACCGCATTGCGTTCGGCCTGCTGATCCTGGCGACCTGGCAATTCGGCTGGATCGACTGGGCAGCGGCCAAGGCATGATGATTCAGCATCCGCGCCTGAAAGCGGCGATCTTTGTGCTGCTGTGCGCGGCGCCGCTGGTGGGGGCGGTATTGGTGTGGCAACGCGGCGAAACCGTGATTCCGCTGGTGGCCTATGGGGTGGTCAGCGTCATCGCGTTTTTCCTGTATTGGAGCGACAAGCGCAAGGCCCGCACCGACAGCTGGCGCACCCCGGAGAACATCCTCCACGCCGTGGAGCTGGCGGGCGGCTGGCCGGGGGCGCTGATTGCCCAGCAGGTGTTCCGGCACAAGACGCGCAAGGTGTCTTACCAGGTGCTGTTCTGGGTGATCGTGCTGTTGCACCAGGTGTTCTGGCTGGACCAGTTGTTCCTCGGTGGCACGCTACTGTCCGTTCTCTAGCAACAACCCCACCTGTGTGCGCTTGGGCAGTTTGCTCACCACCAACTGGTGGGAGCGCTGCAACAGGCTACGCAGTTCCTCGGCCCCCAGCGGGTAGGGCGTGTTCATGATGATCCACTGCGCGCGTGCCAGGTACGGCGCCGGGTGGATGCCGGGACGGTCCACATGGCCGAGGAACAATTCCTTGTCGACCTTGAACGCCAGCGAGTCGCCGCGCAGATTCTGCAGGGCGAACATCTTGTTGCCGGCGATCGAGAACACCCGCACGCCACCCCACTTGTAGTCTTCCCGCGCGCCGGGCAGGCTCAGGCAGAACGTCGCGACCTGTGCTTCGGTCATTTTCATAGCAGGCGGTCTCCGCAGCTTTTGAAGCCTTCTTCCAGGTAATCGATCCAGGCGCGAATCGCCGGCAGCACGCCGCGGCGATGCGGGTAGACGGCCTGCAGCCAGCCGCCCGGCAATGACCACTCCGGCAGCAACTGTACGAGCCGGCCGCTGGCCAGTTCTTCTTCGCAGTACATCAGCGGCAGCACGGTAAAGCCCAGGCCCATGATGGCGCTGGCCTTGCGTACGTTGAAGTCATCGACGCCCAGGCGCGCTTCCATCACCAGGTCGTGGGGGTTGCCTTCAGGATCGAGGATGCGTTGGTGCACCATGCGGTCTGCTTCCAGCGCGCCGAGTATCGGCAGTTGCTTGAGGTCGTCGAGGGTGTTGATGTGCCGACCGTGCAAAAAGTTCGGGCTGGCGACCAGGGCCGTCTGGGCGGGGCGCAGGCGCTTGGTGACCAGCAGCGGGTCTTCATCGCCCAGTTCGCGCACGCGCAGCGCCACATCGATGCCTTCGGCTACCAGGTCGACACGGCGGTTGACCAGGGTCATCTCCAGCTGCACCTGGGGGTGGGCAGCCAGAAAACCCGCAACCACATCCGGCATTATGTTTTGCGCCAGCCCCACCGGGCACGTCACCCTCAGCCGCCCGCGCGGTTCACTGGACATGCTGGCGACGGCCTCGTCGGCCATCTCTGCTTCCAGCAGCATCGCCTGGCAATGGCGCAGGTAGCGCTCGCCGACGGCGGTCAGGGTCAGTTGCCGCGTGGTGCGTTGCAGCAGGCGCGCGCCGAGGCGCTCTTCCAGCTCGGCAATGCGCCGCGACAGCCGCGACTTGGGAATGCCCAACAGCCGCCCGGCCGCCGCAAAGCCACCGGCTTCGACGACTTTGGCAAAATAGTAGAGGTCGTTGAGGTCTTGCATGGTCAGCCTATTGTCCTGTCAGTGGGACAAACTATCGCATTTCAGGCGTCTTATCGACTATTGGTTTCATGCGTAGCATCCACTTCATCTGATCGCCACTGTCGATCCCACACTCGGAGATCCACCATGAAACTGTTGCACATCGATTCCAGCATCCTCGGCGACAACTCGGCTTCCCGTCAGCTCAGCACTGGCGTGGTCAAGGCCTGGCAGGCGGCCGAGCCGGGTGTGGAAGTGACCTACCGTGACCTCGCCAGCGAAGGCATCAACCACTTCTCCGGCGCGACCCTGGGCGCCCTGGGCACCGCCGCCGAACTGCGTGACGCCGCACAACAGCACGAGGCCGACCTGAGTGCCAACAGCCTGGCCGAATTCCTCGCCGCCGACGCCGTGGTGATCGGTGCGCCGATGTACAACTTCACCATTCCAACCCAGTTGAAAGCCTGGATCGACCGCATCGCCGTTGCCGGACAGACCTTCCGTTACACCGAAGCAGGCCCTGAAGGCCTGTGCGGTAACAAGAAAGTCATCATTGTGTCCACCTCCGGCGGCCTGCATGTCGGCCAGGCAACCGGTGTGGCCCACGAGGAATACCTCAAAGTGATGCTGGGCTTCCTCGGCATTACCGACATCGAATTCGTCCGCGCCCATGGCCTGGCCTATGGCGATGAGTTCCGCAGCAAGGCCTTGAGCGACGCCAACGTGCTCATCAACGAACAATTGTTCGCTGCTGCGTAAGGCTTGTGTAAATTTCGCCTCTGCTCGGTTTCAATCCGAAGCCGGGCGCCTAAACTCTGTATTCTTGTCGCCTGAAACGACCGGAATACGGAGTTTTTTCGTTTACCCGCTGTCTTTACGTTGGCCCAGGTTATGCACGCATGGGTTTATCACCCGATGCGAGTGCCTTGAACCATGGACTTTTCATATAGACATGCCGCGGGTGTTGAACGTGGTCACGCAGCAAAGGTGGACATCCTCATGATGCGTCTTTGTGCCGTTATGGTTCTTTCCCTGCTGGGCGGCCTGATTTCAGTGCACGCCGCGCCCGCGCCGCACCCCCATTGGAGTGTGGGCTTCCATCGCATGACCTTTCTCGACCCGCTGGACCTGCAGCCAATGAAAGCCGTGGCCTTCTACCCGTCCACCGACGATGAACACAGCACGCAACTGGGTCCCTATCACGTCGCCGCCAGCGAAGATTCCAAGATCGCCATTGGCCGCTTTCCGATGCTGATGCTGTCCCATGGCAACACCGGTACGCCGCTGGCCCTGCATGACCTGGCCACTTCCCTGGCGCGCAAAGGCTTTGTGGTGGTCGCGGTGTTGCATCCCGGCGATAACTACAAGGACCACAGCCGCCTGGGCACGGTGAGTAACCTGTACGGCCGGCCGATCCAGATTTCCGAAGCGATCACCGCGACCCTGGGCGACCCGATGCTGTCGCCGTTCGTCAACGTCGATCAGGTGGGCGTTATCGGCTATTCGGCCGGTGGCGAAACCGCGTTGATCCTGGCGGGGGCCAAGCCGGACTTCGACCGCCTGCGTCGCTATTGCCAGGAACGCCCCGAAGATCGTGATGCCTGCACCACCAAGGGCGAACTGGTGGTGGACCGTGACGACCTGCAACCGCAATCCGACCCGCGCATTCATGCCTTGATGTTGATGGCGCCGTTGAGCCTGATGTTCGGCCGCCACACCCTGGCCGATGTGCATGTGCCGGTGCTGCTCTACAGCGGCGACGGCGACAAGCTGGTGGCGGTCGACAAGAACGCCGCCGCCCTGGCACGCAAACTGCCGGAGCCACCGGACTTCAAGCTGCTGGCGGGGGCAGGGCACTTCGTGTTCATGGCGCCGTGTGACAGCGACCAACTGGCCGCGATGCCGGCGATCTGCACCGATGCCGATGGCGTCGACCGCGAAGGCATCCACCGCGACCTGATCTCCGAGGCCGGGCGTTTTTTCACCCACACCCTCGGCCAGGCTACCCGCGCCGGTTTGCAGACCGCCGATCAGTAAGCGCGGCGCTTGAGCAGCAAGGTCACGCCCAGCGCCGTGACCGATAACAGCGCTGCGCAGAAGAAAATCCAGCTGTAACCCAGGTTCAACGCCACGGCGCCCATCAACGGCCCGGCAATCGCCAGGGCCAGGTCGAAAAACACCGCATAGGCACTCAGGCCCGCACCGCGGCTGCTGTTGGGCACCTGCTTGATGGCCTCCACGCCCAGCGCCGGGTACACCAGCGACAAGCCAAAGCCGGTCAGCCCTGCACCGATCAAGGCTACGCCGGTGGAGGGTGCCAGCCACAGCAGCGTCAGGCCCAGGGTCTCGATGATCATGCAGGCAATCGCTGCCCTGAAGCCGCCAAACCGGCTGATCGCGGAGATGAACAGCAGCCGCGAGAGGATAAAACACACGCCAAACACCGTGAGGCAGTACGCCGCGCCGGCCCAGCCGCGATTGAGGTAATACAGGGTGATAAAGGTGGTCAGGGTGCCGTAGCCGATGGACGCCAGGCACAGGCTGGCACCAAAGGGTGCAATGCGCCCGAACACCGCCCAGAACGGCAGGCGCTCGCCGCGTACCACCGGCACCGAGGGTTTATTGCGGATCAGCACCAGGCCCAGCGCCGCCAATACCGACAGCGCGATACCCAGGCTGGTGTAGCCATATTCGGCGACCATCACCACTCCGAGCGGCGCGCCGATGGCGATGGCGCCGTAGGAGGCAATGCCATTCCACGAAATCGACCGCGCCGTGTGCTCCGCCCCGACCTGGCCCATGCACCAACTGATGGTGCCCACGCCGATCAGGCCTTGGGCCACGCCCAGCAACAGCCGGCCGAGTATCAGAATCCCCAGGCTCAGGCTGGGCAGGCTGTCCACCAGGGTGGCGAAGAACGTCAACACACCGCTGACCAGGATGCCCGCCAGCCCCAGCACAATCGCGCGCTTGGTGCCGACGTTGTCGGACATGCGCCCGGCCATGGGACGGCTGAGCAGAGTTGCCAGGTACTGCGAGCCGATGGTAATCCCGGCCACCACCGCGCTGAAGCCCAGTTGCTCATGGACATAGCCCGGGATTACCGCAATCGGCAGGCCGATGCAGATAAAGGCGATGAAGGTGTAGAAGACGATGGAGACGATCTGCAGGGTGATCGACAGGGAGGAGGAGGCGTTGGACATGGGCACTCGTTCGCGGGCGGGCGGTGAACGCATCATGGCAAGGGCTTGGGGGAAAAGGAAGCAGGCTAACTACTTTGGCTGAGAAACCGGCTTACTGTGGCGAGCGGGCTTTTGTGGTGAGCGGGCTTGTTGTGGTGAGCGGGCTTGCCCCGCTCACCACAACAAGCCCGCTCGCCACAACAAGCATGCTCCCAGGGTTTCAGGTCGCTACTGTTAGAACACCACGCCTTGGCTGCGCAGGTAATCGTCGTAAGTGCCGCTGAAGTCGATCACGCCGTTGGCGCTCAACTCGATGATGCGGGTGGCCAGGGACGATACGAACTCACGGTCGTGGCTGACGAAGATCAGCGTGCCTGGGTAGTTCTCGAGCGCCAGGTTCAGCGCCTCGATGGATTCCATGTCCAAGTGGTTGGTCGGTTCGTCCATGATCAGCACGTTCGGCTTTTGCAGGATCAGCTTGCCGAACAGCATGCGGCCTTGCTCACCACCGGAGATCACCTTGACCGACTTGAGGATCTCGTCGTTGGAGAACAGCATGCGCCCCAGGGTGCCACGGATCACTTGCTCGCCTTGAGTCCACTGGCCCATCCAGTCGAACAGGCTCATGTCGTTTTCGAAGTCGCTGGCGTGGTCCTGGGCGTAGTAGCCCAGTTCCGCGGCGTCGGTCCACTTGATGCTGCCGGCATCCGGGGTCAGTTCGTTGACCAGGGTGCGCAGCAGGGTGGTCTTGCCGATACCGTTCGGGCCGATGATCGCCACGCGCTCGCCGGCTTCAACCTGGAAGCTGAAGTCCTTGAACAGCGGCTTGCCGTCGAAACCTTTGGCCATGCGCTCGACGATGACCGCCTGGCGGTGCAGCTTTTTGGTTTGTTCGAAACGGATGAACGGGCTCACGCGGCTCGAAGGCTTGACCTCGGCCAGCTGGATCTTGTCGATCGCCTTGGCACGGGAGGTCGCCTGCTTGGCTTTCGAGGCGTTGGCCGAGAAGCGGCTGACGAAGGACTGCAGCTCGGAGATCTGCGCTTTCTTCTTGGCGTTGTCCGACAGCAGTTGCTCGCGGGACTGGGTCGCCACGGTCATGTACTCGTCGTAGTTGCCCGGGAACAGGCGCAGCTCGCCGTAGTCCAGGTCAGCCATGTGGGTGCACACGCTGTTCAGGAAGTGACGGTCGTGAGAGATGATGATCATCAGGCTGGAGCGCTGGGTCAGGATGTTTTCCAGCCAGCGGATGGTGTTGATGTCCAAGTGGTTGGTCGGTTCGTCGAGCAACAGCACTTCCGGGTCCGAGAACAGCGCCTGGGCCAGCAACACACGCAGTTTCCAGCCGGGGGACACTTCGCTCATCGGGCCGAAATGCTGTTCCAGGGGAATACCCAGGCCCAGCAGCAGTTCACCGGCACGGGATTCGGCGGTGTAGCCGTCCATCTCGGCGAATTCGGTTTCCAGCTCGGCCACGGCCATGCCGTCGTCTTCGCTCATTTCCGGCAGCGAGTAGATACGGTCGCGCTCGGCCTTGACCTTCCACAGCTCCTCGTGCCCCATGATCACGGTGTCGAGCACGGTGAATTCTTCGTAGGCGAACTGGTCCTGGCGCAGCTTGCCCAGGCGCACATTCGGCTCCAGCATGACCTGTCCGCCGGACGGATCGAGGTCGCCGCCGAGGATTTTCATGAAGGTCGACTTGCCGCAACCGTTGGCACCGATCAGACCATACCGGTTGCCGGCGCCGAACTTGACCGAGACGTTCTCAAAGAGCGGCTTGGCGCCGAACTGCATGGTGATGTTAGCTGTGGAGATCAATTACTTTACCTATCAATGGGTTGCGAGCGTGGCGGCAGGAGCCTTCAGGCATGCATCAACAGCGACATCAAGGCGCGAAACCCGGTCGCTGAGCAAAAAATGGGGGATGTGTGTTGGAATTTGGCGCGCATTGTCGCATATGTCAGGCGACAGTTGTATGGCGGCCGACGACGGATGTTCAGCGCTTTGAATGTGGCAAGCCATTCTCGACGAAGCCGCGCTCAGTAAGTTGTTGCGATTGCCTGCGCGAGCTGCATGTCGGTCATGGGGCGCGTGTGAGGGGCCGAGCGGTAGTGTAGTGATGCCTGCTCAAACTGAGCGCCGCGAATTTCGCCCTCGGAGCCAATGAATGCAAGGGCATCATCCTTCGCTTTTTTCATTACTGAGGGCGAGTAGACCGTAAATGCCGTGGTCCCGCCGAGGACAATGGTCGGGAACAGGGTGGTGGCGCTCAGCGCTCTCTCGACCGGGTTCTCCACATACCATGCCATAGCGTTGGTGCTGATCGATGCCATGAGGGCGATTGCCAGCGTCTTCCAGGAATTCATTCTTCGATGCTTCCATTGCGGTCGAAGGACGCACGATAACAGAGTCGGCTGAGCGCCAGAAACCCGGCCCGTCAGCAATTAAACACAGGCGCATAACGCTCTTCGCGTTTCTTGAAGTGAATCGGGGCCATAGGGACTTTTTCACCGTTGACGAATATGTCCGGGAAGGTAAGCGTGAAATCATCCATGTCGCCTTGGCCCAACGCTGTCCCTTTGAACCCGCTGTGGAATGTTTTCCTGGGGTCGAAACCGGTTTTGAGTTGTTCAATGGTGACAGGATAGCTTTGCCCATTCGCCAGGGTGACCGTGACAACGGGCGACGCTGCACTGACCCAAAGCGTCGGGTCGGCCTGTTTGACGGCTGCTGTGTTATTGGATGGGTAGAGCCGTCCGAACAGGCGCAGTTCAGCAGCGGTTGAGCGCTGGTTACCCGGCCAGCTGGATGTGCCGGGTGGCGCAACATAGACCAGCACATGAACCCAGTTGAGTTCTTCTGCCAGTGGGGCATAGCTCATCGCCGCTTTCGGGCCGGGGCAGGTGCGCGAAAGCAGGGCGTTGCTGCCCACCGTCGACTCCGGATGCAGATAGGGCCCCGTGCTGCATCCTGCGAGCAGAAGCAGTAGCGGATACAGGAAGTATTTCTTCATAGGGGCAACTCCATTTGCTGTTTGGGTTCGGCGCACAGTGTCGCTTATATCAGGCCGCAGATGCGTGAGGCGCGAAGAAGGGTTTGGCCAGCGTCTCCGGCATCGCCAGCCATAACAGCGCCAACGCGACGCCCGCCACCCCGGCCAGGGTGAGGAAGGCCGCATTGTAGCCAGCCTGCTGCACCACAAAACCGGCCAGGCTGCTGCTCAATGCCGCACCCAGGCCAAATACCGTGGACAGCGCACCCAGGCTGACGTTGAAACGCCCGGTGCCCTGGGTCAGGTCCTTGACGATCACCGGGAACAGCGCACCGAAGATCCCCGCGCCGATACCGTCGAGCATCTGCACGGCCACCAGCCAGTAGGGATCGCTGGACAGGGTATAGAGCACGCCACGCAGCGGCAGGATCATGAAGCCGAACAGCAACAGCGGCTTGCGCCCCCACACGTCGGCCTTGCTGCCCACCAGCCAGGCCATCGGCACCATCACCAATTGTGCGGCGACAATACAGGCCGAGGTCAGCGGCGTGGCCATCTGCAGGTTGATCTGCGAGAGCTTCTGGCTGACCAGTGGCAGCATCGCCGCATTGGCCAGGTGGAAGAGGGCGCAGCAGACGGCAAACAGCAATAACGGCCGGTTGGCCAGCAAGACCGCAATGCCGGACGGCTGCTCATGGTCGCTGTGGTGGGCAGGGTCGAAGCCCCGGGCCACCTCATGGTCGATCGCCTTGGCGGAGACGCAACTGACCGCGACGACGCTGGCCACTGCCATAAAGGCCATCAGGTAGAACACCACCACGGGTCCGAACAGGTACGCCAGGCCACCGGCCAACAGCGCCGCCACAGCGTTGCCGGCATGGTTGAAGGTTTCGTTGCGCCCGGTGCGCCGGGTGAACGCACGTGGCCCGGTAATGCCCAGGGAAATCGCGGAGATCGCCGGGGCGAACACCGAGGCAGCGATGGCACTGGCCGCCTGGGTCAAGGCAACCAGGCTGAATGAACTGACGAAGGGCAGCAGCAGGCAACTGCCGGTCACCAGCAGGGCGGCAACGGCAATCACAGCGCGTTTGCTGCGCGTGCGGTCGATCAGGGCACCCGCCGGGCCCTGGGTGATCAGCGCGGCGATACCTGCCAGGGTCATGACTACGCCGATACTGGCCGGATCCCACTTGTGCACCGCCAGCAGATAGATGGCCAGGTATGGACCGAGGCCGTCGCGCACATCCGCCAGGAAAAAATTCAGGCTGTCCAGGGACAGGGTATTACGCAGGTCGGCGTGTTTGGCCACGATCAGGACTTCGCAGGGGGGGCGTTCAAAGGCTGAACACTCATTGCGCTAGTGACCTGCGCGCAGTTCATTTAGTTTCGCCTGCTGCTGGGGTTTTAATCTGCGGGCTTGTGGCTTATTTTCTTTGCCTCGCCGTATGACTTATCTGGAGACGCAATGGACATGCCCTCAGCTCAACAGGCGATTGCCTGCAACAAGGACGCCTGGGATCAATCCGCCGACCTGCATAAAACCACCGAGACCTGGAGCGCCCTGCTTAACGGGGTCCGCGACCCTGGGTTTTCGTGCCTGGACCCCACCCTTACCGGGCTGTTGCAAGACATCGGCGTTGCCGGCAAAGAGGTGGTGCAGGTGTGCTGCAATAACGGTCGCGAAAGCCTGTCGCTGTTTGGCCTGGGCGCGTGCTCGGTGGTCGGTGTGGATCAATCCCGGGCGTTCCTGCAGCAGGCCCGTGAGCTTGCCGACGTTTCGCCCCACAACCCGGAATTCATCGAAAGCGATATCCACCAGTTGCCATCCCGCTTGCACGAGCGCTTCGACATTGCCTTGGTGACTATCGGCGTGCTGGGCTGGATGCCGGATGTGGCGCTGTTCATGCGCCATGTTGCGAGGACCTTGAAACCCGGTGGCACGCTGGTGATGTATGAAACCCACCCGTTTCTGGAAATGTTCGACCCGCGCGCGCCAGACCCACTGTTGCCGGCCAGTTCGTACTTCCAGCGTGAGCCTTTTGTGCTGCAGGAGTCGATTGTCTATGAGGGGCAGGGCGAAGTGGCGGGGCCGACCTCCTATTGGTATGTGCACACCCTGGGGGATGTGGTGAGCGCGGCGATTGCTGCGCAATTGCAGATCGACCATCTGCAGGAATATGCCCACTCCAATCGCGAAGAACTTTACGACCAGTACGAGCACCAGCCTGCCCAGTTGCCCCTGTGCTTCACGCTGGCCGCCACCAGGCGTCCCGCCTGAGCCGATTGGCGCCAGGCAAAAAAAGCCCGCGAACGGGCGGGCCAAGGGATTTACTGGAGTAGGTAGGCTTCACCTATAGGCATAGGTATCTACACAACTCTTAAAGGCTGACACATAACTCTGTGGTGAGCGGGCTTGCCCCGCGCTGGGTTGCGAAGCGGCCCCAATAAGGTCACCGAAGAGTGCCAGAATCAATCGAGGTGAAGGTTTTGGGGCTGCTTCGCAACCCAGCGCGGGGCAAGCCCGCTCACCACAGAAGCCTAATTGCCATAGATTCCGTATTCACTGGAAGTTGTGTAGATACCCATGCCTATAGGGCTGAAAGTGAAGGCTTTGTGAAAATGCTGTCGCGCGTTCGGATGGCGCACAGCATCAAGCGCGGCGCACGAAAGTGCGCATGGTTTGGCCTGGGCCGGTACTGAACACGATGGGCCTGGGCATACCTTCATCCGCAGCAATGAACACAAATGAATCCCCCTCAAGGCGATAACTGGCGGGCAGGTGCTTACCGGCGTCATCGCCCAGGGCGTCCACCCAGGTAATGCTTTTGGGAACCGTGCTGCTGTCGAGGAAAAACCGGCCCGCCAACAACACCTCGCCACTGACGGTCTTCACTTCGAAGCGGTCGCCGCTGATGGTGGTTAAAGCACCCGGAGCGCTGTGGGCATCGATGGGATTGAGTACGCCACTGTCTTCGAGTGAGGTTTGCTCCCAGGCGCCTTGAAGGGCTTGACTATCCGGATCTGAAAGGGCTGACATACAAATTCCTTTTTGCTGAGGGGGTAATTGCCGGACGTTGCCGGCGGTGCAGCCTTTTACCATCTTTCGCCGTTCGATGATCGGTGGTTGCCGTGCCCCAAGGCCTGCCCGTCAAGGCGTCTGCCTGGCACATTCACTAGACAGGTTTTCACAATTCTTGATTAACTTTTGGTTACAAACTGTGGCTAAATAACTGCCACGGACCACGTATCGGGACATTACTCAGCCGGTCGTGCCAATTGTGTGAATTGTGATTTCAGACGCTGCTATCCATCCTCAGCCGTTGTGGGCGCGCAGGAGCAGCCTGTTTTCTTCTGACATGTGAACGAAATTCCTTGAAACTCATCATTGTTGTTCTCTACGTTGCCTCCATTGCGTATGTACACCTGCGTGGTCGGGTGCGGCATAAGCTGGGCCGCCAACTCAGTGATCATTCGACCTTCCTGGCCCCGATCAACTGCTTGCTGTACCTGTGCTCCAGGCTACCCGGCCGCCCCTACCTGTCACCCAGTGACTTTCCTGACTTGAGCCCCCTTGAGGCGCATTGGAAGGAGATTCGCGAGGAGGGCCTGAACCTCATGCAGATGGGTGAAATCAAGCGCTCGGACCAGTACAACGATGTAGGTTTCAACTCGTTCTTCAAGTCTGGCTGGAAGCGCTTTTACCTGAAATGGTACGGCGAAAGCCATCCTTCGGCGATGAAACTATGCCCGCGTACCACCGAGCTGTTGCAGGGCATCGGCTCGATCAAGGCGGCAATGTTCGCCGAGTTGCCACCGGGCTCCAAGCTGGTGCGCCACCGTGACCCCTACGCCGGTTCGTACCGTTATCACTTGGGTCTGGTGACCCCGAATGATCCGGGCTGCTATATCAATGTGGACGGCGAGAACTATTACTGGCGTGACGGTGAGGCAGTGATGTTTGACGAGACCTACATCCACTACGCCGAAAACACCACGCAGCAGAACCGCATCATCCTGTTTTGCGATATCGAGCGGCCGATGAAATATCGCTGGGCTGCCACGTTCAACCGTTGGTTCAGTCGTAACGTCATGGCCGCTGCAGGCTCGCCCAACGATGCAGGCGACAAGACTGGCGGGCTCAATCGCGCGTTTAACCGGCTGTACAAGATTCGCTTGCGTGGTAAAGAGCTGAAAAAACGCAACCGCACACGTTACTACCTGGAAAAATGGGCGATCTTCGCGGCACTGGCACTCATCTTCATACTGATTTGATGTCGACCCGGGCGTTAGTCACTCCGGTGGCTTTGCGCCCAACTTTTCCCACATTTTTTTATTGATCTTCTGCCGATTGGCGTAGCCGGCCCAAGGATCAACCTTCAGCCCGTGCAAGCGTTGGTGCAGGTTGGCCACCGTCCATTGCTGAGCGCCGCGCAATCCCTTCAATTCCTCGCGACTGACCGGCACCGACACCGGCAGCCCAGGGCGTGCGCGCACCGAATAGGCCGCCACGGTGCTCGCGCCTCGTGCATTGCGCAGGTAATCGATAAAGATCTTGCCTACACGGTTTTTCGGCCCGGAGGTGGCGGTGAAGCGCTCGGGCAGTTGCTCGGTCATGAATTGGGCAATGGCCTTGGCAAAGGCCTTTACGCTGTCCCAGCCATCCCGCCGCGCCAACGGTATGACCAGGTGCAAGCCTTTGCCGCCGCTGGTCTTGACGAAGGCTTCCAACCCCAGCTCGTCGAGTACCGACAAGGTGAGCTGAGCGGCTTCCAGCATGGTTTTCCAGGGCAGCGCCGGGTCCGGGTCAAGGTCCAGCACAAACAGGTCCGGGGTTTCGATCTTGTCCGAGGTGGCGCCCCAGGTATGCAGTTCGAGGGTGCCCATTTGCACGGCCCCAATCAGCGCTTTCGTCGTGTCGATCTCCATCAGGCGCGCATGGCCTGGATCCAGTGCCGGGTCCAGTTGCTTGATGTTCGGAATCGCCAGGCGCTCCGCGTGCTTCTGGAAGAACTGCTCGCCCTCGATGCCTTCCGGAGCCCTGAGCAGGGACACGGGGCGATGGCGCAGGAAGGGCAGGATCCATTCGCTGATGCCTTCGTAGAACTGCGCCAATTGCTGTTTTTGTGTGCCGCTTTGCGGGTCGATGACGCGCTCGGGGTGAGTGATGTTCACGCCGCTGCTGGGCTTCTGGCTTTTCAGCGCTTTGAGGGATTTTGCCGTGCGCGGCTGTTCATGGATGATCTGCCCTGCGGGCTTGTCGGTGCGCAACCCCACGAAGACCGCCTGGCGCACCACGCCTTCGCGGGTCCACTCGGCAAATTGCACTTCGCCGACCAGGCGCGGTTCCACCCAGTGCACACCCCGTGCCTGGGCGGCGGTGAGGGGTTTTTCCAGAGGCGATGCCTTGCGCTCCAGAGGGGTGAGTTGGGCGTAGATGTTTTTCAATGAGGCCTGGTCGAACCCGGTGCCCACCCGCCCGGCGTAGACCAGCCCGCCATCGTCATTGACTGCCAGCAGCAGCGCGCCGAAACCACTGCGCGAACCCTGGGGGCGGGTGTAGCCGACAATCACGAACTCCTGGCGCAGGCGGCATTTGAGCTTGATCCAATCGGTATTTCGAGTGGAGACGTAGGGGCTGCCCTTGCGCTTGCCGATCACGCCTTCCAAGGCCAGGTCGCAGGCGCTTTCGAAAATATCCTGCTGGTTGGCGGCAAACGCTTCGGAGAAGCGCAGCAGTTTGCTGCGGCTGCCGGACAAGGCGTCTTTGAGCGCGGCGCGACGCTCCTCCAGCGGCGCCTGGCGCTGATCGCTGCCGTTTAAAAACGGCGCGTCGAACAGGTAGTAGACAATGTCCAGGCTGCGGCCGATATCAAAGGCATTTTGCAGCGCCTGAAAGTCCGGCAGGCCATCACCATTGAGGCTGACCACCTCGCCATCGAGCCAGCTGTCCTTGAGCTTGAGGGCGTGCAAGGCCTTGGCCTGGCGTGGCAGGCGTTCGGTCCAGTCGTGGCCGTTACGCGTGAACAGGCGAACCTCGCCGTCGCGTATGCGGGCGAGCATGCGGTAACCGTCGAACTTGATTTCGTAGTGCCAATCGCCCTCGGGCGCGCGGTCAACCAGGGTTGCCAATTGCGGCGCGAATTGATCGGGTAAGGCGGCTGTGGCTTTCTGTGTTTTTGCGCGTGGTTTGGGCTTGGTTTTGCCCACGGATGCGCCGCTGAGCACGCTTTTGGGTTGGGCCTGGACAATGTCGTAGTCGGCGGCGGGGCGTGCCTGCTGGTCTTTTTCCTTGATCAGCAGCCACTGCTCCTTGTCGCCGCTGCCCTTGAGGCGCGTACGCACCAGCGCCCAGTCACCCGAGAGCTTCTCACCGACCAGGGTGAATTTGAGTTTGCCGGCGGCATAGGCCTTGTGCGGGTCGTCGTGGGGCTTCCACACACCGCGGTCCCACACGATCACGTCGCCGGCGCCGTATTGGCCGGCCGGGATACTGCCCTCGAATCCGCCATAGCTGATGGGATGATCTTCAACATGGACAGCCAAGCGTTTCTGGCTCGGGTCCAGACTCGGGCCTTTGGGCACCGCCCAACTAAGCAGCACGCCGTCCAGTTCCAGGCGGAAGTCATAATGCAGGTTGCGCGCATCGTGCTTCTGGATCACGAAGCTCAGTGCCGATGCCTTGCGTTTACGGCCCGGTGAGCTGCCTGATGGCTCGGCGGTGACCTCGAAATCGCGTTTACGGTTGTATTCGCTCAGGGGCTTTGCCATGGGGTTCTCCTGTAGATGGCAGGCTCAAGAGGCCTTTTTGCCGGCTTTTTTTGCCGCCGGTTTTTTCGTCGTCGGTTTGCCGGCCAGGCTGCGTTTGAGCAACTCGGTCAGGTCGATCACATCGGCCGACTTGCGCTCCTCACTGCCTTCCTGGGATTCGACGTCTTCGATCTTGCCGGCCTTGGCCTTCTTCGCCACCAGCGCCATGATTTTTTCCTGAAAACTGTCGCGATAGTCCTCGGGCTGCCAGTCTGCACTCATGTCTTGCACCAGACGCTTGGCCATGTCCAGCTCGCCCTTGGCCAGGCTCGGTTTGGTCACGTCGTTGGGGAGTTCCAGTTCATCCAGGCCGCGCACCTCGGCGGGCCAGCGCAGCATCACCAGCACCAGCGCCGACTCCAGGGGCATCACTGCCGCCAGGTGCTGCTTGGTATGCAGCACCACGTTGGCCAGGGCGACCTTGCGGGTTTTGTTCAGGGTTTCGCGCAGCAGCGCGTAGACCTTGCCACCGCGTTTGTCCGGGGCCAGGAAGTAGGGGGTGTCGATGTTCGGCAGCGGGATCTGGTCGCTGTCGACGAAGGCGATGATCTCGATGGTCTGGGTCGATTTAGGGTGGGCCGAGCGAATTTCCTCTTCACTGAGCACCACATAGCGGCCTTTCTCAAACGCCACGCCCTTGACGATATTCTCCTTGGTGACTTCCTTGCCGGTGGTCTTGTTGATGCGTTTGTAGCCCACCGGGTCCATGCTGCGCTTGTCCAGCCAGTCGAAATCCACGCCCTGGGCGGACGTGGCCGAGACCAGCGATACCGGAATATGAACCAGGCCGAAACTGATGGCGCCTTTCCAGATTGCCCGTGGCATACGTGCGATTCCTTAACAAGAAGCTGTGTTCTGGTGACTCGAAGGCTGCGTGAAAAGTTTCGCCGGGCAGATGCGCGGACAGATCTCGTTACACCTGATCAGAAACTATTTAGTTACGAAAGCCGAACCCAGGGCGTAGCGTGGTATCGAAAGCACGTACTCCTCGCCCCAGAGAGGCTTTGTCATGAACAGTTGTGTGCGTCATCTCGCGGTGCTGGTGTTGGGCCTGGCACTTGGGCCAGTTGCCCTCGCGCAAAACCTGCCCGGCAGAAGCGATTCCAATACCGGCCCGATCCACCGGGCCAATCCCAACAGCATGCAGGGCACCCAGCCCAATACGCCGGCGGTGCGTGGTATTCAGACCGTGCCGACGCCGCGCGCACCGACCCTGGAAAACGGTGGTATCGGCAATCGCTACCCGCAACGCGATGCGGCCCCCAGCCGCCCAGCCACCGACTCCAAAGCCCCCACCTATGATGCCAACGGCAATCGCCGGTAAGGACGCTGTCTTATGTTTATACGCAAAACCCTGCTCGCCACCCTGTGCGCCACCACCCTGCTTGCGCAGACGGCCGTTTATGCCGCCGATGGGCAGCAGTTCCCCAGTGAACAAGGCAGCATCACCGCGACCCCGATCGCCAAAGGCCTCGATCACCCGTGGGCCGTGGCGTTTCTACCCGACCAGCAAGGGTTCCTGGTGACCGAGCGTCCGGGGCGCCTGCGCCTTGTCAGTCCGGACGGCAAGCTGTCTGCGCCGTTGACCGGCGTGCCTGAGGTGTGGGCCAAGGGGCAGGGCGGTTTGCTCGATGTGGTGCTGTCGCCGGACTTCAAGCAGGACCGCATGGTCTACCTGACGTACGCCGAAGGCGGTGGCAAGGGCGGTACGGCCGGCACCGCAGTGGGGCGCGGGCGCCTGGCTAAGGACATGAGTGGCTTGACCGATTTCAACGTGATCCTGCGCCAGGAGCCGAAACTCTCCACCGGCAACCACTTCGGTTCGCGCCTGGCCTTCGACCGCGATGGCTACCTGTTCGTGACCCTGGGGGAAAACAACGACCGCCCGACCGCCCAGGACCTGGACAAGCTGCAGGGCAAAGTCGTACGGATCTACCCGGATGGCCGCGTGCCCGATGACAACCCGTTTGTCGGTCAAGCCGGGGTACGTTCCGAGATCTGGTCCTACGGCCAGCGCAATCCGCAAGGGCTGGCGCTGAACCCATGGAGTGGCACGCTCTGGGAAAACGAACACGGGCCGCGCGGCGGTGATGAAATCAACATTATCGAGCGCGGCAAGAACTACGGCTGGCCGCTGGCGACTCACGGCATCAACTATTCGCTGACACCGATTCCCGAGGCCAAGGGCAAGACCGCAGAAGGCACCGTGGCGCCCCACCATGTGTGGGAGAAATCACCGGCCATCAGTGGCATGGCCTTCTACGACGCCGACCGGTTCAAGGCGTGGCAGCACAACGTGTTCATCGGTGCGCTGGCCAGCCAGGAACTGATTCGTCTGCAGTTCGATGGCGACAAGGTTATCCATGAGGAGCGCTTGCTGGGTGGCTTGAAGGCACGCATTCGCGATGTGCGGCAGGGGCCGGATGGCTTTCTGTATGTGCTGACGGATGAGGACGATGGCGTGTTGTATCGGGTCGGTCTTAATCAGGATTAAGCGATAAGCCGCAAGCTTCAAGCTTGCGGCTTCAAGCTACAGACCCAGATCGGACAATCCCGGATGCTCATCCGGGCGCCGTCCCAGCGGCCAGTGGAACTTGCGTTCGCTCTCCTTGATCGGCAGGTCGTTGATGCAGGCAAAACGATTGGCCATCAGGCCATTCTCGTCGAACTCCCAGTTCTCATTGCCATAGGAGCGGAACCAGTTACCCGAGTCGTCGTGCCATTCGTAGGCATAGCGCACGGCGATGCGGTTGTCGGTAAAGGCCCATAGCTCCTTGATCAGCCGATAATCCAGCTCCCTGGCCCATTTGCGCGTGAGAAAACCCTTGGCCTCTTCGCGGTCATGGGCGAATTCGGCACGGTTACGCCATTGCGTGTCCAGGGTGTAAGCCAGCGACACCCGGTGCGGGTCGCGGGAATTCCAGCCGTCTTCGGCCAGGCGCACTTTTTCAATCGCCGATTCACGGGTAAACGGCGGCAAGGGCGGACGTGTTTCTGCGGTAGATGACATCAGGCGGCTCCTTAAAACCATACAGCGTTATCGAAAGTTGCCAGGCGGGTGCGTTCACAGTCCCAATAACGTTCGCGCCATGCATTGCGCATTATCGGCAGCTGTTGAATCACCCATGACCAGGGCAACGGTAATGGCGCCATCGATCAGGATCAGCAGTTGCGCGGCCTGCCGTTCGGGGTCGGGGGTACCATGTGCTTGGCACAGTTCGAATGCGTACTCGAACAGTTTCTGTTTATGGGCCTTGGCCAGCAGGCGGACCGGGTCGTGCGGGTCGCCGGTTTCGCCACTGGTGTTGATAAAGGCGCAACCGCGAAAATCCGCCGAGCCGAACCAGGCCTTGAGCGCGTCGAACAGCGCCAGCAAGCGTGCGCCGCTGCCATCGACGCGCTCCACTTCGCCGCGCAGCCAGTGCATCCAGCGCTCGTCACGGCGCTGCAGGGCCGCGATCACCAGCTCATCTTTATTGGCGAAGTAACGGTAAATGCTTTTTCTCGAGACGCCGGCGGTTTTCACCAGGAAGTCCATGCCGGTGGCGGCGATGCCGTGGCGATAGATCAACTTCTCGGTGACGTCGAGGATAATGTCGCGTGTTTCGTTATGAGTCATATCGTTCATGGCTTGAAAAGTAGAACGATCGTTCTTCTTGGTCAACAAGAATTTTACTCTCTGCCACTGCGAGACCTGAGCACCCCCATGGTGTAAGCTCGGGGCCTCTTCGGATTCGACCCATTGCGAGCCTTATGCCGTCGTTCTTCAAACGCTCCCTGTTGCCCAAACTGCGCGGTTTTCCCCTGACTCCCGACGCCATTGACGTGCTGTCCGGCGCTGACGCTTTCCGTCGCTGCCTGCTGGAGAACATCGCCACGGCCACCCGCCGCATCTACATCGTCGCGTTGTACCTGCAGCAGGACGAGGCAGGGCAGGAGATCTACGACGCCCTGCACGCCGCCAAGGCCGCACGGCCGGAACTGGACATCGTGGTGGTAGTCGACTGGCTGCGCGCCCAGCGCGGGCTGATCGGCGCCGGCAAGCAACCGGGCAACAGCGCCTGGTACCAGGCCATGACGCAGCGCCATGCCAGTGAAGTGCCGGTGTACGGCGTACCGGTGCAAACCCGCGAGCTGTTCGGTGTGCTGCACCTCAAGGGCTTTGTGATCGATGACAGCGTGTTGTACAGCGGTGCCAGCCTGAACAACGTGTACCTGCACAAGTTCGATAAATACCGCTTCGACCGTTACCACCTGATCCACAGCCAGCCCCTGGCGGATTCCATGCAGCACTTGGTGGAACACGGCCTGGTGACCTCCAAGGCCGTGCACCGCCTCGACCTGCCCAACCCGCCGACCACCCGCAGCCTGCGCAACGACATCGGCGACCTGCGCAGCCGTCTCAAGCACGCGGCCTACGACACCACGGCAGGGCAGTTGCCCAACGGCCACCTGTCTGTCAGCCCGTTGCTCGGCGTGGGCAAGAACAACCCGTTGAACCGCGTGATCCTCGAGCTGATCGCCAGCGCCCAGCACCAACTGACCATCTGTACGCCGTACTTCAACCTGCCGCTGCCGGTGACCCGGGAGATCAACCGCGCCCTGGCGCGTGGGGTGAAGGTCGACATCATCGTCGGCGACAAGACCGCCAACGATTTCTACATCCCGCCCAGCGAGCCCTTCAAGGTGATCTCGGCACTGCCGTACCTGTATGAAATCAGCCTGCGCCGCTTTGCCAAGCGTCATCAACCGGTGATCGACAGCGGCCAGTTGAACCTGCACCTGTGGCGCGACGGCGACAACACCTACCACCTCAAGGGCATGTGGGTCGATCAGCGCTACACCTTGCTCACCGGCAACAACCTCAACCCACGGGCGTTTCGTCTCGACCTGGAAAACGCCTTGCTCATCGATGACCCCCAAGGCCAGTGGCTGGAGCCGCGACGCACGGAACTGGCGCAGATCTTCCAGCACACCACGCGGATCGAGCGTTACCAGGACTTGCAAACCCTGGTGGATTATCCGCAGGCGGTGGGCAAGTTCCTGCGTCGCGTCAGCCGGGTGAGGATTGAGCGATTGCTGTACCGAATCCTTTAAGCCGCCTTGTGAAATCATCAGCAATGCAATCGTAGAGGGTATCGGACAGTTCCTATATCCAGCCTGGGATAAGCGTCTTTACAGTGCCTCTCACCGTTCACGGATGGACGGATCCATTCTTAATGGACTCATCCGAGAGAGCGATGACTATGTTGATGCTACTGCCTCACAGCCGCCCATCCGTTCCGGAGTTTCCCACCCCACCCAGCGCAGTGCCTGCTGCGCCTGATCCCATACCGACTCAACCACCCGCCCTGCGCAGGCGGCGATCCACTGCCGATGCAACGCCGGCCGCGGCTGGCCCGTGGACGCGACTGCCTCCCCGGGATCAGGCCCGCACTGCCGCCGCCGACACTCAGTTGGCTGAGCGCGTTGCCGCCGCTGAAAGCAGCGGCTACACGATGGTCGAGGTGCCGCCGGACAGCAGTCCGGGCATGGCAACGCGCTTGTACCAACACCTGCTGAACCGACCAGCGTTGCAACAGTGGATTGCCGAGCAGCGCCTTGAACCTGCGACCCTGACCTTTCACCGCGATCATATCGAGGGTTATGCCAACCATAATGGTGTACGCAGCACCGTCAGATTCAGCCTGACCGATAACTCCGGCTGGAACGAAGTTTCCCGCACCCTGAGGCCGATTCGAGAACTGCTGGACCCCTCGGACCAGGGGCTGCCTTTTATCGGGTCAGACGACGCATTGTGGCTGCCGCGCCAAGGGCTCGGCCAGATCACTGCCGGCAACCTTGAGCAGACCTGGCAAGTGGTCAGCGAACTGGAGGAGCGCCTTGCCCTGGCCGATCGCCTTGAAGCAGAACTTGAAGAACTGCCGGACACTGCGCGTACGGACTGGTCGGATCATGAGACCGAGCTTTCACCGGCATCGTCATTGCCCCGGCATAGCCAGGCTGCGGTGGAGCGTTTGCAGCGGTTTGTCACGTGCCCGCAAATGGTTCGCCTGCTGGAGCAGGAGGGCTTTGCCTGGGCCGGTGCGCCATTCAGGGTGTCTGAAGGCAGGCTTGAGCGCCTGAGTCCGGTAGGCGGTTGGGTGAATCTGACCCGCTATGTGGAAGCCGTACCGGAACTGAACGATGAGCTCGAGGCACTGGCGGCGCTCAGCGTGCCCTTGGGCAACGCCCTGTACTCGACGCCACGCTACGACATGCGCCAGCTCCTGGATTTCAAGGGCTTGGGCTCGGCGCGTACCGTGAGTGACACGCGCAACCTGGTTGCCTGGTTGCGCACTGCCTTGCCAACGCCGCCGCCATTGGGGGACTACGGCGCGTTGTTGCCCCGGGACTGGAAGCCGGGCACCTTGACCGCAGACGATCAAAAGCACATGGGCACCATGGCCGACATCCGCCTGCGCGGTCCCCTGGCTCGTGGGTTCAGCGCATTGTCCGGGGTCACATTGCAGGCGTTGCAGGCCGACCCGCAGGCTCACCTGGACAGGCTGCTGGACAGCCCGGATGCCTTGGCGTTCGGCGAGCAAATGGCTGGCGCGCTGCGCTGGCAGGTGGGCCAGGGCGCTAACTCGACGCTGCCCAGGACGCTGCTCCAGCAACTGGTAACCGCCGCGATCAAGCTGCACGTCGATCCCTCGATGTCCGACAAGCCCGGGGAAGTGGCTGGCTATTCGATCTACCAGCCAACGAACATGGGGCGCTCGTTCAGTCAGGTACGCCGTGATATTGAGCGCCACCTTCAGCACAACAAAGGCCTGGAACCCAAGCTGGCGGTGTTGGCTGCCCAGGTGTGCCTGGCGCAGGCGGCGCCGGAAATGCTCGTGCGCGACGTGCCCGAGTCCGTGAGTATCGGCACGCCGGCCTGGATGGAGCTGCGCCTGGGCTGCGCATTGGCCGATCACAATGCGCCAGGGACGTCGAGGATGATGAATGAACAGCAGGTCACCGACTTGACCACCCTGGAACCCGTCAGTGACGCGCAGACGACGCTGATGCAACTCAATGCCTTGAAAGTCATCGCTGATTGGGGGGTGTTGAACGGCTGTATCAGGCAGCGCAGTGACGGTGAATACTCGTCGGGGGATATCCAGGAGGCTGCGCGGGTATTTTTCCGCCAGCGCGAAGACGTCGCCACCGCCTTCACGGCTGCGAGCAGTGAACTGCCGACGCGCAAGGCGCTGGCGATCAAGGAATTGCTGCGCGTGCTTCCTGGTATCACCCAGGCCGAACTGGAAGGCATGACCGTGCATGTGGCCAGTGCAGAGGATCGTCGCAACCTGCCGATCTCGGAACCGCGCACCCGCTCGTTGGTGGAGACCTATATGACCGGCGACCTGGCACCGGGCAAATGGGTGCTCAGTGACGACATGCCTGCTTTCCCGGCGGCGGCGAAAACGCCTTACCAGCACGCGCGGCCCCCCCAGGTAACCGAGGCGGCGCGGGCCAGGCTCGATACACGTATTCGCCGTCTGCCCGAGCTGGATAAGTTGCTGGAAAACCCGGTGCTCCAGCACCGGAAGAAGCTCCAGGACGCGTACGCCACCAAGCTTAAGCTGATGTTTGCCGAGTTGCCTCTGGAGGATCGCAAGTTGCTTGAACTGGGCAAGGTCGAACTTTTCACCTTGCGCCGGGAAACCGGGGAGATCCAGGCCAAGGAGACCGACGCACTCAAAGACGCCAGCAGGGCGCGCCACGGCACCCTGATGCGCGTTGAGCATGGACCCACGGTCGTGCATTTCGAGGTGTTCGCCAACGGCAAGATCATCAAGCGTACGGATCTAACCGACGCGATGGAGCTCGACGGCGTCATTCACCGCGAGGGTTTTCCATCACCCCACGGCCTGGTGTATTTACCGGTGGTGCGCGGCGCGCAGATGAACCTTGATTTGGACGCCTATGCCAACGGCTCCCATCCTGATCCCAACCCAGCGTTCCAGGCGGTGATCGTGTCGGCGTTGGGCGGCGCATTTGCTGCGCGAGAATTACCTCTCAGCCATACGCCGGAATCGTTCGTCCCGGACACCTACAGTTCGCGAAAAACAGCGAGCATCGTCAACAGGATCGCCCAGGACAACTTTTACGAGCCCACCGAAAGCATGTTGCAACGCGCAAGCGAGTCACTGCCGCTGGAGAAGCATCGTGAGGCGCGGGCACGCGATCATGCCTTTCTATTGGGGTTCGTGCCGTTCGTGGGGGCGTATCAGGAGTTCAAACAAGGCAATATCAGCGCAGGTCTGACCAACCTGGCACTGGATGTAGTCGGCGTGGCCATTGGTGCGGGTAGCCAGGCCCGGGCGCTGATCCGCTCTGCCAGGGCCCTGGTGCCCAGCCGCCTGACCCAGCTTGTTACACGACTCAAGCCATCGGCGATTGCAGTGCCCCAGGTGAAAGCTGGAGCGAGTTTCAGCGATCGAGCATTTGACTTCATCAAGCAGTCCGGTTTGTTTACCAGTGCGGCGCTGAACCCGCTGGATGGTTACCCGCAGATGATCAATGCCGCGACCAAGGGACTGGTAAAACTGCCGGCGTTGCTGGCGGGTGGGGCAATGAAGTGGGGCAAGACGGTCCCACACCTGGTGACCGCCGAGGAGAAATTGCGTGCGTATCTGCTGGTTGCAGCCGGGCAGGCGAGCGGCGCGGAGGCGCCCGTGGTGACACCGACAGCGGGCAAGGCGGGGCGTTATCGGGAGGTCGACATGCACGCCACGCCATACAACGGCCGCTGGTATGCGATTGACCCGCGCAGCGGCGCGCCTTTCGGCACGCCACTGAACGGCTTCGAGCCAACCCGTTGAGCCGACGACCTCCCGCGCCAGGCGCGGGAGGTCGTATCAGTTCAGGCCCAGCTTGCCGCGCAGGGTCGACAGGTCTTCGGCCAGGGTGTTGACCGGGCCCACCAGCGCCTTGCGGTCGTTTTCCTTGACCTTGTCGTAGGTCTGGAAGCCGCCGTCCTTGGTCTTGTACTTGGCCAGGATCTTGTCCACGCTGGCGAAGTTCTTGTCGACCTTGGCCAGGAAAGCCTTGTCCTGTTTCTCGATCTGGCCACGGAACAGGTCGACGATTTTCTTCGCACCGTCGATGTTGCCCTGGAAGTCATACAGGTCGGTGTGGCTGTAGCGGTCTTCTTCACCGGAGATCTTGGTGGCGGCAACTTCTTCCAGCAACGCAGCGGCCCCGCCGACGACTTTCTCCGGCGGGAAGGTCAGGCCGTCGACACGGGTTTTCAGGTCGTTGACGTCAGTGTTGAGCTTGGCCGTCAGGGCTTCCAGGCCTTTGGTGGTGTTCTTGGAGAACAGCGCGTACTCGATGCGGTGGAAACCGGTGAAGTCTTCGGCGGTCACGCCTTTTTCGTGGTCATCGACCCGGGAGTCAATCGATGCATCCAGGTCGCTGAACAGCTCGGCGATCGGCTCGATGGACTCATAGTGCACACGGGTCGGCGCGTAGAGCTTCTTGGCGGTGGCCAGGTCGCCTTGGTTGATGGCGTCGGTGAACGCCTGGGTCTGGGTGACCAGTTCGCCGATTTCTTCGGTGACGTAGATCTTGTAGTCCGACACCGGGCCTACCAGGTCCAACGGCGCGGTAGCGGCAAACGCTGCCAGCGGCGAAAGGGTCATTAACAACGACAACGCGATAGTCGACTTCTTCATGGGACGTGTTCCGCTCTGGTTTGTTTTAGGTGTGGGCAGTGGTTTGAAAAGGCGTTGCAGCGAGCAGCGTGCGCCCGATGAAATCCTTGGGCCCCGTGACCCCCGGCAAGGTGAAGAAATACCCGCCGCCGACCGGCTTGAGGTATTCCTCCAAGGGTTCGCCGTTGAGCCGGGTTTGCACGCTGATAAAGCCTTTCTCCAGGTCAGCCTGGTAGCAGATGAACAACAGCCCCATGTCCAACTGACCGTTTTTATTGACGCCGTTGGAGTAGTTGAACGGCCGACGCAGGATCAGGTTGGCCTGGGTCTGCGGGGTGCGCGGGTTGGCCAGGCGGATATGGGCATCGAGCTTGGTCAGCTTGCCTTCCGGGTCCTTGCTGTAGTCGGGCACCTGGGATTCTTTCTGGCCATCCATGGGCGCGCCGCTGGTCTTCACACGGCCGATGATGCTTTCCTGCTCTTGCAGCGGCGTGCGGTCCCAGCGTTCGACGAAGTTGCGGATGATGCGCACCGCCTGATAGCTGCCATGGGCCGCCCAGCTCGGTTCGTCGCTGCCGGGTTGGACCCACACAATTTGGTCCATGGCCTTGTTGTCGTTGGAGTTGGGGTTGGCCGAGCCGTCGCGGAAACCCAGGAAGTTGCGCGCGCTTTGTGCCGGTTCGCCGGGCTTGGCCGGTGCCTGGGGCGGCACGCTGCCTTCCTGCTTCCAGCGCACCAGCAGCAGGTCGGGCAGGTTTTTCACGATGTCGCGCAGGGCGTGGATATTGGTGTCCGGGGTGTTGGAGCTGAATTGCAGGCTCAGGTCGCCGTGGCACTGCGCCGGTTCCAGCGCATCGTTGGGGAAGCCCACCATGCGGATCAGGCGCTTGGGTTTGACGGCGGCCAGGCCGAAGCGCTCATCGAACAACGATGCGCCGACGGACACGGTGATGGTCAGGTTATCCGGCGTGACCACCGGGCCGAGGATGCCGGAATCGGTGGGCGGCAGCTTCGGGTCGACCTGGGGTACGGTGCCGCCGGTCATCAGGAAGCCGATGCGCTCGTTCAAGGTGCGGAACAGGCGCTCCAGGTCTTCGCGGTCGCTGGCCAGGACATCGAACGCCACGAGCATGCCGCAGGCCGGGCGTGGGGTGACGATGCCGCTCTGGTGCTGGCCGAAAAAATCGTGGTGGTCCTGGGTCTTGTCGCTGCGCGGTGCGGTGGTGACTTGCTCGGCGGCGGCCGCCATGGCCGGGCAGGTCAGGGTGCTGCCGGCGATGGCGGCACCGGTGGCGGCCATGCCCAGGAGGACACGGCGACGTTGTGCTGAAAACTGTTCTGAATCACTCATGTGTGCGGTCGTCTTCACTGCAGGCCGGAAAGGCCAAGGGCGGGGTCGATTCCATCGAGTGCGGCGGCCAGAGCCATGGCCTTGTCGGCGATCTGCTTGCGCTGATCGGCGGTAACGCTGTCATACGTGGCGTAGCCTTTGTCGAGCTTGAAGCCCTGGAGCTCGGCATCGAAGGCGGCGAGGGCGCTGTCGACTGTCGGCAGCAGGTCGGCGGCGGACTTGGTCAGCAGCGGACGCATCAGTTCGACCACCTTGTGCGCGGCCTCCAGGTTGGCGGCGAAACCATTCAGGTCGACATGGCTGTAGCGCTCTTCTTCACCGCTGATGGCGCGTACATCCGCCAGGCTGTTGAGGTTGCGCACCACGATGCTCACCAGTTGTTCCGGCGGCAGCGACTGCGCCAGCAACTGCTGTTTGAGGCGGGTGACATCGGTGACCAGGCGCTGCGCAATCGGCCCCAGGCCATCAAGGCTGCGTTGCTGGAACAGGCTGTATTCGAGGCGATGGAAGCCGCTGAAGGCCGGGTCTTGCTCACGTTTTTCAAAGTAATCGGCCCGGGCGTTGATGGCGTTGTCCAGCTCGGCCAGGCGCTGCGAGGCCGGGGCCAGACGTTGGTAAGCCTCACGGGCCGGCACGTACAGCGCTTGCGCCTGGGCCAGGTCACCGGCGTCGATCGCCTGTTGCAGGGCGGTCACGGCCTTGACCAGGGCACTGCCCTGGCTGCTCAGGTACACGCGAAACTCCGACAGCGGGCCGATAAACGCTACCATCGACGGCTTGGCCTTGGCCTGGGCGTCGGATTCTGCGGTTGGCGTCACATGCAGGGTGCCGCGCGGGTTGCTCAGCAGGCCGCACGTGATCGCATAGTCGCCTGGCAGCAGGTTGGCGTTGATCACCTGGCTCAGGCCGGGGGCGATGTTTTCGCGCTCTTCGACCACCAGCACGCCGTCGAGGATTTCCCACTCCACCGCCCGGTCAGAGCGGTTGATGATGCGAAAGCTCGCACGGCCGGCCGGCACCGTCAGTGCATTGGGCTCGCAGGCATGGCCATGGATGGTCACGGCGATTTCATCGTGGTTGGTCTGGCGCTTGCTGGCCGCCAGCTGCGAGGCGTAATAGAACAGGCCACCGGCGGCGATCATCACGACCACCGAGCCGGCTACCGCCCAGCGCAGGGCGCGGGGGGGCGAAGCGGGTTGAGGCGTTGGGTTGGACAAGAGACGGTCCTTACTGGCTGGAAACGGAAGAAGGGCTGGCGGCAGGCTTGGGCGGTGCCGCGGGCAGGAAAAACATCACCAGCGCCACCACCAGATACATCAGATAGGCGCCCAGGGTGCTGACGGTCGGCGCTTCCTGGTAGCCGAACATGCCGGCCAGTACCGAACCGAGCGGGCTGTCCATCGGCAGCTCGGCGCTGAAATCGAACAGCACGGTCTGCCAGTGGTTCCACACGCCCGCTTCATGCAGGGCTTGCACCGAATTGGCGAGGATGCCGGCGGCGACCACGAGGATGAACAGGCCGGTCCAGCGGAAAAACGCACCGAGGTTCAGGCGCATGCTGCCGGTGTAGATCAGGAAGCCGACGATGATCGCCAGGACCAGGCCGAGCAGGGCGCCAATCGGTGCGCCTGGGCCTTCGCTCTGTTGGAACACAGCCAGCAGGAAGAACACGGTTTCCAGGCCTTCACGAGCGACGGCAAAGAACACCATGAGGATCAGCGCCGTGACCTGGTGTTTGGAACCGGTCAACGCCTGGTCAAGGGAGGCGTGCAGCGAATGCTTGATGGAGCGCGCGACCTTGCGCATCCAGAACACCATGGAGCTGAGGATGCCCACGGCGACCAGGCCGACGATGCCCTCGAACAATTCCTGCTGCTTCTGCGGAAACTCGGCACTGACCAGTTCCAGGCCACCGCCCACCAGCAAGGCCAGGGCCGCGGCGAGGAACACGCCGATCCATACGGCGGGCATCCACTGGCCGCGGCCGGTTTGTTGCAGGTAACTGGCGATGATGCCGACGATCAGCGCCGCTTCAATGCCTTCGCGCAGCATGATTAAAAAGGGAACAAGCATCGGGCACCGCAGCTTAAGTAGGTAGGAAGCTAAGTTGTAACATAATGATACTCATTGCTAAACAGGAAAACTTGACGTTTGCTGAACAATGGCTGAACGGTGGTGGCGAATCGCAACCCACCTTATGATGCACGGCATCTCGAGTGCCGCCGGATTGCCCAACCTCCCATGTCGGAAAAAGACACCATCTCCATCCATCTCGTGCGCGAAGCCTTGTTGCAGAGCTGCGCACCGGGGCCGGCCACCGTCGAAGCCTTGAGCAAGGTCGGGATCGATCCGGCATTGCTGGAACAGCCCGTGGCCCGCGTTCCGGCCACCGCCTACGCCCGTTTGTGGCGTCTGCTGGCCAGGCGCATGGACGATGAGTTCTTCGGCATGGACCCGCGCAAGCTCAAGTCCGGTAGCCTCGAGTTCCTTTGTCGCGCCGCCATTGCACAGCCCAGCCTGGCAGCGGGCCTGCAAACCGGCCTGGGGTTCCTCTCGCTGATGCTGGAACACCTGCCAGCCCAGCTGGTGCGCCAACAGAGCCTGGCGGAAATTGTGTTGCAAGAACCCGAGCCAGCGCCCAAGCGCGCATTCACCTATTTCACCTACTGGATGATCGTGCACGGCGTCGCCTGCTGGCTGGCAGGCCGGCGCATCCCGATCCTGGCCATCGAACTGCGCTGCCCGCAGCCGGACTTTTGCGATGACTACCAGGTGATGTTTTCCGACAACCTGCGTTTTGATCGGCCACGCACGCGGATGATCTTCTCCGCCGACTGCCTCGACCTGCCGATCAAGCGCAGCCCGGAAGAACTCAAGCGCTTCCTCGGCCATGCGCCGGCCAACATCCTGGTCAAATACCGCAACCCCGACAGCCTGGCTACACGCATCAAGCACGACCTGCGGCAAATGCCTCCCGACACCTGGCCTGAGACCGAGGGCCTTGCGGCCACGCTGTGTATCTCCGCTTCCACGCTGCGCCGCCGCCTGGCGGAAGAAGGGCAGAGCTACCAGGGGCTCAAGGACAGCGTGCGCAAGGAGTTGGCGATTGTGTGGCTGGCCGAACCGCAGATCAGCTTTGCCGAGATCGCGGCGCGGTTGGGGTTTGCCGATACCAGTTCGTTTTATAAGGCGTTTCGCAAGTGGGTGGGGTCCAATCCTGGGCATTACCGCAGTTTGATCCTGGGGGAACCTCGTTGAGTCGCGCACAGGCTGCTGGCGGCCAGGACTTTTCCGATCCCATCCATTCGTTTTCCGGGGCAGGGTAGACACTCTTCAATCGTGAAAGCGAGTTCTCCTGATGTCCAAGGTCGTTGCTACGCCTGAACCCGTTGCAGTGGGTTTTCCATCCACGGCCACCGGGATTCAGCCAGATCGTTACCCGGAGGTCATCCGTCCGGAGCCTTTGCTGCGCCCTTCGACGCTGGTTCATCACATCCCCGGCCAATTGCAGGGCATCAGCGATTTTTCGCAAGCCCTGCTCGACACGGCGATACTGGAAGCCAGAAATAAGGAACGCTGGATCGCTGCCTTGGAGCGCCACGTGCAGGGCAAGGCGGATCAGGACACTATCGACCTCGCCGAGACCCGCTTTTCAAGCGTCACGAGATCCACGCTGGCGACCGATGTACAGCGTGGGCGCAAGGCCCTGGCCGCTTTGGCAAATCGTCCAGGCATGCAGGCGGCCTGGGAAAAATATGGAATCGACAGCCAGACCGCCCATCTACGCATCTTCGATGGACGCTTGGAGGTATTGGACAGTGCAGGGCGCTGGATCGATTTGAGCGAGCCTGTATCCGCCCGGCCAGGCTTGAAGAAACGCTTCGACACGCTGTTGGACATGGCGCAAACCACCGGACATATCCTCCATTCCACGGGCGAAGTCGATGCATTGCAGATGCTGCGCGTGACGCTACCCAACGCCGACGGGCAGGATGTCCCGCGCTCGGCCAAGGTCATTCGCAACCTGATTGACTGGCAGCGCCATCCGCTTCCCTCCAGCCCGCCGATGGGCAACTATACCGGGCCCTGGCTGGCGCTGGACTCGCCGCTGAAACTGAGCCAGCAAGACCGCCAAACGCTGGTTGGGTCCTTTGAACGCTTCGTCGGCCCGCAGTGGCTGGATAAACAGCAGCCTCTTTCCGGTGATGTCGATGCGCACATCCTTGGGCGGTTACGCAGCCAGAAGAATCTCAATGTGTACCGCCAGCACCGTTTGCTGGAAGGGCTGAACGCTCCCCACGATGGTTTGCGCAAACAGCAGCTCAATCAGTTGCAGGTCACCGCCCATCTGTTGCGTATTGATCCGCACCTGGGGCAGCAGAGAAATCACGTGGCGGGGTATGACCTGTACTCGCTGCAAAATGCCGGGCTCAAGATGGCCGATGCCCGCAAAGACCTGCACATGCACCTGGTGCAGAACAAAGGCGTGAGTCCGGACGCCGTGGAGGTTGTCAGCCATCTATTCCTGGCGACTGTCGCGCCGGAGTTTCTGGTGCGGGATATCCCCGACACCGTGCATATCGGTTCTCCCGCCTGGCTGGTGTTGAGGAAAACCGTTGCCCTGCTTGAAGCCCTCGCGCCAGGATCGAGTCGGACCCTGACCTATGCTCAAGTGCTGGAGCGCGCGGCTCTCCAGCCTCCAACACCCACACTGGTGCCGTTGTTCCAGGCGGCCGAGGCAGATCCGTTGCTGGATTGGGGCGTGCTCAATGGCGTGATCGCGGGCCGTGCCGATGACCGTTACACCGTGGAAGATCTGCGCAAGAGCGCGGGCAAATACAAGGACTATATCCAGACCACGCAAAAGGCCACTGCGGTCCTGCAGACCCCTCCCGTGACGCGCAGAGCCTTGGCCCAGGCGGACCTCAAGGCGGTGTTCCCAGGGCGAGACTTGGATAAGCCCGTGCAAAGAGATACCTATCCGATGCCTTTTTTCATGGCTGATCCCTCCCATGAATTGAGCTTGATCGACCTGCATATGATGGGGGCGTTGAAGAACGGTGAGTATGCGCAAAAAGTGGCCAACGGTCCCTTTGGCGGGACTACGGCAGAAACGGGCGGAGAGCTCGCCGACCTGCAGGCGGGTTTTAATCGGCTTCGGTTTACCAAAGACATGCTCGACCGTTCGGTAAAGTCGGGGGGCGACACGTTCACCTCAGCCATCACCACACGTCTCAAGGAACTGTTCAGCAAAATGCCCTATCAGGACCGACAGCTGCTTGAGCGAGAAGAACTGACGTTTTACCGGGTCGAGGGCGAGTCCATCACCGCCGAAGGAAAGGCCATCAGCGATGCGGCGGAACAAACGGAGCGGGTAAAGGGGCGCTATGGTTTTATCGTCCAGGCGGGACAGGGTGACAATGCGAAATGTTTTGAGTTTTGGCCCTTGAGGGGCGAGTACTTCGAGCGTCCCGATTTCCTCAAGGCACTGGCCCGAGGCGAAGCGCAGGTGCCCCGTGTGTGGGTGACGAAACTGCAATCCCACGCGGACGGCCATGGGGCCGGGGAGTCCGAGGTACAGATACGCGCCTTGCGCGAAACCCTGCCGGCCGGCAGCGGGCGCGGATCATTGGCAGACGGCGGATACTTTTCGCAGAAAACCAGGGATTTTGCCGCCTATGTACGGCGCCATGACCTGGTGCTCAATCGCCAGGAACTCCTGGACTCCGCCATGGGCACGACGCCGCGTGAGCGTTTCGAGGCGCGCACGCAGGAAGCGGTCAATACCATTGAAGACCTGCTTATTCCGTTCAAGGGATGCTACGACGACATCGCCTCCGGGCGCGTGAAGACCGAGCTGGGCGCGCTCACCGGCTGTGCGCTCGACGCTGTGATGATCGGCTCCGTGGTCGCTGGCGAGGTTGTGGAAGGGGCGCAGGCTGTCAGTCGGGCAGAGACTGCCTTGTCCAAGATGTCGGCGGCCACCAGAGCGTTTGGTGCGCTGAGCAATAACCTGTTCAACCCTGTTGCGGGTTTGGAGCAGCCGTTACAGGCAGGCTACGAATGGTTGAGCAGCCGCCCTGTTTTTCGTCTTGGCAGGCCGCTGGGGGAGCTCCGTGCGACCTGGAAGACCGCGATGAAGGAGCAACTGGGCGCGCCGCCTTTTGCCACCGAGCGTCCCCGGAAAATGCGCAGGCCTTCCGTTGACGGTGAGCAACCACGTCCTCACGACCCGGCTCAACTACCCACTCTGGAGACCGCCGGGACGCCCGCCGCGACACCCCTCCTTGAGCAAAGCCGTCAAGCCATTGAACGAGCACTGCCCATCGCCCGGGAGCGACTCAATGGTGCCTTGAGTGCGTTGTCCGATCCTGAGTTCGAGAAAGACCTCAAATTCGTGTGCAAAACCTTCTTCGGCGCGGATTCCGAGGAGGTCGTGGCTGCCTTTACACGCAAGCAGCGCACCATGAAAGTGGATTTGGACAAGCTGGATCTTTCCAACATCAACTTCCTCGAAAACGAAGGCTCGGAGTGGCAGGCCCAGCTCCTGCCGTCGTCCTATAGCCGTTACAAAGCAGGCTATCGCCAGGAAAAATACATAGAGGTTAATGTGAACGGCGCCACGGACTATTACCGCAGCATGGGGAGTAGCGACGATGCCATGGCCAACACACTGATCCATGAGCAGGCCCATGGTTTTCCCGGTGATGAGGATTATGTCTATTCCGGCGCGATCAAAGGCGGACGCGAGGACATTGCAGACTTGCTCAACCTGGGCAACACCACGGACCCCAAGCACTTTCGCCACTTGGGGGACGAGGTGCAGGAGGCGACCTTGAGCTTGTTCGCCAAGGCGCCCCAGGCGCATAACGCCGATTCGACCCTGTTCGGCATTGCGTTGCTGGACCAGGCTAAAAACAACCGGGCGTTGTACGAGGAAAATGTGGAGGCGATTCAACAGGCACTGGACAAGGCCAAGGCCACAGGTGGTGTAATTACCGAACAATTGCCCGTCAGGATTATTCGCAAGCGTGCAGTCAGCAGCGCTCCTTTACCGCGCTTTGTGCTGGTGCGCCATGATCAGACCGGCAAAATCGTCCAGGTGCTGGAGCGGCTCCCCCGGCCGGGCGGGCACGGGCCTCACGCTCCACGGTCTGTCAGCGATGTCGTTCAAGAGGTGTTCAAGTGGCACTGAAGCGCATGTTTGAATGCACTGGGGAAAGACGGATTGGCTGAAATTTGCCGTTTAAAACCACGATAGTTCAACGACTCGACGGCCCCGTGGAAAACCTGGGACGATTCAAGCTTCTTGTTTTTTTAAATGGTCTTTTTGCCCACTTGACAGCAATGTTGTACTTACACCCAATAAACCAACAAAACAGGAGACTGCAACGATGATCAACGTCACCGAAAAACCATATGCATCCAACAAACCGCCGAAAACAGTATAGGAGATGCCGATAATAACTGAGTTAACCAAGTTCGCAACAGATAGGCACGATGCTCGGATGTGTGACTCAATATTGTCATGAATATAGGTTTCGTATGAGGTTTCATATATGGCAGGGAGCGACATGATTAGAAGGAAGCTTGCGACCGAAGTGGTTGTACCGATATTCAATGAAAGAATGAAAAGAAGAAAGGTGGCAATAAGGGTGGTAGAGAAAGCAATTATGCCGAGAGAAAAACGAGAACAAAAAAAGCCAGCAGCCATGAACATTAATGCCGACAGGGCTTCAACAGCAGCATAAATGCCAGCGATGATAGGTACCTCTAAACCCTGCATGGAAAAAAAGGGTTGGCCATAGATGAACAAGGGGATCGTTGAAAGCTCGAATAAAGCATATCCAATAAACAAAGGTATAAGAAATGCGCCTTTTTTAGACCGAAAAAAATTAATCAGCGAGGTGAGATGTCCCTTCGTTTTTTCATTAATTTTGTGACTTTTTTTATTCAAATTCAGTGAGAACGCCGGGAGCTTCATTTCGGGAATGAATGTCACAACAACAGCTCCAATGAGCTTTGATGCCGCAAAACAAATATAAACACTGTTCCAAGACCATGTGTCTTGTAATACGCCACCAAGCAGCATAGATAAGCCTAATGAAATCGCACCAATGGCACGGGCGCGTGAGAGTATTTTAGGATACTCTTCGGCGCGATGCTGGGCCAGTAAGTTATCATACAGTAATGCCCTGTCCGAACCGGAGCCCATGGCAATGCTGGCGCCGAACAGACAAAATATTATGGCGAAAGGAATAAAGGAGGAAAATAGCAGAAATCCAATGCCGCTTATAAATAACCCTAAAAAGCCGAGTATGAGAGAACATTTACGACCATATCGATCCGCGAGCAAACCGGATGGGATTTCTAACGCTACGGAAGAGAAGAATAAAAAAGATTGAAGAATGCCTATTTCTCCTTGTGTGATTCCAAGTTGCAGCAGATAAAGTACAAACAGGCTTCTTTGGACATCAAGGTTCATAAAGATTGATAAGGAGTAATATAGGTTGTCGTGCTTGTTTTTGAGTGGGTTCAGGGTGCTCATTTTTATTTAAATATCTGTCTTTTTAAGCTGACGATATTTAAAGTTTAAGGTGCATCCATTTTTTTTAGAAGGCCTCATTTTCTGTGTTGTAGAAGAAATGGCAGCCGCAATAAAAAGCATGTACTCCTGATTGCCAGGCGCAGCGCGGTATTAGGAAGTGACCTACGAAGGACTTCTTGTTTCGCTTACAGAAGTAACTTTCAACATTTTAGGACGCTCCAAACAAAAAAAGCCCCATGACCAAATAGGCCACGGGGCTAAAAATTGGCTGGATGCGACCAACCAAAGGAGCTCTTTACGTTACTTGGCAGTCGCCACGACGGTGTCTGGCTTCCAGCCACCTCCCAGCGCCTTGTAGATCGCCACAATCCCGCGATACAGGTCCACTTCGGCCTGGGCCTGGGAGTCTTCGGCGGCCAGGCGTTCGCGTTGCGCGTCGAGCAGGACGAGGAAGTCCACGGTGCCTTCGCGGTAGCGGATCGCGGCGAGGTCGGCGGCGGCGCGGCTGGATTCGCTTTGGCGGATCAGCGAGACCAGGCGTTGCTGACGCTTGCCGTAATCGCTGAAGGCATTCTCGGACTCTTCCAGCGCCAGCAGCACTTGCTGCTCGTAGGTCGCCAGGGCGCCATCGGCTTCGGCGTCTGCACCCCGCAGGCGGGCGCGGACGCTGCCCAGGTCGAAGGCGGCCCAGGTGATGCTCGGGCCCAGGGCCCAGGCATTTGCGGCGGATGAACCGATCTGCGAACCGCGCCCGGCGGTGAAGCCGAGGAACCCGCTGAGGCTGACCCGTGGGAACAGGTCGGCCTTGGCTACGCCGATACGCGCGGTGGCGGCGGCCAGTTTGCGTTCGGCGCTGAGGATGTCCGGGCGCCGTTGCAGCAGTTGCCCCGGGTCGCCGATCGGCAACGCCTTGGCAATCGCCGGCAGGTCTTTCGGGCCCAGGTCCACGGTCAGCTTGTCGGGGCGCTGGCCGAGGAGGGTGGCGATGCGGTTGCGCTCACGCACCTGTTCGGCCTGCAGTTGCGGCACGCTGGCCTCCACTGCTGCGAGGCGTGCGTCGGCACGCTCCACGTCGAGTTGGTCACCCACACCGGCGTCGCGCAGGCTGACGGTGATGGTGCGCGAGTCCTGCTGGTTCTTCAGGTTGTCGAGGGCGATGCGTTCACGCAGTTGCGCGCCGCGCAGTTGGCCGTAGGCGTCCACCAGTTCGGCAATCAGGGTGACTTGCAGTTGGTACAGGTCGGCCTCGGCGGCTTGCTGGTCGGCGTCGGTGGCTTCCAGGTTGCGCTGGATGCGCCCGAACAGGTCCAGTTCCCAGGCCATGTCCAGGCCCAGGTCGTAACGCTCGGTCTTGACCCGGCGGGTGGTCTGGCCGGGGATCTGGCCCTTGCCCTGGTCGCTGCTGACGCGGCTGGTAATGGTCGGCATGGCGTCGTTGCTGGCGTCATCACGAATCGCCCGCGCGGCCCGCAGACGGGCAAACGCCACGCGCAGATCACGGTTGCCTTGCAGCGATTGTGTGACCAGCTGGTTGAGGGTCGGGTCGTCGAACTGCTGCCACCAGATGCCTTCGAACTTGGCGTGGTCATACTGCTTGGCGTCCGCGGCGGCGGTGATGTTCGCCGCCTCCGGGGTCTGGGTCTTGTAGTCCGGGCCCACGGCACAGGCGCTCAGCGCCAGGACCAGCAAGCTCGGCAGGAATACTTTCACACTCATTGCTGTGTCTCCAGCTTCAAGGCCTTGGCCGCTTTGCGCGCTTCGCTGCGCTCCACATAGCGACGGATCAGTACGTAGAACACTGGTGTCAGCAACAGGCCGAAGAAGGTCACCCCGATCATCCCGGAGAACACCGCCACGCCCATGGCATGACGCATCTCGGCACCGGCACCGCTGGACAACACCAGTGGCACCACACCCATGATGAAGGCGAACGAGGTCATCAGGATCGGCCGCAGACGCAGGCGGCAGGCTTCCAGTACCGCAGCGAGCGGGTCGAGGCCTTCCTGCTGTTTGTCCTTGGCGAACTCGACGATCAGAATCGCGTTCTTGCACGCCAGGCCCACCAGTACGATCAGGCCGATCTGGGTGAAGATGTTGTTGTCGCTACCGGAGATGATTACCCCGGTAATGGCCGACAGCAGCGTCATCGGGACGATCAGGATCACCGCCAGCGGCAGGCTCCAGCTTTCGTATTGGGCGGCCAGGACCAGGAACGCCAGCAGTACGCAGAGCGGGAACACGAACAGCGCAGTGTTGCCCGAGAGGATTTGCTGATAGGTCAGGTCGGTCCACTCGTAGGTCATGCCGTTGGGCAGTTCATCCTTCAACAGTTTTTCAATCGCCGCCTGGGCCTGGCCGGAGCTGTAGCCCGGTGCCGCGTTGCCGTTGATCTCGGCGGTGATAAAGCCGTTGTAGTGCATCACGCGGTCCGGCCCCGAGGTGTCGCTGACCTTGATAAAGGTCGCCAGCGGGATCATCTCGCCCTTGTTGTTGCGTACTTTCAGCTGGCCGATCTGGTCGGCGTCCTGGCGGAACTGTTGTTCAGCCTGCACGTTGACCTGGTAGGTACGCCCGAAGCGGTTGAAGTCGTTGGCATACAAGGAACCCAGGTAGACCTGCAGGGTGTCGAAGATGTCGCTGATCGCCACGCCGTGGGTCTTGGCCTTTTCGCGGTCGATGGCGGCATCGACCTGGGGCACGTTGACCGTGTAGCTGGTGAACAGGCCGAACAACTCGGGCACGCCACGGCTCTTGGTGATGACGTTCTGCACTTCTTTGTACAGCTCGTCATAGCCGAGGTTGCCACGGTCTTCGATCTGCAGGCGGAACCCGCCGATGGTGCCCAGGCCCTGTACCGGCGGCGGTGGGAAGATCGCCATGTAGGCTTCTTCGATGTTGGCGTACTGGCCATTCAACGCACCGGCAATTGCCCCAGCGGACATGCTCGGGTCTTTACGCTCATCGAACGGCTTCAGGGTCACGAACACAATGCCGCTGTTCGGGCTGTTGGTGAACCCGTTGATCGACAGGCCGGGGAAGGCAATCGCAGCTTCCACACCGGGCTGCTTCAGGGCGATCTCCGACATGCGCTTCATCACGTTTTCGGTGCGGTCCAGGCTCGCAGCGTCGGGCAGTTGGGCGAAAGCCACCAGGTATTGCTTATCCTGGGCCGGTACGAAGCCGGTCGGGGTGTGGGCAAACCCGAAGAAGGTCAGCACCATCAGGCCGGCGTACACGAACAGGGCAATGCCCGTGCCGCGAATCACCCGGCGTACGGTACTCACGTAGCCATGGCTGGACTTTTCGAAAAAGCGGTTGAAGGGACGGAACAGCCAGCCACCGAGGAGCTTGTCGAGGACCTTCGAGAAACGATCCTTCGGTGCGTCGTGACCGCGCAGCAACACGGCGGCCAGGGCAGGGGACAGGGTCAGCGAGTTGAACGCCGAGATCACCGTCGAGATCGCAATGGTCAAGGCGAACTGTTTGTAGAACTGCCCGGTCAAGCCACTGATAAACGCCGCTGGAATGAACACCGCACACAGCACCAGCGCCGTGGCGATGATCGGCCCGGTCACTTCGCTCATGGCTTTTTCAGTCGCCGGGAACGGCTCCAGGCCCAGCTCGATATTACGTTCGACGTTCTCCACCACCACGATGGCGTCGTCCACCACGATGCCGATGGCCAGTACCAATCCGAACAGCGACAGCGCGTTGAGCGAGAAGCCGAACAGGTGCATCACCGCAAAGGTCCCGATCAACGAGACCGGCACCGCCACCAACGGAATGATCGAGGCGCGCCAGGTCTGCAGGAACAGGATCACCACCAGCACCACGAGGATCAGCGCTTCGAACAGGGTGTGCACCACCGCTTCGATGGAACCGCGCACAAAGATCGTCGGGTCATAGGCGATGCGGTAATCCATGCCGGCCGGGAAGCTCTTTTTCAGCTCGGCCATCTTGGCGCGCACATCGTTGGAGATGTCGATGGCATTGGAGCCGGGGCGCTGGAAAATCGGAATCGCGACGGCCGGCTGGTTATCGATCAGCGAGCGCAGTGCGTATTGGCTCGATCCCAACTCGACCCGGGCGATGTCCCTGAGGCGCGTGATTTCACCGTTGGCGCCGGCGCGGATCACAATGTTCTCGAACTCTTCCTCGGTGACCAGGCGGCCCTGGGTGTTCACCGATAACTGGAAGCTGGTGTCAGACGGTGCAGGCTGGGCGCCCAGGGCACCGGCTGCCACCTGGCGGTTCTGCTCGCGGATCGCGGTGACCACATCGGTGGCGGTCAGGTTGCGCGAGGCGGTCTTGTTCGGATCCAGCCATACACGCAGGGAGTAGTCGCCCATGCCGAACAACTGCACGTCGCCGACGCCGCCCAGGCGGGCCAGCTCATCCTTGATATTGAGGATCGCGTAGTTGGACAGGTACAGCATGTCGTAGCGCTGATCCGGGGAGGTCAAGTGCACCACCATGGTCAGGTCGGGGGAGGCCTTGTCCACGGTGATACCGATGCGCGTCACTTCCTCAGGCAGTTTTGGCTGAGTCCGTGTCACCCGGTTTTGCACCTGCACCTGCGCATTGTCCAGGTCGGTGCCCAGGGCGAAGGTGATGGTCAGGGTCAGCTTGCCGTCGGCCGTCGATTGCGAGGACATGTACAGCATGCCCTCGACGCCGGTGATGGCTTGCTCCAGCGGCGCGGCCACGGTTTCACCGATGACCTTGGGGTTGGCGCCCGGGAAGTTGGCGCGCACCACCACGGTCGGCGGCACCACCTCCGGGTATTCGCTGATCGGCAACTGGAACAGCGAGATCGCACCGGCGATCAGGATCAGCAGCGACAGCACCGCTGCGAAGATCGGCCGTGAAATGAAGAACTTGGAAAAATTCATCTTGAGTCGTATCCCTTAACCGCGTGGAGACGCAACGGCTGCGAGCTTGGGCGCGGTTTTTTCCGGCGCCACTTGCTCCAGGTTGCTGGCTTCAAGCGCTTGTCGTTGTTGGGCCAAGGCGGCGAGGGTTTCCTTGCTGGCCATCGGGATGGTTTCCGGGGCGACCGGCGAGCCGGGGCGTGCGCGTTGCAGGCCCTTGACGATAATGGTGTCGTCCTTATTCAGGCCGCTGCGCACGATGCGCAGGCCTTCGATCTTCGGCCCCAGTTCTACCGCGCGATACGCCGGCTTGTCGCCTTCCATCACCAGCACGAACTTCTTGCCCAGGTCGGTGCCGACGGCCTCGTCGTTGATCAGCACGGCGGAGTAGGTGCCGCTGCCGACCAGCTTCAGGCGCGCATACAGGCCAGGGGTGTATTCGCCCTTGCTGTTATCGAACACGGCGCGCCCACGGATGGTGCCGGTGGCCGGGTTGACCTGGTTGTCGACGAAGTTCATCTGGCCCAGGTGCGGGTTGCCGGTTTCATTCGACAGGCCCAGGTACACCGGGGTGGTAGCGCCACGACGGCCTTGGCGAGCGAGTTCGGTGTACTTGAGGTACACACGTTCATCGGCGTCGAAGTAGGCGTAGACCTTGTCGGTGGAGACCACGCTGGTCAGCGCGGTGACGTCGGCGGTCACCAGGTTGCCGGCGGTGATTTCGGCACGGCTGACGCGGCCGCTGATCGGCGAAGTCACGCGGGTGAAGCTCAGGTTCAGCTTGGCCAGGTCCAACTGCGCCTGGATCCCGGCGACGGCGGCGCGGGCTTCCTGGGCGGCGGTGGTGCGCGAGTCGGCCAGTTCGGCGGAGATCGCATTGCTCTGGCGCAGGCGTTCGCCGCGCTGGGCTTCGTTGTCGCTGCGGGTGGCGGCGGCTTTGGTTTGAGCCAGTTGGGCTTCCAGGCGGCGCACTTCGGCCTGGAACGGACGCGGGTCGATCTGGAACAGCAGGTCGCCTTTCTTGACCAAAGCGCCTTCGGTGAAAGCGACTTGGTCAATCTGGCCAGAGACCCGTGGACGAATCTGTACGGTTTCGGGCGCTTCCAGGCGACCGGTGAATTCATCCCACTCGTTGACCGGCTGCTCAAGCACCTTGGCCACGCTGACTTTTGCCGGTGGCATGGCGGCCGCTTGTTCCGGGGTCTTGCCGCACGCGCTCATCACCACCACGGCCAGGATCGCCAGGGGGAAGCGCAAATGTTTGAGTGACTGTTCCATGAGGTGCATCCGCCAATGTATTTGAGATGGGCGGATCATGCGCGGCGAGGCGGTATGTCACGAATCGAATGAAGCAAAGGTAACTATCATTCGGAATGATATAAGCGCGGGGTTAGCCCTCTAGCATGGGGGTTTCGTTAGGGGGCTATCAATGGGCGTGATGACAAAAGACTGTTGTTGCGTGTGTAACGAACCTCTCAGGTCCTTTGTGTTGAGGCTACATATCCAGATTGCGGTGTAGCTTGACGTCTGCGCGATCAGTCGAATGCAAGCTGTTCCTGGATAGCGCGAATGGGATCATGAGCGAGTTGCTGTTTGCGTGACCGAGTGTGTTTGCGGCCCGATGTTTTAGGTGCAGCATCTTTGGTGGCGTCATCTGGAACCACCCACAGTGCGCTGGCCTTGCCGCCGTCGTTCAGCCGTTCGGCAATCGTTATTTCCATGGCATGGCGAAAGGCTTGCAGTTCTGGGCGGTCTGTTGAGTCGCCCTGGGCATCCAAGTCGTCGATGGTGCGTTGCCAGCCCGCCAGCGCGGGGTAGCTGCGCTTAAGGCTGCGCTTACCGACCACAGCGCTGAGTAATTGGGTGCACAGGTGTTGTCCTTGGGGCGTGAGGCCGTGATAGCTGACGAACTCCTGGCGATTGGTTTCCATACGGATGAAGCGGATATGTTCATCGTAGCGATGGTGACGGGGATGAAAGAAGGTCATGACGTCTGCCGTGGGGTAAAGCGCCGGGGCGCCAGGGAACTTGCCCCAGTCGGCCTTGCCCTTGACCGAATTGCAATCGACACACGCAATCGCCAGGTTGCGCGGATGCAAGGCGAATTGAGGATAGGTGTCGCGTGACAGCACGTGTTCGATGGGTGCTGCACTCGCATGGTTAAGCAACCAGCGCTTGCAGTAACAACACCTGGGCTCCTGGCGGCTTTTCAGCGCTACGCGCAAGCGTTTTTTGAGCGCCGCACAGTCGGCTTTGGCAGGGTCGCCCAGCTTGCCCCAGATAGTTTTATCAAAAGCTTTTGCCCCCTTGCGCAATGCGTGCAGAAACTTGCGCTGTTCGCTGTAGGGGAGCGCTGCCTTCGGCTCGCCGGTGGGGCGGGTCATGCTGGCAACGCCTGTTGCGCAAGGGCAAAGGTTTCGGTGATGGCAAGACTCGCGTGGTCGATGAGTTGCAGGTCCTGTTGGTAGCGCTTGTCTTCGGCGTCACCGGAGGTCTTCATGATGGTTGTCATGTATTCCAGTGCTTTCCTGAGGTCTTCATGTTGTTGGGCATACTTACCCGCCTGGCCCCGGTTGGTTGCTCGAATCGCCTCTGTCACAAGCGCCGCGCAGCGCTCGGCGACTTCCCGGTTGTGCGGGGTGTAGGTCTCGAAGCCCTTGAGCAGGATGGTCTCTACTGAGTGGCGCTGTTCAGGCGCAATTTCTGTCAGTTGATTGTCCTTGGCCATAAAACAATGGCTCAGGTTGTCCTTGGCATTGGCAACCAGCGTCGGTGAATGGGTGGCAATCACGAACCGGGTTTGCAGACGTTCTGCCATCAGGCTGAACAGGCTCGGCAGCAACTGCTGCCAACCGACATGCAGGCTCACTTCTGGCTCATCGATCAGCAGCACTTTGCCGGGGCCGGCGCTTGCCATGATTTTGGCGAACAAGAGCAGCACCTGTTGTTCGCCGGAGCTGAGGTCGGTGAATTTCAGCAGGTTGGAATGGCCTTGGCGACTCAATGCGAGACTCAGTCCCTTGAGGGAAACATGTTCACTGACCGCGAGGGCAAGGGGAATGACTTGGGCGGCCAGGTCGAGTGGTCGCAGCAGTTCGTTGAATGCACCATTGGGCGCAAGGTACAGGCGCTGTTTGAGGCCCATGCGCTCAAGCAGGTTTTCCAGCAACGCCAGGCGCTCAGGTATCTCGACCGTTTCGACCAACAGGTCGATCAACTTGCGCTCGATGGTTTGCGATGAATACCCGGTACTCGTCCGGTCGCCCAGGTAGCGATAATGAGGATACTTCTCGCGATTGCCCAAGGGAAAACGGTCAATCGGCCCGACCACAATGGCCACACTGGCGGTGGACTGTTGCTGCAGGTGGTCAACCAGAGAAGCCAACAACAGGCTTTTGCCGGCGCCATTGTTACCGATGACGTAGGTGCAGGAAGATACGCTGCCTGGTTGCGCGAGCAGGTGCTCCAGCGGGCGCCGGTCGAGCAGTGAAATTTCCCGTACTCGATCAACGGACGGAACCCGAGTCCCGCCGATGCGGGTCCTGAGCACATCCTTGGTGTCCAATTCTACGCAAACGCCGTCGACATCCTCATACCCAGTGTCGAACCATTGGGCAAACAGCCCTTTGAGTGAACCCAGCAGCTTCGACTCAGGGTATTGGCTAAAGCGCAACGCTCCATCTGACCTCCATATCTGGTAAATCGCTGCTGAGAAGTAGGCGAGCTCTTCTGCGCTGACCCCCCGAATCCCAGACAGCAATTTGCGTGTGTCGATGCACAACGTTCTGTCTGCCTGGGATTTTTGGCTATTCAACAACCAGGCGTAGTAGCGGGTGGCGTTGCCAGCGTCGTTATAGCTCGTGAAATCGAACACGGCTTCAAGCAGGTCATTGCTGGACAGGTGTTGCTTGAGTTTATCCAGGGAGGCGGGGGTTGGGGTCCGGCCAGGCGTGAACACCATCAGTGTTCGCCCCGTTAACGTGCCTTCTTCGGTCCGTTGTAACAGTGAGACGAAGGGCTGTTTCAAGTCGACCGGGTTATCCAGCAGTGACAGGCCCTCACGTTTGAAGTCATTCGGCAGACCTTGGATCAGTTCGGCATTGACGCCTTGCACGATCAGTCTGAGTCGGGTCAAGTGGTGTAGGGCCGCGCTACCTTCAACAAGCAAGTATGCAAACCGGCCCTGATGGAGGTCGAAATGCTTGACGAAGGCTTCGCCACTATAGGGCTCCAGGTCGATCAGCCCTTCATCGCGCGCCAAGCCGGTGGCGAGTGCTCCGCTGATCTGGGCATGGCGGCGGTCGAAACGGGCTTGGGTGGCAAGAAAATAAAAAAGTGCGTCGAACAGGTTGAGGCACTCTTCTCCGTCCAGTTGCTCCGTGACCTCATCCAACAGCACTGATAGCTGTTCGTAGGTCTGTTCGTCGCATGCAGTGATTTTTTCGGCGAGGCCACAGTGCTCCATCAGCATGTGCACGCAGGCCTGAATGGTGTCGTGGTAGACCCAGTACTTAGTCTCCCGCTCCTTGACCCATTTAGGGCTGTCCCAGTCCACGATTTGCACGGCGAGGACATAGAGCAAAACCTGCTGGAATTGAGCGTCCGTCATCTCGCTCTGAAGCTGACTGGCCTGTGCGCGTGCTAATAGCTCGCCGAGCCAGATATGACTTTCTTCCATGAATGTCCACCTGTTTCCTATGACATTAGAGACCGGGGACCACCCCCGAGGTGCATGGGTTTGAAGTTTACCTATCGATTCAAGTAGTGGCGAGTAGCCATTTTCGACTGTCTGCCAGCCACCTAAAAAAAATGGGCTGCGGGTTTTCCCCGCAGCCCAGGACCCTACGTGGTACCGAACCCCACCTGCACCGTCAGCGCCCCCTGGTTATCCCCCAACCCAATGCCATAACGCCCCTCCAGATCATCGTTGATGCACAGCTGCAATTCCCCGGTCTGCCCCGCCGGAATCTCCGCCAGGTCACCCACCAGAAACGGTGTCCCGCTGCTGCTCACACGGCCAATCAGCGCGCCCTCATTGGCTCCCGGCAAGGTGTAGCCCGCCTTGGCGATCAGCCCGGGGCTGCCGTTGCCATCGACCATGCCGCCCACCGGGCTGGCCAGCCACTTGCTGCTGACATACCGCACCAGGCGCGGGCTCGGGCCGCTGATCTGCACGCCAGTGCCTTGCCATGGCTGGTTGGCCTGCACCTGTACTGTCGCGGCCTTGAGCTCGTTGCACAGGGTGTCGCCGGCCTGGATCGACAGCGCGGCGATGGTCAGGCTGGGGTTGGAGGTGCCGGTGGTGGGGAACACGCCATCACCCACCAGGAACAGGTTGTTGTGGTCCCAACTGCGTTGGGTCTTGTCCACCACCGAGGTCTTGGGGTCGTCCCCCATGCGGTAGGTGCCCATCAAATGCCCGGCACCCTGGAACGAATAGGATTGCCCTTGGTAGGTGAACACCCCGGGCGGGATGTCGGCAGTCAGTTCGGTAGCCCCGAGCAGTTCGGTGATGACATGGCTGGCCAGGATCCGCGCCTGTTTGAAGCCTTCCTTGGTGTAGTCGGACAGGTCGTAGTGGATTTCCGGGCGGGGTATGCCCAGGCGGTCCTTGTATTGGCCGGAAGGCACGATATAGCAGTTGGCGTTATTGGGATCTTCCTCCACTTGCTCCACCAGGAAGCCTATCCGAAATTGCCGCGTGAGCAGGTTGTTCAGCTGTTGCACCAGCGCCGTGCCGAACAGCACCTGGGGCGCGCCCGGTGTGTTTGGCAGCGGGTTGGTCTTGCTGACGTTGGTGCCATCAATCAGGTCGGCGACGGTGGTGTAGGGATCGCCGATCGGCCAGTTGAAGCCCTCGTTGCCGATCTCGATCCGCCAGGCCGCGCGCTGGCTGCGGAACGCGCCGTCGCGCAGGCTTTCGATGCCGGAGGTGGACACCGGGCCGCGATACGGGAACACCGTCTTGCCCTCGGGCATCAGGCCCCAGGCCAGGTAGATCGGGTGGTCCGCCAGGCTGCGCCCGACCTGGCCGCTGCTGTTGGCCACGCCGTTGGGCCAGGCGCTGCTGGTGGAATTGAGCAGCAACTTGGGCGTCTCGATGGCATGGGCGGCGATCACATAACGTTGCCCCACCGCAACGCCGGTGCCGGTCGGTGGTCCGTCACCAAGCTGGTACTGGATGAACTCGATACCGCTGATGCTGTTGTCCGCCCCCACGGTGACCTTGCTCGCCACGGTCTTGTACAGCACCCGCACATTGCCGGTGTTGAGCGCGTTGTTCATGGTCACCGTGGCATCGTACTTGGCCTGGATCGGGCAGATCGGTGTGCAGTTGGTGTTACCCGCGCACACCCGTCGCCCGGCATACGGCTGCGAGTTGCGCCCGGCCGGCGTCGGACTGACCACCAGGGGCAGGCCCTCGAATGACTGGCCCTGCACCGCGCTGACGAAGCTGCCATCGACCAGCGACAGCGGGATGCTGGTCATCGGGTATTCATAGTTGGCCGGGAAGGTAATGCCCAGGTACGCCTGGTCGGCCACGTTCGCCGCCACACCGATCTCCGCTTCGGCACGGCAATAGGCGCTTTGCAGGTCGTTGTAGCTGATCGGCCAGTCCACCCCCACGCCGTACAGGGATTTCATCCGGAAATCATTCGGCAGCATGCGCAGGCAGGTGGCGACCCAGTGCCAGGTAGTGCCGCCGCCCACGCGCTCATAGGTACTGGTGAACGGCAGCGGGCCTTTTTGCACCAGGTAGCTGACCTCGGGGTTTTTCCAGTTGTCATTGATCAGGTCGGCGATGGTCGCGCGCGGTGCGTTCTGTTCGGCCGGCTTGCGCAGCGGGCTCAAGGTGCTCACCGGCGGGTAGGGTGATTCGGGCGTCTTCAACGTCGCGGTATAGAAACGCTCCAGGTACTGGTTGCGATTGGGCGGGATCTCCGGCCCCGATTCCAGCACCAGCACTTGCACCCCGGCCAGGCCCAATTGATAGGCAATGAGGCTGCCCGCAAGGCCCGCACCGACAATCACCACATCTGCTTGTTCGCTACTCATGACGATGCTCCTGGCTGCGTGCTGGCGTTAACCCCGGTGAAGTCTTCCAGGCTGGGCGGCGGGCTGTTCCAGTAGCCGAAGAAGAACTCGCTGTAGCCCATGGGGTGGGCCTGGGCAATACTCCACGCCCAGCTCTGGGTGTAGGCCTCGTCACTCACCACGGTTTGCTCGCCGAGCGGGAACGCGCCCTGGGTATACGGCTGGTACCACACGCCCAGCAGCCAGAGCTTCATGATCGCGCGTGCCACCTGGGCGGTTTGCGTCGGTGCCGGTTGGCCGTTCTGCATCAGGATCGCTGTGCCGATTTGCTGCGGTGTCGCCTGCTCGGCCGCCAGCGTGGCGTACTGGGCCAGCAGGGCGCTGAGCACGCTTTGCCCGACACGCGGGCCGATGAAGTTGAGAAAGGTGCTGGGCAGGCCGATGGGGTCTACCGACGGCGCCAGCAGTTCCTGATCGATGCCGGTGAGCACCACGCTCAGGCCAGTGAAATTGTCCAGGTCGGTACTCATGGCTGACTCCTTGTCACACCGGTGGATTGGGCGCGTTCGAGCAGGTAGGTGAAGTCCGCGAAGCTGGTGCGCGGCGACTGGGTCACGTGGGTGGCGGCATTGCCGTGACAGGCGATGCAACTGGACGACGCCTGGGGTACGGTGCCCTGGATATAGGTCTCCAGCGTGGCATTGGCGAGGAACGACGGTGCCGGGTTGCCCAGCGGCTTGGTGGCGGAGATCTGGCACGGCGGCTGGCCGCTGAGTGTTGGCCACTGGGTGCTGATCAACTGGTAGTTGGCCCATACACTGTTGGGATTCACCGTGCGCAGCAGGGTCTGGTAGGTGGTGTTGAGGGCCTTGGTTTCATCCGTCAACGGTATCTCGCGCACGATCTGCGAGGGCGTGGCCTTCACCGCCGGGTTCCATGGCCGGGGCGGCGGCTGGTTGACCTCGGCCTGGCTGCTGGCGTTGTAGAACAGGTACGGGCCTTTGCGCTCGGCGGGCGGCGTGGTCTTTTCCGGCACATTGTCGACGTGTTCGAAGGTCGACCACACCCACTGCGGCGCGCTGGTGGTCTTGTGCACGATATGCAGGCCCACCAGCCCGACCGGCTCGGCCACGCAGGACTCGGCCACCACCGGCCCCTTGCTCGGGTCGCTGTTGCCCGGCGTATACACCAGGGCATCGACACTATGGAAGCTGGCGGGATTGTCGTTGCCGTCCAACACCTTCCACGCGGCCTTGACCATCAGCGAACCCACCTCACTGGTGCTCGGGTTACCGCAACTGAACGCCACGGCATTGGTCGGGCTGGCGGCAAAAAACGCCTGTTGGCCCTGGATGCTGTAGAGGCCGTTGTTGACGATGCCGTCGAACATGGCTTGGTTGACCACGATTTCATTGCGCGTGTACACGCCGCTCTGGTCCACCAGGGGGCCGCTTTCAAACGGCTGGATAAACTCGTCGAGCACATCCGGAACCTTGCCCATCTGTTGCAGCAAGCGCCCGGAACCCTTGCCTTCACAGGCTTTCGGCACGCTGGCGGGCGCATGAAAGGGCAGCGGCTTCTGCCCTTGGGCCAGGAATATCTGATAGCTCTCCTTATAGCTTTCCCACACGGTGGCCGCGTCCTGCTGGCCGATCTGCACAGCGCTGTTGGGTTGACCCGTGTCCAGGGCCGGCCAGTTCAGCGCGATGAACGTCTGCCACGACATTTCATCGAAGTTGGCTTGCAGGCTGGACAGGGAAAAGGGCGGGGTCGCCGTGACATCGAAGGGTATTTGCGTAGACAACGTGGGGGCCGCGACGACCAGGGGGCTCAGCAACGCGCCAAACAGCGCACAGCCGAACCCGGGCCGGGGGCGATGGGTTTCCATTCTCATCGGTATCTCCTAGGCATCAGGCGCCGGGAGACAGTGGGTCCGTCATGGACTCTTCAATGCGCCTCCTGGCACGGGCTAGAGCGTAGATAAGGTTGGCAGCGCAGGTGTATGGGCGGCTAGATTTGTTCGTAATAAAAACAATCGCCAAGCAGGCTGTGGAGCAGACGCGCGACTTTCCGTAAACATTTTGACCTCGCTACTATCCAAGCCTTAAGCACTGATGGCAGTATGAAATCACTTTCAAGGGAAGGAATTTCAGCACGTGGTACCCACCAACTTTACCCGTGACCAATTCGCATGCCTGAGCGAATGGCACGAAAAGGTCTTCGACAAGACCGATACCACCCATCGCGACGCTTACAGCCAACTGCGCAACGCCTATGACATCACCAAGCGGTGGGCTGAGACTTTACAGGAACGTCTCTTCCCCCAAGGCTCCACTAAAACCATTCGCCGACCCATAGACCAGTGGAACAGAAAGTTCGTGGCCTACAACTGGTCGCGTATCTATCCGTACGCGGATGCTCCCCTGGAGCTGGCCTACACCGTAGGCATCGACGCCGTTGACGGTTTCTTCGTCAAGATCGATCTGGTCGACGCCAAACTCGACGATGCCTCCCTGCGCAGGCGCTACGACGAAATCCGTGGGCCTTACCACGACTCGCCGATTGTTGCGCTCATGTCGGCCGAAGAAGGCCTGGCGATAGGCCTCTCGGGAATCATCGAGTGGAGCGCACACGCCATCAACCATTTCCCAATCGGGTACAACCAAGTGGCCGAACAACTGGGTTTGATTACAACGCCGAACGCTGCGCAACTGTTGCAGCATTTTCAGTGCTGCAAGGATTTCAGAGAACGGCAGCCAAAGTGGAGCAGCGAAATGACGCAGTTGTTTGTGCGTCTTGCCATCGCGGTTCATGAGTTGGGTTTTGACTGGTGGGCCACGAAAGCCACCAACACTCAGTTGGTATTCGGCGGGAAAGAAAAAAGCGCCATTCGGGGATCGACGATGGCGGCACTGTTTGTGCGCTTTGATTGTGTCGAAGTCCGATGGTTGGCGTTTGACGGCCTGGATGCCGTGCCGCTGAACCAGAAGTTGAGCCCTGAACTGGTGGCGTTGGTTGAAGCGGCCAATGCGCAGAAACAGGGCGTTTCGGCAAAACGAGGCCAGCGTTCCAGCCGCATTGGCTATTGGCCGGATCAGTACCGCATCGAAGAGGTTGTCGCCATGGAAGAGGACGTATTGCTGGGTGACAGTGCGCTGTCTGAGGCCAATATCATCACCCGCAATCAAATCTATTTCGGGCCGCCCGGCACGGGCAAAACCTGGACCTTGCAACGTCTGCTCGAGGCCGACTACCCTTCGCAACGCTTCGAATTCGTTACCTTCCACCAGTCTTACGGCTACGAAGAATTTGTCGAAGGGCTGCGTCCGGTGATTTTCGACAGCACCGCTGCTCATGCGGATGCGACCACCACCGGCGACGTTCGTTATGAGATTAAACCGGGTGCTTTCTTGCGCCTGTGCGAGCGGGCCAGGAAGGACCCTGCGCATCAGTACGCGATGGTGATCGACGAAATCAACCGAGGCAACATCAGCAAGATTTTCGGCGAACTGATCACCTTGATCGAACTCGACAAGCGTGAAGGTGAGGTCAATTCGGTGACACTGACACTGCCCTATTCAGGCAAGCCGTTCAGCGTGCCTTTGAACGTCGACGTGATCGGCACGATGAACACCGCCGACCGTTCGTTGGCGCTGGTCGATACCGCCTTGCGCCGCCGCTTCGAGTTCATCGAACTGATGCCGGATCCCCGTGTATTGAAGGGTGTCACGGTGTCCAAGGGCGATCACCAGATTGACCTGGAACAACTGTTGACCGCCCTGAACATGCGCATCGAAGCGTTGTATGACCGTGAGCACACCATCGGGCATGCCTATTTCACGCCATTGAAAGGCATGTCCTCGGAGCAGCGTTTCGGGGCCTTGGCCACGCTTTTCAGAACCCGGATCATCCCGCTGCTGGAGGAGTACTTTTTCGACGATTGGCAGAAAATAAGGCTGGTACTGGGCGACAACCAAAAGAAAGCGCCTGAGCTCCAGTTTGTACGCGATGTTGAGTCGGGCAGAGGGGCCACGAACCTGTTTGGTTCGAGTGATGAGTGGGACGAGTATGCGCTACGGCCACGCTATAGCCTGAATGCTGACACCTTCAACATACCGCAAGCGTACATCGGTATCTATTCGACGCTATTCAAGCCTGTCGCCGAATGAGTGCCGTACAGATCTTTGAGTACGGCAGGCTGGTGGAGTCTGGCGACGGGGTGAGCGCAACGGTAATCCCCGGGCGCGTATTTGCCTGGCTGGAAGAGCAATGCCTGAAAGCCGACGAGCACGCACCTGCCTGGCTCAGACTGACCAGCCGCCGAGGGCAGCGCGTTATCCAGGTGACCAGCTATGTGGGCGTCCTGCGTGCACCTTGCGGTTTCCAGATCGAGATCCTGCCCAAGATCGGCAGCGAAACATCAGCGTCCCTGGCGCGCCGGAAACTGATCGAGATGCTCAAGTGCCTGCGCGGTTTTCGTCACCTCAAGACGCTGAATGCCGATCTTCAGGCTGACCGAATGCCGCTACTCGAGGTGTTCCTGCAACAGTTTCTCGAGACGGTCAGGCATGTCGTCAGGAAAGGGCTGCGCAGTGATTACACCGCCCGGCAAGCCAACTTATCCAGCCTGCGCGGCAAGCTGGTGATGGCGCGTCACCTCTCGGAGAATCTGGTGCGGCGCGACCGGTTCTTTACCGAGCACGATGAGTTCACTCCGGACCGTGCTGAAAATCGCCTGATTCATGCGGCCCTGCGCAAAGCACTGGGTATGTGCAGCGCGCCCGCCAATCAGCGTCTGGCGCGCGAGTTGTGTTTTGTTTTCGCTGATGTGCCGCTGCCCACCGATGTGGCGCAGGACTTCAAACGCATCCGGCTGGACCGGGGCATGGCATATTACGAACCTGCCCTTGAATGGGCGCGGCTCATCCTGCAGGGCAACAGCCCCGTACCGGGCGCCGGCCAGCATCACGTGCCGTCGTTGTTGTTTCCGATGGAGGCGGTTTTTGAGGCCTATGTGGCGAAGCATCTGGCGCGCCAGTTGGAGGACGGCTTTGGCCTGAAAACCCAGGTCAGCCGCGAGCACCTGGTGGTGCACAAGGACGAGAACTGGTTCCGCCTGAAGCCCGACCTGCTGGTTCAAGAGGGCACGCAGCCGCGAATGGTGCTCGACACCAAATGGAAGTTATTGGATCGCGCCAAAGGCAACCGTTTCGAGAAGTACAAGCTCAGCCAGGCCGACTTTTACCAGCTCCATGCGTACGCCCACCTCTACTTGAAGGACGCCGGGCACGCCGTTCTGATCTATCCATGGACAGAGTCGTTCTGCGAACCCTTGCCCGTTTTCGATTTCAAGAGCGCCGAGGGCTTGAAACTCTGGATCCTGCCGTTTTGCCTTGAGCGCAGTAAATTGCTGCTCCCCGAGGCATCCCCCCTGGGGAGATTTATCAGCACTGAGGGGGCTCAGGCCGGCTCTGCATCCGCCTCAACCCGAATATAAGTGCGAAACACATGGTCCCACAGCGGCGAAGACACACCGAAGTTCTTCTCGATGCCTTTGCGGTGATGCAGGTCGTGATTGGCCACCAATCCCGGAATAAAGGCGTAGGCCCAATGCTGCGGGCGGTGCATCACGTAGTGCAGCGAGATGTAGACGAAATAGCCCGTCACCGCGCCGATAAACGCCGAGGTGAGGCCGATGGACCAGGCGAGCAACAACAGCACGGCGAAGGTCGAACTGGTTTTCCAGCTGGACACGCCGATGTAGGCCAGCACGTCGATATGGTGGGTCCAATGCTCGCGGCGATACAGCGAATGGAACAGGAAACGGTGCGCCGAATACTCCACCAGCGTCCAGGCCAGCAGGCCCGACAGTGCCAGCCAGGGCTCAAAGGGCGCCAGATAGAGGGCAGCTACCACAAACAGCGGAACGGTGAAGAAATCGAGGTAATAAGCAACCGATGACATCAGCCATTTATTGGAAGCAGCCATGCGCGGAATATCCCTGTAGTGCGAAATGGACGGGCGCGGGATTGTCCGGTGTCGGGCCGCCGTATACAACATCCCGGCGTGGCGACGTGGTGGATTTGTGAGCCAATCGCCCTAGCAGCGTCGAATAGCCGTTGATCCGCTACGTTGCAACAACTCAATCCGGTCCGCCGGCACCAGCGTACGCAAGGTCTTGTACAGCACCCGGGTTTCCAGCAGGTTCCATACCCGCAGCATGGTTTCCAGCGCGTCCAGGGGTTTGCTGATGAAGTCCCGGGCGCCCAGGGCCAGGGCACGCAGGCGCGTGTCGCGGGTCGCGTCGGCAGTGAGTACCAGGATCGGCAGGTATTCACCCTGGGGGATGCGCCGGTTGAGTTGCTCCAGCACCGCAAAGCCGTCGAACTCCGGCATGTGCAGGTCGAGGATCACCAGGTCCGGCTCGAAGCTGTTGAACAACTCCAGGGTGCGCAGCGGCTGGGTGCTGCTCAGCACGTTGGTCAGCCCTTCGCGTGCCAGCAGTTGCTCCACCAGGTCGAGGTTCGGGCGTTGGTCGTCGATGATCAGGATACGCAGGTCGAGGTTCACGCGGGCTCCGGAAAAGCTTGGTCGAGGTGGGCGAGAAACGCCGGCACGTTGATCGGTTTGTTCAATACCGCGGTGGCGCCGGCTTCCTGCAAGGTCTGGCGGGTAAGGTCGCTGGTGTCGGCGGTGATCATCAGCACCGGTGTTTCGCGGGTGATCGGTGACTGACGCAGGCGTTGCAGCACCTTCAAACCATTGATGTCCGGCAGCGACACATCCAGCAGAATCAGCTGTGGCGCATGCTGCGCGGCGAGGTCCAGGCCCAGTTGGCCTTGCATGCTCGACAGCAGGCGTATGCCGGGCCGACGTTGCAGCAGGGTTTCGATCAGCGCCAGGCTGGAGAGGTTGTCCTCGATGCACAACACCTTGCCCTCGAAGGTGCTGACGACGGGAGCAGGGCGCTTCAATTCGGTGTCGATGCCGGGCGTGGCAATACTCTGGGCGTGGGCCACGCGCACGAAGGGCAGTTCCAGGGTGAAGCGCGAGCCGACGCCGGGCTGGCTCTGCACCTTGAGTCGGCCGTCCATGTTCTCCAGCAGGCTTTTACTCAGTGCCAGGCCCAGGCCGCTGCCTTCCACATTCGGGTCGGCCCCCAGGCGTTCGAAAGGCTTGAACAGTTGCCCCATATGATCGGCTGCGATGCCGTTGCCGGTATCGCACACAGCCACGCTGACTCGTTGTCCACGGATATCGACCTCAAGGCTCACCTGGCCATCGCGCCGGTTGTATTTGATCGCATTGGACAGCAGGTTCAGCAGCACCTGGGTCAGGCGCTGGCGGTCGGCAACGATGCCCGTATCCGCCGCCAGTGCTGGCAGCGGCCGCAACTGCACGCCTGCGTCGGCGGCCATGGGCGACACCAGCGTCAGCGCCTCTTGCAAGGTGCCCGCAAGCGGGATCGGCACGATATTCAACGCCAGGCTTCCGGCCTCGATCTTGGCGATGTCCAGCACTTCATTAATCAGCGTGAGCAGGTGCTGGCCGGCGCGCAGAATATGACCGACATCGGCCTTTTGCGCCTTGGGCGCGTCCATGTCCAGCAGTTGCGCAAAGCCCAGGATCGAGTTGAGCGGGGTCCGCAGTTCGTGGCTCATGCGCGACAGGAATTGGCTTTTGGCGCGGCTGGCGCGTTCGGCTTCCTCGCGGGCGGTGCGCAGGGCGATCTCCGCCGCGCGGCGGTCGGTGATGTCGCGGGTGATCTTGGAAAAACCGCGCAGGGCGCCGGTGCCGTCGTATTGCGCCGTGATCACCACGCTGGCCCAGAACCGCGTGCCGTCCTTGCGGCAGCGCCAGCCTTCTTCGGTGTAATCACCGTTGCGGGTGGCCTCGCGCAACGCCATGTCCGGGTGCTGCGGGCATTCCTGGGGCAGGTAGAACAGCGAGAAATGCTGGCCGATTATCTCTTGTTCGGTATAGCCCTTGATCCGCTCGGCGCCGTTGTTCCAACTGGTGACATGGCCCGCCGTGTCGAGGGCGAAGATCCCGTAGTCCTTGACCCCATCGATGATCAGCCGCAAGCGTTCTTCGTTGTCGCGCAAGGCGCGTTCGCGTTCGGCCAGCAACAGTCCGGCCTCCACCAGGCTGGTGCCCAACTGGCCGATTTCGTCTTTTTCCGGCGGCTGTGGCAGCAGCGGCGAGCCCAGGGCCAGGCGTTGGGCATTGCGCTGCACATTCTGCACCCGGGCGACAATGCCCTTGGACAGAAACAGCACCGCGACAATCGCCCCGAACAAGCCGCAGATCGCCGCCAGCCAGGTCGACAGCAACAAGCGTTGGCGGGTTTCGGAGGCGGCGGCGCTGCGCTCGGCCAGCAACGACGCCTCAAGGGTGAGCATGGTGCTGATGTGCTGGCGCAGGGCATCGAGGATGTGCTTGTTGCTGATCAGGATGGCACTGATGGACTCCGGTGTGGCGTCGCTGTCCTTGAGCATTTCCTCCAGCCCGTCGACCTTGCCGTCGATCAGCGGCTTGATCGCGCTGAGCTGCTCGCGCACCCGTTGATCGCGTACGTTGCGGTCCAGTCGGCGCAGGGCCGACTCGATCTGGGGCTTGGCGTTCAGGTAGCTGGGCAGGAAGTCTTCGCGGCGGGTGAGCAGGTAACCGCGCACACTGGCGGCGGCTTCCGCGAGCAGGGTATGCACGGCCTGGATATCGCCTTGCACGCGTAAAACCCGGCGCACATCCTCTTCGGCACGGGCGGTCTGGCGTTCCGTGGTGTAGATCAGCACCAGGGACAGCAACAGCACCACCAGTGGCAGTGAAATCACCACCAGCGCCTTGCCGCGCAGCGGCAGGTCGGCCCAACGCTTTCTCATTTGGGCCGCCTCATGTGGGTGTCACCAGGCCCAAGGCGATGCCCCGCACGGCGGCCTGGGTACGGTCAGCCGCGCCGAGCTTGCCGATCACCCGCTCGACATGGGCCTTGGCCGTGCCGGTGGTAATGCCCAGGTGTTCGCCGATGGCGCGGTTGCTCATGCCGTTGGCGACCAAGCCGAGGACCTGGCGTTCCCGTGGGGTGAGCGGTTCGCCGGGGGCGGCACCGCTGGCCTGGCGTTCGGTCATGCGCCGCAACAGCCGGGCGCTGACCGCCGTGTTGAGCGCCTCGCCACCGGCGGCCACTTGTTGTAGCGCATGGATCACCTCGGCGCGGCTGGCGTCTTTGAGCAAGTAGCCCACCGCACCGGCATTCATGGCCGCCTCCAGGTACTCGGGGCTGTCGTCCATGGTGAACATCACCACCTTCACCGCCGGCAGGCGTTGTTGCAGCAAGCGTGCGGCGCCCAGGCCGTTGAGCCCGGGCATGCGGATGTCGAGGATGACGATATCCGGCAGAAGCTGTTCGCACAGCTCCACCGCCTGCAGGCCATCACTGGCCTGGCCGACCACCTCGAACTGCGGGTGGCCGGCCAGCAGGGAGACAAAGCCGGTGCGCGTGACTTCATGGTCGTCCGCCAGCACCAGGCGCAGGACGTGGGTCATTGCGGGACTCCAATCAAGTGCGCAGGCACGCGGGCGTGCAGCCGGGTACCGCCGTCGACGGTGCTGACGCAGGTGAAGCTGCCGCCCAACAGGCTGGCGCGCTCCTGCATGGTGGCGAGGCCCAGATGCTGGACGTCATCTGCTGATGGCTCTGCCTTGAAGCCTCGGCCATTGTCGTCCAGCCGCAGGGACGCCTGGCCGTCGTGCAGCGCCAGGACCAGTTGCACTTGGCTTGCGCGCGCATGCTTGAGCACATTGTTGATGGCTTCCTGGCCGATCCGGAACAAGGCGATTTCCACCTGGCTGGGTAAGCGCGTCTCACAGTGCGCCAGCCACACCACGTTGATGCCGGCGTCACGCAGGCGGTCGGCTTCCTTATCGAGGGCTTTGAACAAGCCGAAATCATCCAGCACCGTGGGACGCAGGCCCGCAATCAGTTGCCGGCCCTCGCCAACCGAGTGTTGGGCCAGGGTAAGAATCGCCTCCAGGTCGGCGGCCAATGCCTCCGGCAGCGGCGGGCAGCGCCCGGCAAAGCCTTGCAGCCGCTGGTGCAGGCCCGCCAGGGTTTGCGCCAGGCCATCGTGGAGGTCGTAGGCGACGCGTTTGCGTTCGTCTTCCTGGGCGCGAAGCAAGCGGTTGACCAGGTCGGACAGGGTTTTGTCGCGCAGCTTGAGGGTGCTCAGCAGCCGGTCGTTTTCCAGGTGGGCGGCCAGTAATGTGGCGAGCAGTTGCAGGGACTCGCTGTCTTCGTGCTCCGGCGCCCGCAGGCTGACGCTATTGCCCAGCACCAGTACACCAAAGGCATCGCCGTCACCGGCGCGCAACGGCACTTGCAAGACGCTGGGCACGTCCTCAGATGGACGCTCCTGCCAGCACGCCGTGCGCAGGCTGCGGTCGGCGAGGGCGGCCAGGCTGCCCAAGCGCGACGGGGTGCCATGGCGGGCGCTGGTATAGGCGATGCCCTCGGCGTCCCACTCCTGCAGCAGCCCGTGGTCCATGGCCAGAAACGCGCAGGCCCGCGCGAGCACGCGTTCGCGCATGGCGTCGGGGGCCAGTTGGCGCAATTCCTGGCCGGTATCCACCAACAGGCGCAGGCGCGCCGTACGACTTTGCGATTGGCGAAAGTGCGCGCGCATGGCCAGGGCGCTGCCGGGATCATGGGGCGTGTCATGCATGGTTGATGCTCCATTGCTGCGGGCGCGAGGGGGATCTATTAGACATGGTCGGACCCCTTGGGCGCTATCTGCCAAATGGCATAGGTAAATACCTCCGGTTGGCCGATGGCGGCTGGCGGGCAGGTTGGCAAAGTGGCCTCAACGACGACCACTGGAGTAATGCAATGAAATTCGATATCGCCCCGATCGCCCTGATGTTTGCCCTGAGCGTACCGTTTGTTCATGCTGCCGAGACGGCCCCGTATGTCTACCGTGAAGTCGCCCAGGCGCCGGCCAATGTCAAAGACCGCGAGATTGCCGGTTTATTCGATCGCTGGAACAGCGCCCTGCAGACCGGCAACGCGAAATCCGTGGTCGACCTCTACGCGCCGGGCGCTGTGTTGCAGCCGACCGTTTCCAACCAGGTGCGCACGACGCCGGAGCAGATCACCGACTACTTCGACCACTTCCTGGCGCTCAAGCCGGTGGGCCAGATCAACTACCGCGAGATCCGCCAGCTGGGCAGCAACGTGGCCATGGACAGTGGCGTCTACACCTTCACCCTGACCGAGTCGGATGGCAAGGTGCGTCAGGTGCAGGCGCGCTACACCTTCGTCTATGAGCAGGTGGGTGGCCAGTGGAAAATTCTTAACCATCATTCTTCGGCGATGCCTGAAGTACAGGCCAAGCACGCCAAGCAGTAATGGTTGGAGGGAAAATGCCCATCCCTTGGCGGGGGGGGCATTTTTTTGTTGGGGCTGGGAGATTGTTGCTGTGACGGCTCGGGATCCGGCGCCTATCCAACTGATGCCCTGCGACCTAAATGTGGGAGGGGGCCTCCGATGGTCATAGGTATCTACACAACTTTCAGAGGTCTGTGGTTTGCTTCCGTGGCGGCCTTCGGGCCGACCATGTCGTTGGCTTTGACCGAGTACATATCCGTTGCTGCGGTCACGACCACTTAGGGTTCCGCTCTTACAGCGGGTCACTTTTGGAAGAGCGCCAAAAGTAACCAAAAACGCTTCGCCCCAACACTCGGCACCTCGCCTAGGCTCGGTG